>JAYTSX010000298.1:0-46663 GCA_043745445.1 Elusimicrobiota bacterium
TGATTTTCATCATCGACCTGGTCCTGACCGGGTTTCTGGCCGCGCCC
The DNA here is from genome assembly GCA_043745445.1 of Elusimicrobiota bacterium. Lineage (GTDB taxonomy): Bacteria > Elusimicrobiota > Elusimicrobia > UBA1565 > UBA9628 > GWA2-66-18. Next base: position 48 of record JAYTSX010000298.1, read on the forward strand.
CACCTAGTGCGACTGCGGGCGGCGTGGCGGCCCGGGCTCACCATGGCGTGCCAGTCAGCACTCGTGGCCGTGATGTTTTACCTCGCGATGGCGTTCTCCGCGCGCCAGATGGCGCTAACCTTGCTCGCGCAGGAGACCGGCGGCAAGGGCTTTCAGTACGCATTCCCCGAGCCGCTGGGCGCGCATCGCTGGCGGGGCGTGGTGAAAGACAAGGACGCCTGGCAGGTGTATCTCATCAATGTCTCTAAGCGCACGGTCACCCCGCGGCTGACCTTGCCCAATGACGAGTGGTCACCGCCCGCGCGCGCCGCGCAGGAGACCCCGTTCGGCGTCCGGTTGGCCGATTTCTTCAAGGCGGCGGTGTGGACCGTGACACCCAAGCCCGAGGGCGGGTCGACGGTGAAGGTCTACGATCTGCGCTTTACGAGCCTCGTGCTCCCCCGCCCGATGCCGTTTCAGTATGAGTTTGACGTCGCGGAGCGAGGCTCCCCCGCCAAGCCCGTCGGTGTGAAGATTTGGTAGGGTAACGAAACATGCCCGCGACAAGCGCACAGACTTTGGAGCTTTTACTGGAGGTTGGACGGCTTTTGTCCTCCAAGCTCGAGCTCAGCGAGCTTCTCACTTCGGTGCTCGAGCTCTCCACGCGCGTCGTGGACGCGGAAAGCGCGTCCCTGTTATTGTTGGACGAAAAAACCCAAGAGCTGTATTTCGATGTGGCCTTGGGACTGGGCCCCGAGGCCGCCAAGGTCCGCCTGCCTTTGGGCACGGGCATCGCCGGCTCGGTCGCCAAGAACCGCGCGCCGGAGATCATCAACGCGGTGCGCCAGGATAAGCGCTGGTCCCCCACGATGGACGCGCACTCCGGGTTCGTCACGCGCTCAATTTTGGCGGTGCCGATGCTGCTCAAAGGACGGCTCGTCGGCGTTTTGGAGGCGATCAACAAGCGCGGCGGCGATTTCAGCGAAGCCGACCTGGCCGTCTTTGAAGCCTTCGCGTCTCAGGCGGCGGTCGCCATCGACAACGCGCGCCTATTCACTTCGCTTAAGGATGAGCGCTTTAAACTCGCGACTGTGTTCGAGCAGATGACCGACGGCGCGGCCCTGAGCGATCCCTCGGGGAAAGTTCTCCTCTCCAACGAGGCCGCGTCGAAGCTGGTCGGGGCGGAACTAAAAGAAATGGCCGACGGTCTCACGGGCATGGTCGTCACCCCCTCCATCCACGAGCTGCTCACCAGCGACAAAGAGGTCCTCGATTTCGCCGCGGTCCGCAAGGAGCCGACGATGCTGGTGCTGGAAGGCCGCGTCACGCGCGCGCCGCTTGGCGACGCCATCGGCCGGCTGTTCATCTTCCGCGACCGCACCGAAAGCTACCGCCAGGAGAAGCTGAAGCGGACTTTTCTGAGCCTCATCTCGCACAAACTGCGCACGCCGCTGGCGGCGGTGACGGGATTTGCCGACATTCTCATGGACGAGGTCAACGCCGACACCGATCCGATGTGGGCCAAAGCCGTGAAGACGATCCGCTCCCAGGGCGGCAAGGTCAGCGAGCTGGTCGACAAGCTTCTCAGCTACACCACGATCGAAAGCCCGGACACGCAGATTTCCTCCGAGCCGTTTCCCCTCGACGAAGCGGTCTCCGAGGCGGCCGAGGCGCTTAAGGACAAGCTCGTGGAGCGCGACGCGAAAGTCGACGCGCCCAAAACCGGGCTTATCCTTCTCGGCGACAGGCGACTTATCATTGAGGCGCTTAAAAACCTCATCGACAACGCGGTCAAGTTTAATCTCAAGCCCTCGCCGCTCACCGTCATCCGTGCCGAGGGCACGGGCGACTGGGCCGCGGTCACAGTCGGCGACACGGGCCCCGGCGTGCCGCCCGAAGACCTCGAAAAAGTTTTCTCCCGGTTTCACCAGGTCGAGAAAGATTTTACCGGCCAGCAGGAGGGCATGGGCTTAGGCCTCGCCTTCGTGCGTAAGGTCGCCGAGCTGCACGGCGGCAGCGCCGTCCTGCGCTCCAAGCTCGGCGCGGGGTCGACGGTGACGCTGACCCTTCCTCGCAAGAGGGACGCGTGAGCATCGGTGGAGAAGCCTCGGCCTACGGCCCGGCGCTGTCCGGGACCGATTACGGCGAGGTTTATCTCGAGTCGTCGCAATGGACCAGCGCGCGCTTGGAGGACGGGGCGGTGCGCGACATCGGGGCCAGCGCCGAGCGAGGCTTAAGCCTGCGCTTGTTAAAACGCAAAGGCCTTCATGTCGCGACTCTGTTCGGTAGCGCCCAGGACGCCACGGCCGCCGCCGCTGCGCGCCTGCGTGAACGATTGTCACCGGATGCGCCCGGGCGCGGGCCCGTGTTCACGGCGGGGCGCGTCGCCGCACCGCCTTGCCGGCTTGATCCCGCGCTGATTCCGCTTGAGCGCAAGCTGACCTTGCTGCGCGCCATCGACCGCGTGGCGCGCGAGATGTCCCCCCTCGTCAGCCAGGTCACCGCCGTCTACAGCGAGCGCCGCAAGGACACGCGCGTGCTCAACAGCGAGGGCGCGGACTGCGCCCAGAGCCGCGTGTCGACGAACCTGACCGTGTCCGTCGTCGCCGGACGCGACGGCATACTGCAAACCGGCATGGAGGTCATCGGGGCCCAGCGCGGCTACGAGGTCTTCGACGACGACGCGGCGCTCAAGGCCGCGCGCCGCGCCGCGGCGCGCGCGCTCGCCAAGCTCGACGCGCCCAAAGCCAAGGCGGGGGAGATGGCCGTCATCCTCGCCGCAAGCGCCGGCGGCACCTTCATCCACGAGGCGATCGGGCACTCGCTCGAGGTGGACCATGTTCAGGAAGGCTCGTCGCCCGCGTACCGGGGAATGCGCGGCAAAGTCGTCGCCCCCGAAACGATCACCGTCGTAGACGATCCCACCTTGCCCTTTCAGCGCGGCTCCTTCGCGTTCGACGACGAGGGCGTCGAAGCGCGCCCGACGGAGCTCGTGCGAAACGGAGTCTTAACCGATTTTCTGTACGATCGCGCGACGGCCTTGCGCGAGGACCGCCCATCCAACGGCCACGGCCGCCGCGAGTCTTTCGCCTCGCGACCGATCCCGCGCATGTCGAACCTATATATAGCCCCCGGCAAAGACGACCCGGCCAAAATCATCAAAGAGATGAAAAACGGCCTGCTCGTCACGCGCATGGGCGGCGGCCAGGTGGACACCGCGAGTGGAGAGTTCGTCTTCGAAGTCGATGAGGGCTGGCGCGTCGAGAACGGGGTCGTCAAGCACCTGGTGCGCGACGCGAACCTTCTTGGCGTGGGCCCCGAGGCGCTGCGCTCCATCGACCGCGTCGGATGGGATATCGGATGGGGCATCGGCGTCTGCGGCAAAGAGGGTCAAAGCGTGGCGGTCAGCGACGGCCAGCCCACGATCCGCATGCCGCAATTGGTCGTGGGAGGAAGTCATGACTAAGTGGATACTCGCGGTTATGCTGATCGCCGGCACCGCGAACGCGAAGAAGGCGGAGAAGCCCATGGAATGGAAAGGACAGTACGGCGGCCCGATCGACCCCGGCACCGAGGTCGCCAGCGACGCGGGCGGCTGGACGCGCCTGTGGCTCCAGCTCGGCCAAGACGCCCCGGAGCTCGACTTCAAGAAGTATTTCGCGGTCGCCGTGTTCGCGGGCGAGCGCCCGACGGGCGGCTACACCGTGGAGTTTCTCGAGCCCTTAGCCAAAGGTCCGGATGTCACCGTGCGCTACCGCGTCAACGATCCCACCGGCTTCTCAACCCAGGCCATCGCCCAGCCGTGGAAGGTGCGCGCCTTTGAGCGCGTGAAGGGCAAGGTGTTCGTCCTCCCCGCGGCGAAGGCCGGCAAGACAAAATGATCGCGGCCCTGCTCTTGGCGGCGCTTTCGCTGTCCGCCTTCGCGGCGGAACCGCCCGCGCTCCCTGAGCTGGCCGTCGGCCACTCAACGCCGGGGTGGTCCAAGCAAGGCAAGTCGCTCGTTCTTTATGACGCCGAAGGCTCCTTGTCTTTTGAGATCGGCTTGCTGCGCGAGGAAAGCGGCGTCGTCACGCGCGAAGTGCTGGGCGGCGTCTCTCCCGACGGCACGGCGGCCTGGACGCTTGAACGCCGCCTCACCTGGAGCCCGCAGCACGACAAGATGCTCGAATCGCGGCGCGTGCTGAAGATCCACGGCTCGACCGGGCAGGTCCTGTGGAGCGACGACTCGGTGGACCTGCCGGAGAAAGGCGAGCCTGTCATTTTCTCCAACGATTCCAAGGTCATCCTCATCGCGTGCCATTTCGGGGAATCCTGGGGCGTGGAAGCGCGCGACTGGACGGGCGGCTCTGCGCTGAAGGCGGGGCCTTTCCCGCGGCTGGTGAGCATCTCGCTGGCATCCGGGGGCCGGTATGCGGTGGCACGCTGGGGCGTCCCGGATAAGAGCGACACGCATTCGTTTTTTGATTTATGGACCAAGGCGCGCAAGGATATTGAAACCTCGGACCTCACGCTGGGACTGGCAAGAATCGGGGATGACGGGGTCGTAAGATCGGGCAGACGGGACATGTTTAATTTTGCGACTGAAAAATCAACGGCAACGGACGGTCCACGGAAATGAGGGCGGCGCTCCTGACCCTTCTTCTCCTCACCACTACGGTGCGGGGCGACGAAGGGGAGCCCACGAGTGATCCTTCCGGCAATGTCGTAGGCGGCGATAACTCAAACGCCGCCGCCGACATGCATAAACAGCTGGAGGGCGATCCGGGCTTGCAAGAAGCCTTGATCGATCGTATCGTGCAGTCAAAAATCGCCGGAGCGATCAGCAGCGAGACCGACAACGCCAAGCGGCGCTCCGATGTGAGCGCGTGGGTCAAAAGCGATCTTAGCTCCGCCTCGGAAATCGCGGTCGGCCTCGCCCGGGACGAGGCCGCGGGCACGCACCTCTTCGAGAATACCACGGTCAAATATTTAAGGATGACCTATCAGCGCCGGAACCTAAAGGGCGGCGCGTTCAGCGTGCTCAAAGGAGCGGCGAAGACCTCAAAACAGACGACCCTCGCCGATCAGCAAGCCGGTGAAGAGGAGAAGCGCGAAGCGCTGCGCAATCTCTTTGAAGGCCAGGGCTCCCAAGGAGAAAAGGTGATCACCGGCCAGGCGAGCCCAGGCAAAGCCGCCGGGTCCGAGACCCCGGCCAGCGCCGCGCTCGCGAACTCCTTCTATGACCGCTTGTCAGCCGGGAATATTCGCGGTTATTCCCCCCAGCTCATGAGCCTGCAGAGCGCGCTTAACACGCGCCGCCCACCGGGCGCGCCCGCGCTCATTGAGACCGGAAAGCTCGACTATGCCACGCTCGCCTATCCGGCGTACGGCCTGAAATTCGATCTCGGCAATCTGGAGGAGCGCCTGCGCCGCGCGCGCATCGCCGAGCTCGCGACGCTCGGCGGCGTCCAGCTGACCGAGCGCGACATGAAGGACCCCAACCTCGAGGCGCGGCTGCTCGCCAAGGTCCCGGCGGACAAATTAAAGAAGCGCTTCGCCGCGCGCGCCGCGGCCAACGCCCGCGCCCAGGCGGCCCTCGCCGCTTTTCAGGCCGCCGCCGAGAAAAGCAAGGACCCCAAACAAATCACACGCGGCCTGCTCGTCGAGCTGTCCGGCCATCAGCGCGAGGCCGCGCGCTGGCTCACCGCGGCGTCTCTGGAAGAAGAGCTGGCACGCATCGAGTCGGAGGAGGGGTTTCTGACCACCGACCTGCTCGCCGCCATCGACGCGGTCCCGACGGCGGCGCCCACGCGCGAATCCTACAAGCGCCGCGGCGAGTCCTACAAGGAGCGCCTGGCCAAGCTCAAGGCCAACGCCCAAGCCTCGCTCGACGCCCTTCAGTCCGACGCCTGGCTGTCGCGCATCAACGAAATCGACAAGATGATGGCCGAAAGCCAGAACTTGCGACGAAACATCTCGCGCGACATATCCGACTATCGCCTGGTCCCCTTCCGTATCGGGGAAGCGGTGCTCAAGCAGCCGAAATGGCGCGAGCTGCTCGATGATCTCCTCGTCAAATACGCGAAGAGCACCTCCTACGGCCGCGAGGTCGCCACCCGCCGCGGCAAGCTCTCCCGTTTCTTGAGCATCTTCGGCCAGGTCGCCGCCGGCGACATCGAAGGCGCGCACCTGTCCCTCGTCACCTCCGAAGGTGGCCGCCGCTAAGGCTCCCGCACCGCCATGTTCGAAATCGACGACTCCAATTTTCCACCGGTGGAAAATTGGGGAAAACTCGACCTCGCCTCGAGTTAGACGGACAAATTACGGACGAAAGGCGGGGATGAGGGCTTTGATGCGAGGGAGCGCTTCTTCGGCGGCGAGCTCGCCGGCGTGGATGATTTCGGCGGCGCGGTGCAGTTCGGTCCACGAGAAGCCTTTGAGGTCGGGGAACATGGTCACATGCGCCAGGTCCAAGCGCGACTGAGCGACTTCGTACTCCATCGTATAAATCATCTGGAAAAAAACTTCCAGGAAGTTGGGCGCGCGGAAGGCCGCGGGCATGGCGGTTCTCGCGACCTTGCTCAAGGTCTCGAGGTTCAGAGGCTGATCCAAAAGACGCTGGTCGTGGCGCTCGTGAACATTGGTCTTGCGCTCACCGGCGGGGATGGTCAGGTTGACGGCGAGCAGGATGTCCGCGCCCATGTCGGCGATGACGCGCGTGGGCACGGGGTTGACGAGGCCGCCGTCGACAAGCCAGCGCCCGGAGAGTTGGGTCGGCTCGAAGATCAAAGGAAGGCCGCAGGAGGCACGGATCGCCTCGGCGACGCGACCTTGCTTAAGGACGACCTCCTCGCCCGTCTCGATGTCGGCGGCCACGCAGGCGAAAGGGATATCCATATCGGTAAATTCCCGCGATCCCATGTAGGAGCGAACAAAGCGCAGCAAAGTGTCACCCGCGAACAGGCCCGAGCGCGGCACCGTGATGTCCCAAAATAGATTTTCATACACCCACGGCTTGTCGATGCGCAGGGCGAGCTGCTCGATCTCCTCGGGCTCGTATCCCGCCGCGAAACAGCCGGCGATCAACGATCCCATCGAAGTTCCAGCGATCATGTCCACCGGAATGCCTTCGCGTTTTAATACCTTCAACACGCCGATCGTCGCGTGGCCCAGCGCCGCGCCCGTGCCGAGCGCCAGCCCCACTTGCACGCCGCCGATGCGGCGGGCCAGCCGGCCCAGCACCTTCGCGGCCTTGGGTTCCGCGGAAAAAGCCGAGTCGGCCTTATTGTCTTTCTCGTAGGCCTCGGTCGCGGACTCGCTCCACGGCACCAGCACGCACTGCGCCCCGACGAGAAGGGGAGCGTCCTCGGGCTCAAGGTCGCCGATCCACAGTCTCAAGATACGGCGAGACTCCTCGGCGAGCGGCGGCACCTCGACTTCCATGTGGCGATACTGCGGCCGCATCGCATCGCACCCGGCCATCAGAATGAGGTCCGCCTCGGTCAGCGCCGCGCGCTCCACATCGCCGCGCGGTCCGCCCAGGCAGAGCAAGGTAATTTCGTGGCTGTCGCGCACGGCGTTGAGAAAGAGATACAGCTGGCTAAACAGCCGGCCGCCGAGCGTGGCGGGCGAAACCGACAGGATGCGCACGCCCGACGGATGCTCCTGCGCCAGCGCGGCCAAGGCGGCGGGATCGCGAAGATTGGCGCTGCGCAGCTCGGTCTCACTCGCGGGCGCGGGCTTTAGGCCGGCCGCGCGCGCGATATCGCCCGGCTCGGGCGACAAGTCCACGATGAGCACTTTTTTCCTGGTCTGCGCGGCGAGCTCGGCGCCCAGACGCCAGGCGATCAAGGCGCGAACGCTGCGCGGCAAGGCGAAGTCGAACGCGACGAGGCGCGCCAGGTCCGAAGAGGGGCGCGGGGCGGCCTGGGCGCCCTCGATGAGGCGGCTGGCGAGCGTGCGGGACAGATGCAGAAGAATGGTCGGATGCTCCCGCAGGCAATCCTCGAAATCCTTGCGCGGCAGCTTCAGCAGCTCGCTCGTCGCGTCCACGCGCACGGTGGCCGAGCGCGGTCCGCCGGTGAGCATGCCCGTTTCACCGATCACATCGCCGCGGCCGAGGTATGCCACCAAGGCCTCCTGACCTTCTACGCCGCGGTAACGCCGGGCGTGGCCGGAGACGATCAGGTACAACGCGTCGGACACATCGCCCTGCTTAAAAAGTGTCGCGCCTTTCGGCAAAGACAGCAGCTGAAGACGCGCCGCGAGCTTGCCTAAGTCATCGACAGACAGGCCGGAGAACAGCGGGGTGCGTTTTAGAAAAGACTCCCACGTTTGAATTTCTTCGGGCTTCATCGGTCCACGGCGCACGCTAAGAGACCAACGACAGTCTTCGAGTCGCGAATCTTGCCGGTGCGCACCATCGCGACGGCCTTCTTGAAGGGCATGATCACGGTTTCGATGAACTCATCATCATCCGCGTTGACCTTGCCCGACTTGAGGCCGGTGGCCACGAAAAGATGAAGGACCTCATCGGCGAAGGCGGGCGTGGGCCAGTATTTGATCAGCGGCGTGAATTTGGCGGCCGTAAAGCCGGTCTCCTCGGCGAGCTCCCGCTTGATGCAGGTGAGCACGGACTCGCGCGGATCGATTTTACCCGCGGGCAGCTCAAGGGTCACCTCGCCGACGGGATGCCGGTACTGGCGGACGAGCACGACGGTGTCTTTGTCGAGGAAAGGCACGACCCCGACGGCGCCGGGGTGGGAGATGTACTCGCGCGTCGCGAGCTTGCCGTTGGGCAGACGCACGGTGTCCACGTCGAAGTTGACGGCCCGGCCGCGCCAGACCGTTTTCTTGCTGACGAAGGTCTCGATTAGGCCTTTATCGCCCTGTCTCATCGGACCGCATTGTAGCAAAGGGCGGCGCGGGGGCTGCGAGGGCTCAAGCGCCCGCGATTTTGATTCCTTCCTCCGGGGTTTTAAGCATTAAAATGCTCAAAACCCTCGTCGAGAGAATGAAAATGAGATGGACCTTCGTCCTGGCGGGGCATTTGGTACAATGACCTTCTACCCACCTTCATGTCCAAGCCCGAGTTCGTTCACCTTCACAATCATTCCGAATACTCCCTGATGGACGGGGTTATTCGGCTGTCCGACAAGGACGGCAAGCCCTCGCAGACGCTCAAGGATCTGGCGAACGCAGGCGCGAAGGGCTTCGCGATCACCGATCACGGCAACATGTACGGCGCGGTCGAGTTTTATTCGAATGCGAAGGCCGTCGGCCTTAAGGCGATCATCGGCTGCGAGATGTATATTTCCAAGGGCACGCGCTTTGACCGCGGGCACTCCCAGAAAGAGAACTGCCACCTGACGGTGCTCGCGAAAAATTTCGAGGGCTATCAGAACCTGATGCAGCTGTGCTCGACGGCGTTTCTGGAAGGTTATTATTACGATCCGCGCATCGACAAAGAATTACTCGCGAAACACTCCAAGGGACTCGTCGTCTTATCCGGCTGCCTGAAATCCGAGCTCAACCAATCGATCCTGTCCGGCGACCTCACCCAATCGGAAAAGCTCGTGACTTGGTTCCGGGATAATCTCGAACCGGACTCCTATTACCTCGAGATCATGGACCACGGGATCGACAAACAGAAGCAGGTCACCCAGGCCCTGCTCGAGATGAACAAGCGCACGGGCATTCCGCTTGTCGCGACGAACGACTGCCACTACTGGAAGCCCGACGAGCACGAGGCGCACGACGCGCGCGTGTGCATCGCGACCGGGCGCAAGATGGCGGACACCGAGCGCCTGAAATTCGACTCCCATGAGTTTTACATCAAGTCTCCGGAGGAGATGCACAAATTATTCTCTTTCGCTCCGGAGTCGTTGACGAGCACCTTGAAGATCGCCGAGATGTGCAATCTTAAAATCCCCATGGACCAGATGCTGTTGCCCGAGTTCAAGGTCCCTCCGGGGTACGACCAGGACTCCTATCTCGAGCACCTCTGCATTGAGGGCCTCAAGGAGCGTTTCCCGGCGGGGTTCCGCACCGAGCATAAAGAGCGGCTTGATTATGAGCTCGGCGTTATCAAGCGCATGGGTTTTTCCGGATACTTTTTAATCGTTTGGGACTTCATTAAATACGCCCGCTCGGTCGGCATCCCCGTCGGCCCCGGCCGCGGCTCCGGCGCGGGCGCCATCGTCGCTTACGTTCTGCGCATCACCAACGCCGATCCGCTGGAGCACCGCCTTCTCTTCGAACGCTTCTTAAACCCGGATCGCAAATCCATGCCCGACCTCGACATCGATTTCGCGGACACCGGCCGCGAGCGCGTCATCGCGTATGTTCGCGAGAAGTACGGGAAGGAATGCGTCGCGCAGATCATCACCTTCGGCTCGCTCGGAGCCAAGGCCGTTATTCGCGATGTGGGCCGCGTCCTCGACATGCCGCTGATGCAGATCAACGACATCGCTAAAAAAATCCCCATCGGCCCGAAGGTGTACCTGCACGAGGCCATGCAGAGCCCCGAGATGCAGGAACTCGCCAAGGACCCGCAGGTCAAGCGCCTGCTCGAGCTTTCGCTCAAGCTCGAGGGCCTCAAGCGCCACACCGGCGTGCACGCGGCCGGCACGCTCATCACCAAGGAGCAAGTCGTCAAATACACGCCGCTGGCCAAGGGTGCCAAGTCCGAGGTGGTGACGACGCAGTACGACGGCGACGTCTGCCCGAAGCTCGGCCTGCTCAAGGTCGACTTCCTCGGCCTGCGCACGCTCTCGATCATCGACGACGCGGTGAAGTTCGTCAAGCAGCGCCACGACCCGAAGTTCGACATCGACGCCATCCCGATGGACGATCCCAAGACATACGAGATGCTGCGCACGGCTAAGTCTCTCGCCGTGTTCCAGCTCGACAGCCAGGGCATCCGCGACCTCCTGTTTCGCATCAAGCCCACCGTCTTCGACGACATCGTCTCCCTGATCGCGCTGTTCCGCCCCGGCCCCATGCAGTCCGGCATGCTCGACATGTTCGTCGAACGCAAACACGGCCGCGAGGCGGTCGTCTATGACGTGCCGCTCCTTGAGCCCATCCTGAAGGACACCTACGGCTGCATGGTCTTCCAGGAGCAGGTCATGGAAATCTCCAAGAAGCTCGCGGGATTTACGCCCGGCGAGGCCGACGGCCTGCGCAAGGCCATGGGCAAGAAAGTCCTCGAGGACTTGGAAAAAATGCGCAGCAAGTTCATCACGGGCTGCGCCGCCAACAAGATCAAGGACAAGATCGCCACCAAGATCTACGACCAGATGGTGAAGTTCGGCGGCTACGGCTTCAACAAGTCCCACTCGGTCGCCTACGGCATCGTCGCTTACCAGACGGCCTATCTTAAGGCCAACTTCCCCATCGAGTTCATGACGGCGGTGCTTACCTCCGAGATCGGACACTCGTCGATCGGCGCCGAGGATAAGGAGAATAAGCTCGTCACTTATCTGGAAGAGGCGAGACGGATGGGCATGAAAATATTGCCGCCGGACGTCAACGAATCGAGGACTCAGTTCGACATCCAGAACGATAACATCCGGTTCGGTCTGCTCGCGATCAAGAATGTCGGGTCGGGAGCCGCCGAGTCCATCGTGACGGCCGCGCAAGAAAAGAAATTTGTTTCGCTCGATGATTTTTGTTCACGCGTCGATCTCCACGCGATCAACAAGAAGGCCGTCGAATCTTTAATTAAAGCCGGCGCCCTCGACGGACTGCGCGCCGGCGAGCCCGCCCCCGCCGCGCGCGCGCGCCTGCTGCTCGCCGTGGACGAGGCCGTCGGCCGCCAGCAGAAAGTGCGGGCCGACCTCGACAAGGGTCAGGGCCTTCTTTTCGGCGCGTCGGCTCCGCCTCCGTCTCAAGAAATTTCCGCGGCTGATGCCTCGGTTAAACCTTTGTCCGAGCATGACACGCTGACCTTCGAGCGCGAGGTCCTGGGCTTCTATTTCTCGGGGCACCCGCTCATGTCGGTCAAAGCCCAGCTTAAGGCCACGGCCACGCACGAGATCAGCCAGCTCGCACCCTCGATCACGACGCCCGTGCGCCTTGCCGGCATGATCAGCAAGATGCGCAAAATGGTGTCCAAGAAAACCGGCGAGCCTTGGGTGATCATCACTCTTGAAGACCTTTCGGGTGAAATCACCTTGCTGTGCTTTCCGAAAACCTACGCCGCGGGCGTCAACTCCCTCGCCAAGATCGGCGCCTTCGTCGCCGCAACCGGCCGCCTCTCCTACAAGAGCGAGGACACCGGCGACGGAGCCGGCACGCCGGAGATCATCGTCGACGACATGACCCCGCTTGACTCCTCGGCGACGAAATTCGCCAAGCGTCTGCGCCTGAAGTGCGACGCGACCGCCGGGACCGAAAAGCTCCAGGCCCTGCGCGACGTGCTGGAGCAGTTCGAAGGGCCATGTCCTATTGTGCTCGAGCAGGAAACCGCGGAAGGCCTCGCCCTGCTCGACCTTGATCAGCGCGTCAACCTCAATCAGGCGCTGTTCGAAGCCATCGAGGCCATTCTGGGCCCCCGCTGCTGGAACATCGACGCCTCCGGCGCCCCCGCCGTCATCGCCCCCCGCAAATGGGGCGGCAAATAACGCCGGGGTCAGGCCTCTTCGATCCAGCGCGCCATGAGCCGTTTGAGCTGGGTCTGATAGGGGACGCCCGCGCGCGCGGCCTTCGCCCGAAAAGTATCAAGCACGCCCTGGGGCACGCGCACGCTGATCAAGCGCGACTTCGGCGGGTGAGACTCACGCTGGAGAAGACGAAAGCCTTCGAGAAACCGCAAGGTCTGCTCGGGGCTGAGCTTGCGGCTACGCGCCAACGCCTCGTCCGAATAATACTGAAGGGGTCTCTCGCTCATGGCCGCTCCAACGCCTCGACATCCACCATGTCCTGAGGCCGTCCCGCGGCCCGCTTCATCGCGATCAGTGCGCTCTTTGACAGCACGGGAATTTCGCGACCACCCGCGCGCAAACGCATGATTTCACCGGACTTTAATTCCCAAGTCAGGACGATGTCGAGGATACGCGACGGGTCTTTCGCGTCGATGAAATTCCAGGCGACAAGATTTCGCCGCTCGAGATACTCTTTGCGAAAAGCGAACACCTCCGCCGCGTCGACCGGAAGACGCGAAGACAGGCCGATGGACATCAGGGCCTTTTCCGCGGCGATAAAATTTTCCTTCGACAATGAGAGGATAATGTCGACATCCAAAGTGCCCCGCGTCGCGCCATGGAGAGCGACGGCATAGCCGCCAACCACGGCAAAACGAACGCCGGCCTCTTCCAAAGCGTCCACGACCTCGAATATAAACATATATACAAGTATATACACATTGAAAAGTTTGTCAACCCCCTCGAATCACCCCTGTTCACCAATATAAGGATAATCTGATAGAATCACGCGGTAAGAACGGCATAGATTTACACGCGGAGAACGAATGGCCGATATAAAGAAGCGCATCCTCGTCGCCGATGACGATCCGGATTTGCTCGATCTGCTTAAAATGGACCTGGCCTACCAAGGCTACGAGGTTCTCTCCGCCGCGAACGGCAAGGACGCGTTGCAAACCGCCCTCAACGAGCAACTCGACCTCGTTCTCCTCGACGTGATGATGCCGTACATCGACGGCTACCATGTGGCCTATGAACTGACCAACAAGCTCGGCGCCAAGGCCCCGCGCATCATGATCATGACCAGCCGCGACACCGTCAAAGAGAAGGGCATCGCTTTGATGAGCGGCGCCACCGAAGTGTTACAGAAGCCATTTGAGATGGCCAAACTCCACGAGCGTATCGCCGCCGTCTTGGCGAAACCCGCCTAATTCTTCAGGATTTATAAATGAAAATAAGACTTTCATTCGTCACCGCGCTGCTCCTCCTGCTGTCCTCCGGCCTCCGCGCCGAAGAATCGACCACGACCGCCGTTAAGATAAAGCCCAAAGCTTCGATGGCGCGTTCAACGCACTCCGCCCGCGACGGCGGCGTCCAACCCGACACCGACGTCATCGACGCTCCGACGACCGCGGTGCTCGACAACTACGGATACTCCGCGCGCTCGCGCTTTTATTCGCGCGGCGGACTCCTGCAGTACCTCTCGTTCGGTGTGTACCCTGGGATCAACCTCGGCGCCTCCGCCGCGATCGACGGCCTGGTCGGCGATGAGCGGCATGTGCGCATGCGCGCGCCGAACGCGCAGGTGAAGTACCGCTTTTACGAAGGCGACAATGATTTTCCGTCTTTCGCGGTCGGCTTCGACGGCCAGGGCTACAGCTACAACTCCGGAATCCGGCGCTTCAACCAGCGCCAGCGCGGCTTTTTTGTCGTGGCGTCAAAGGAGCTGGGCGTGCCGGGGCTCCAGATCCATCCGTCGTTCAATGTGTCGGACTTCGATTCCAACAGCATCTTCGGCTCCATCCCGCTGTCGATCAACATCCGCGACAAGGCGTCGATTTTGCTTGAGTGGGACAACATCGCCAACTGGAGCGACTCCCGCTTCAACATGGGCGTGCGCGCCTACATGACCCCGAATTTCCATGTGGACTTCGCGGTGCGCGCGATCGGCGCGGGCGGTTTCTACAGCGACGGCGGCGCGCGCGGGCCGGAGCGCATCGTGCAGCTCAAGTACTCCAACAGCTTTTAGGAAACCATCTATGGCCAAACGCATCGCGATCCTGACCGGCGGCGGAGACTGCCCGGGGCTTAACCCGGCGATCCGCGGCGTCGTCCTCAAGGCGCACAAGCTCGGCTACGAGACCGTCGGCATCCAGGAAGGCTGGAAGGGCATGATCAACGGCACGGCCAAGCCGATCGGCCCGGACGATGTCCGCGAGATGATCGGCCGCGGCGGCACGATGCTCGGAACCTCGCGCACGAACCCCTATAAAAAAGAGGGCGGCGTCGCCGGAGTTCTGCAGACCTTTAAAACGCTGAACCTGCACGCCCTCGTCGCCATGGGCGGCGAGGACACGCTCGGCGTGGCCAACAAGCTCTTCAAGGAACACAAGGTCAACGTCGTGGGCGTGCCGAAGACGATGGACAACGATCTCGACGCGACCGACGCCACATTCGGCTTCGACACCGCGGCCACCCTCGCGATGGAAGCTGTCGAGCGCCTGCGCGACACGGGCCGCTCCCACCGCCGCATCATGGTCCTCGAGGTCATGGGCCGTCACGCCGGCTGGGTCGCGCTCTACACCGCGATCGGCGGCGGCGCCGACTATCTGTGCCTGCCCGAGCGCCCCGTCGATGTCAAGGACATGTGCGCCAAACTTAAAGCCGCGCACGCCGCGCGCCAGGTCGCGATCGTGGTCGCCTCCGAAGCCGTGGACATCCCCGGCGAGAAGAAGGAAGAGCAACTCGATGAGTTCGGCCACATGATCCTCAAGGATCGCGGCGTCGCTGAGCGGCTGACCAAAATCATCGAGGCCGAGACCAAGATCGAAACCCGCTCCGCCGTCATCGGCCACATGCAGCGCGGCGGCGCCCCCACCTTGTTCGACCGCATTTTAGGAACGCGGGTCGGCGTGCTGGCCGCGGATCTCGTACATGCGGGGAAGTTCGGCCACATGGCGGCGCTTAAGGGCGACGCCGTGATTGCCGTCAGCCTCGAAGCCGCGACCGCCAAGCTCAAGACCGTGACGCCCGAGTGGCTTAAATTCTCGGACGACTTGCTCTGACCTGACCGGAGACCAATGCCCGACGAAGAAGCGCGGTTCCAGCGTAAAACCGTCCTCGTCAAACGATCGTTGCAGCTCAAGTACATCGGGATGGTATTCCTAAGCGTCCTCGTCGCGTCGATGATCGTGGGCGGCGACGTGTACTATTCCCTGATGAGGGTCATGCTGACGGAGTGCCCGTCGGTGACCGACCGCGTCGTGCAGTTTAATACCGTTCTACTCGTGAAAATCGCGCTTTACCTCGGCCTGATGCTCCTCATCTCGCTGTATGTCTCGCACCGGTTCGCCGGTCCGATCTATCGCTTCGAGAAATCCTGCCAGTCGCTCAGCACCGGAGACCTGACGCACCGCGTCGCCCTGCGCACCGGGGACGAGCTCATGGAGCTCCAAGAGGAATTCAACGGCATGGCCGCCTCGCTCCAGGCCCTGATGCAGAAGGACCGCAACCTCGTCCAGCGTCTGTCCGAAAAAGTCGATGAGATCTCCAAACGCCTGCCCTCGGAAGCCGGAAGCACGCGCGACGACCTGAAGGCGTTCAAGCTCGAGCTCGACCATCTGACCAAGTCGTTTAAAGTCTGACCGTTGCGACGTCCCATGTTTAAACGATTTCTCGCCGCCTCGCTAAGCCTCGCTCTCACCGGAACGCCGTTCGTCGCGACGGCGGCGAACGTTTCCGTTATAACGACCGAGCGCGTGTACACGATCGAGGACACCCTGCGCCTGCTGCGCAACGATCCAAAGCTCCAGTCCGCCGAGCAGGATGTCATCATCGCCGATGCCCGCCTCGTCGAGGCCAAACTCCGCTTCCTGCCCGAGGTCGGTCTGCAGGCGAGCGCCACCAAATACGACGCTCGCTATCCATTCGCGCTGTCGCCGGAGTTCCGAAACCTTCTCTTGTTCCCGGGCGCGTCGAGCGAAAGCATCTACTCCGGCCGCGCCTATTTCAACATGCCGATTTACGAGGGCCAGCGTACGATGAACACGCTGCGCCTGGCCCAGGCCTCTCAGAAGCAAGCCCTCTCCGATCGCGATTCGGTCAAGATGGACATCACTTTACACGCTAAGGAAGCCTTCTATCGCCTCTTGCTGGCGCAGGAGCGCGTGAACGCCTTCGAGCTCCATCTGCAGACCATTGAACGCGCCGTCGCCGAAGGCGGGCTGGGGCCGTGGGAACGAATCGAGGCCGAGTCCGCGCTCGGTCTCGCGCGCTCGCGCGCCTCCGAAGCCCGGCACGCGCTCGACAACGCCCGCCTTCAGTTCCTCAACACCTTGAGCCTCGAGCTCGACACCCCTTTCCGCGTGCAAGGCGTTCTGGAGACCCGGGCCACGCAGGCCGAGGTCGAGAAGGCCGTGATCTGGGCGATGGAACTGCGCCCTGAGCTCCAGTCGCAAACCTACCGCGTGCAGATGGACGCGATCGGCGTGAACTTAGCGCTTGGCCGCCGCAGCCCGACCGTGCTCCTCGCCGGCGACTACGAGCTGACCGCCCAGCGGTTCCCGATTAAGAACAACAACTGGGACGTGACGATCGGCATCCGGATTCCCTTCGCCTACGACTATTGGAGCCAGCTTAAGCAGAAGCGCGCCGAGCAGCGTCAAGGTGAGTTGGCCCGCGCCGAACTGCAGGACCGCGTGCGCCTCGAGGTTCGCCAGGCCGCCGAGGCTTTGCGCTGGTGGCAGGAGGAGTGGCCGCGCCGCGAAAGCCAGTGGAAGAAAGTCCAGGCTCTTTACGACGAGGCCGCCAGCAAGTCCGGCGCGCCGATGTCCCGCCTCCGGGCCCGGGACGGCCTGCTCGAACTGCGGCTGTCCCATCTCTCCGCCGTCACGGAGCACATCCTGGCCCGCGCGCATTTCGAGCGCGCCGTGGGCCGGGAGCTTCCTCAGTGAGCCGGAGCGCGGCGGCGGCCTTTCTGGCGGCCCTGCTCGCGGTGCCGGCCGCGGCGAGCCCGGACCTCAGCGCGGAGGCCCTTCTGCGCGACCATCTCTGGCGCGAGGTGCGCCAGGCTCCGGCCGGCCGCCGCCCCAAAGTCGGGCTCGTGCTCTCCGCAGGCTCCTTGCGAGGCGTCGCGCATGTCGGCGTGATTCAGGTTCTTGAGGACGCCGGCTTTCCGATCGACTCCGTCGCCGGGACCTCGATGGGCGCGGTCATCGGCTCAATGTACGCGGCGGGCATGACAGCCAAGATGCTTCGGGAGTTCACCTCCACATTTAAAGTCGGCACCGGCAATGACATCTCGTCCGCGCGCCTGATCTCCCTCCTGCTTTTTGACAAGCTCCTTTCCTCAGAGAAGACCGAGCAGATGCTGCGCAAGCAAATAGGGAGCATTCGCTTTGACCAAACGCTTAAACCCTTCGCCTGCGTATCGATGGATGTGTACACCGGCGAGGCGATCATCTTCCGTGACGGCGACGTGGCCAAGGCCGTGCGCGCGAGCATGAATCTTCCGGGCATCTTCCGACCGCTTGAATACCGCCACCGCTTTCTCGTCGACGGCGGCGTCGTGGACTATATCCCCGTGGACGCCTCGCGTCTGCTCGGCGCCGAGTGGACGCTCGCGAGCGTGACCGAGACGGACTACACGACGGCGCGGCCGGAGAATGTGCTGGAGTCGCTGCTTCAAGTCATCGACATTCGCGGCTCCTACCTGTCTCACGAACAGCGCAAACAGGCCAATTACCTGATTGAGCCGGCCGTCGGCGACATCGGCATGTTCGAGGACCACCGTGTCCTCGAGGCCATCGACAAGGGCGTCATCGCCGCTTCCGCACGCCTGAATGGCGCGAAGGAAAGTCTGATCCTAGCCTCGATTCCCAAGCTGGCGGACGGCTGGACGCCAAAGGCGGCCAAATGAAACGCGGGATTCTCCTCGCGTGCCTTCTTCTGCTCGCGGGCCCGGCCCGCGCCTGGCGCCTGTGGGGCGAGAAATCGGACGGGAAGATCCGCCCAGCACAGGCGCTCTCGGACGCGCATAAATCCGCCGAGGTCGTCGCGATGCTCACCCCCGACTTCCTGCAGACCTTGCGCGGCACCGATCTGCGTCAGGCCTACATCCTCATGGGCGACAACCTCGATAAGCTCCGCCGCGTGGACGAGGCGCTCAGCGTCTACCAGCTCGGCGTGAAGATCTTTCCCAACAATGTGGACCTGCTGACGCGCCAGGGCGACATGCTCCATCGCACCGGCCTCGATGAGCAGGCCCGGGTTTTCTACCTGAAGGCCATCACCTACGAGCCTAAGCACTTCGGCGCGCACCTCGGCCTCGCCGAGATCGACCATCGCTTCGGCTTCCTCGACCAGGCCGCCTTGCACTACGAAATCGCCCTCGAAGCACTCGACGCCCGCGCCGAAGTGTGGCGCTCCTATGCCGAGACCCTGATCGCGCAGCGCGACTGGACGACCGCGGACCTGGCCATCAAGCGCGCGATCTCACTCGATCCGAAAAATCCCGACGGCCACGTCCTGGCCGCCTTCGCGCGCCGCGCGCAGGGCGATATGACGGGCGCGCTCGCTTCGCTCGACGACGCCCTGGCCCTGGGCGCGGGCGTGGGCGCGCGCCGCGCCAAGGCACTGTGGCTCATCGAAGCGGAACGCCCCGCCGAGGCCTTCGCCGAGGCGGACCTGGTCCTCAAAGAATCTCCGGATGACGGCGCGGCGCTGTGGGCGCGCGCGCGCGCCCAGCTTGCCCGCGGCCGGAACGACGATGCGGCGCGCGAACTGGCCCCCTTAACCGCCCCGGCCCGTCTTGATTTCATCGCGCGCGCCGCCCGCGGCCTGCGCGACACGGCGGCGAAATGAACATTCGATTCTGGAAGATGTCCGGGGCCGGAAACGATTTTGTTCTGCTCTGCGGGCTGCCCAAAGGGAAGTCCGGAGCCGGCCTCGCTAAGACATTGTGCGACCGGCGCCTTGGCGTCGGCGCGGACGGCCTGCTCGTCCTTTCCCGTCGTGGCGGAAAGGTCCGCCTTGATTATTGGAACGCCGATGGCTCTTCCGCTTTTTGCGGCAACGGCTCACGCTGCGCCGTTCTTTGGGCCAAGGCGCGCGGCTGGCTCAAAGGAAAAAATTTCACCCTCACGACCAATCGCGGGCCGCTCGACGCGCATCTCACGGGGCCGGGGCGCGCCGAGGTCTCCATGCCAGCGCCCAAGGGTCTACGCCTGGGCCTCAACCTCAAAATGAAAGGGCGCGCCGTCCAGGTGCACTTCGTTGATATCGGGGTCCCCCACGCGGTGGTCTTCGTCCCCGACATCAAACAAATCAACGTCACGGAACTCGGCCGGGCGCTGCGTTTCCATAAGGTTTTCGGGCGGGCGGGGGCCAACGTCAATTTCGTCGAACTGCACGAAGACAATGTGTTGATCCGAACCTATGAGCGAGGTGTAGAAAGTGAGACGCTCGCGTGCGGAACGGGAATCGTCGCCGCCGCCTTCGTCGCGCGCGTGCTGGGCTTTGGGGGTTCGCCGGTCAAGGTCAGGGTCGCGAGCGGCGAACGGCTGAGGGTTTCTTTCGAAGAGGGCCCTCGTCTCGAAGGCCCCGGCGTGATTATTTTCTCTGGAGAGGTTTCGATATGAAGTTCGAAGGCTCATACGTCGCGCTCGTCACGCCGTTCGACCGGGATGGCCGTCTGGATGAGGACGCCTACCGCCACCTGATCCACCGCCAACTCAAGGGCGGTACTTGCGGCCTGGTGCCCTGCGGTTCGACCGGCGAAGCCGCGACCTTGATGCACGAGGAGTATCGCCGCGCCATCGAAATCGCCTGCGACGAATCCCGCGGCGAGGTTCCCGTCATCGCCGGCGTGGGCGCCAACGCGACCTGGAAGGCCGTTGAGTCCGCGCGCGAGGCCGAGAGCCTCGGCGCCGACGCCCTGCTCGTGCTGGCACCTTACTACAACAAGCCGACCCAGGAAGGAATTTATCAGCACTTCCGCGCCGTCGCGTGCGAGTCGCGCCTGCCCATCATCGCCTACAACATCCCAAGCCGCACGGGCGTGAACATCGCGCCGAAAACTATGGCCCGCCTCGCGAAGGATTTTCCCTCCATTATCGCCGTCAAAGAGGCGGCGGGCTCCCTCGATCAGGTGTCCGAAATCCTGGCTTTGACCAAGCCCGGCTTCACCGTGCTCTCCGGTGATGACTCGCTCACGCTCCCGATGATGTCCGTCGGCGCGCGCGGCGTCGTGTCCGTGGTCGCCAACATCGCGCCGAAGGAAACACAGGCGTTATGCGCCGCCGCCCTTAAAGGCGATTACAAAAAGGCCGCGGCGCTTCATCTTAAATTGTTTCCTCTGATAAAATCGCTGTTCATCGAAACCAACCCGATTCCCGTGAAGGCGGCGCTCGCCATGATGGGCGTCTGCCGCCCCGAGCCCCGCCTGCCGCTCACCGTTCTGTCTGCTGAAAATCGCCCCGCGCTGAAGAAGGCGCTCAAGGAGTCTGGATTAATATGACGACCGCCACCGCCAAAAAGGACGTCTTCCCGCCGCAGATCAAGTACATCGTCGGCAATGAGGCCTGCGAGCGCTTCAGCTTCTACGGCATGCGCGCCATCCTGACCGTGTTCATGGTCAATCACCTGATGATGCCTAAGAACGAGGCCTCCGCCGCCTATCATTGGTTCGTCTCCGCCTGCTACTTTACGCCGCTGCTCGGCGCGTACATCTCCGACCGCTACTGGGGCAAGTATAAGACGATCATGACGCTCTCGGTCGTGTACTGCTTCGGCCACCTGGTGCTCGCGATGTTCGACGGCAAGACGGCTCTTTACTGGGGCCTGGGCCTGATCGCGCTCGGCTCCGGCGGTATTAAACCCTGCGTGTCCACTCACGTCGGCGACCAGTTCAGTGAGAAGAACAAACACCTGATCGAGAAGATCTACGACATCTTCTATTTCGCGATCAACTTCGGCTCGTTCTTCTCCACGCTGATGATTCCGTGGGTGCTCGTCAAGTACGGCCCTTCGTGGGCGTTCGGCATCCCCGGCATCTTGATGGCGATCGCGACCGTCGTGTTCTGGCGCGGTCACCGTCTCTATGTCAACGTGCCGCCGACGGGTAAAACTGGCAAACCCGGGTTCCTCCCGATCCTTTGGGCGGCGATCGTGGGCAAGCGCAAGCCGGGCGGGGACTTTTTCTCCGGCGCGCTGTCGAAGTACTCGGCTGAAGATGTCGAGGGCGCGCGCGCGGTCAAGGACATCTGCAAGGTGTTCGCGACCATCTCGGTGTTCTGGGCGTTGTTCGACCAGCACGGCTCCTCGTGGGTGCTCCAGGCCGAGCAGATGAACCTCAACTCGCTCGGCATCCATTGGGAAGCTTCGCAGATCTCCGCGTTGAACCCGATCATGGTCATGGCGTTGATTCCGATCTTCGCCAAGTGGATCTACCCCGGGATCGGCAAGGCCTTCAACTTCCCGATGACGCCCCTGCGGCGCATGTCGGGAGGCATGGTCATCGCAGCGACCTCATTCGTCTCCGCCGCGTTGATCCAGCACGCGATCGACGGCGGTGCGCATCCGTCGGTGGCCTGGCAGTTCATCTCCTACCTGTTGATCACCATCGCCGAGATCATGATCTCGATCACATGCCTGGAGTTCGCCTACACGCAGGCCCCGCGCTCGATGAAGAGCACGATCATGAGCTTCTTCTTCTTGACGATCACCGCGGGCAACGCGCTGACCGCGAAGATCGACGAGTGGAACAAGCTGCAGGGCGCGACCTTCTACTGGTTCTTCGCGGGCCTGATGGCCTTTGTGTCGGTTATTTTCATCTACACGGCTTATCATTACAAAGTCCGCGAATACATCGAGGACGGCTCAGCTCCCGTCGGACACTAATAATGGAGATTCGCACCGCCTCGAGCGTAGAAGAGCCCGCGCTGCGGGCCTTCTACGCCGAGGCGTTCCCGGCGCGCGCTGAGTTTCTCGGCTTGCACTGGCGTTGGCTGTACCGCGTCGGCCGTTTTTCCGGCATCGAACCTCTCGTCCTCGTCGAGGGCGGCCGCGTCGTCGGCCACGCCGGGGCCATCCCTCTGACCCTCTCCCGGCTCGGCGTGAGCGCCCCAGCCATTTGGTTTGTCGATTTCTCGATCCTTCCCGAACTCCAAGGCCAGGGCCTCGGCGCCAAGCTCACGGAGGCCTGGATGGGGCTCTGCCCCGACCGGGTCACTTTCTGCAACGACCGCTCGATCCGGGTCTTCCGGAAGTTCGGCTGGCGCGAGCGCTTTGATGCGAATGTGCGCTCGTTGCCGATCTTCAACGGACCCGTCCGCGCGGCCTTGCGCGTCTTGATGTCCGCCGCGCCGAAACTAAAAATCGGGCCGCTGCCGAAAGATCCCGCGGCGCTCGTGAGCGCGCTCGCCGACGAGTCCCCCGCCCCGGTCCATGTCGTCCGTGATGAAGACTGGGCGCGCTGGCGCCTCTACGAGCATCCGCGCGCTGCGGAGCATCTCATCGCCGAGCACGACGGTGTGCGTGCCGTCGTTCGCCTCTTCGACAGCCTGGGCCGCCCCCGCGCCCATCTGCTCCATGTCGGCCCCGGCTCGGCTGATACGCGCGCCGCCCTCGTCGCGGGCTTCGCGCGTTGGGCCGTCGAAGCGGGCGCGCGCAGCGCCTGGCTGGCCAGCAACGACCCCGCGCTCCTTCAGGCCGCGTCGCTGCGTTTGCCGCGCGGCTATACTCTTCGCTTCGCGTGGCATAGCGACGACGCCGCCGTGGGCCAGGCCCTGTTCGAAGGCCTTCCAACGCAAGGCCTCGATAGCGATCATGATTTGATGTTCCCATGCTGAAATCGCTTCTCGCCCTGGGGCTCGACCGTCCGCTTCGCTGGTTGCGCCGCCGCAGCGCGGTGGTGCTGATGTATCACGGCTTCACCGACCGGCCCTCCGACGGCCTCATCAATTATCAGGGCAACCGGCTCCAACACAAGACATTCCGACGCCAGTTGGCTTTCCTCAAAGAGAACTGCGCGATCGTGACTTTGCGTCAGGTCGCGGCCTCGCTGTCCGGCGGACCGCCGTTGCCCGATTACGCGGTCGCGCTGACCATCGATGACGGCTACGAGTCGGTCTTTACCCTCGGCTTTCCCGTTCTACGCGAGGCGAAGGTCCCCGCGACCTTGTTCGTCGCCACGCAATTCGTCGATGAGCGCGTCCCCTTGTGGCCCGATCGCCTTGAGTTCGCCTTCGCGGCCGCGTCCGGCGATCGCGCCTCCCGCCGCGAACGCTTAAAGAGCCTGCAGAGCCGGGCCAAGACCCTTCTGCCCGCCGAGCGCGAGGCGTTTATCGCTTCCATCGAGGGTGAACTCGGCCGCAAGCTCGTCCTCGACGCTTCGGCTCCAGAGAACTATCGCCCGCTGTCCTGGGCCCAAACCAAGGAGATGGCGGACTCAGGCCTGCTCGAGATCGGCAGTCACACCCACACGCACACGATCGCCGCCTTGCTCGGCGACCTCGACGGCCGCCGGGAGTTGGCGCAATCCAAGGCCCTCGTGGAAAAAAATGTCGGCCGCCCCTGCGATCTGTTCTGCTACCCCAACGGCGATTACGACGATTTCAACGCGGCGACGACGCGACTCTTAAAAGAAGTCGGCTACCTCTGCGGCCTCACGACGGTCGCCGGCTTCGTCAATCCCGGCTCCGACGCCTTCACCATGCTTCGTTTTGGCACCGACGATCGCGACTCGTTTGAAAAATTCCAAATGACTTTCGGTCTCGGGCGAAACTTGCTCCAAGGCGTACGCCGCACGCTCGGTCGCTAATCCAGGAGTTTCCATGATCGCCATCATAACCGCCGCCGTTCTCGCCGACGCGGACGAGGCTGAGGTGAATAAGCATAATCACGAAGTCGCGCAGCTCATGTTGAAGGACTGGGATTACCCGCCGAAGCCGGCGCCAAAACGCCAGCGCGCGATAAGCTAAAATTCATTCGTGAAGAAACTCGCTCGCGCCGTCTTCATCGACCGCGACGGCGTCTTGATCCATGACGCCGGGTATCTTGACTCGATCGAGGACCTCGAAATCTACAAGGGAGCTCCTCAGGCGCTCAAGTTGCTGCGCAAAGCGGGCTTTAAAATCGTCATCGTGACGAATCAATCGGGCGTGGCTCGCGGCTACTTCACGATGGCGGCCGTGAAAAAAATACACACTGAGCTTAAGCGGCGCTTGACCAAGGCCGGAGCGCGCTGGGACGCCATTTACATCTCACCGCACGGCCCCAAGAGCGGCCATCCCTGGCGCAAGCCCGGAACCGGCATGCTGATCGCCGCGAAACGAAAGCTGGGCCTCGACCTGAAGGGCTCCTATCTCGTGGGCGACAAAACTTCGGACATCGAATGCGCGCGCCGCGCCGGCTGCACCGGCGTCCTCGTGCGCACGGGCAAGGGCGGTCGCGACCAGGAATACAAGGCCAAGCCCACGATCATTCGCCGCGATCTTCTGTCCGCCGCCCGCTGGATCGCCGGAAAGAATTGCACGAATGTGAAAGCCTGACACTCCGTGTTTAACGAAAAGATGATCGCCGCAAAGGCGAAGATGCTTGAGCGCTTCAAGAAGGACAAGGCCGAGCGGACCGAGGCTCAACGAAGGCTGCGCCTGCCTCCGGGACAGACCTGGAGCAATGGTTTTCCCGTCCTTGACCTCGGCGTGCATCCCCCCTTTGACGAGAGGGAGTGGAGCTTCAAGGTGTGGGGCGAGGTGGAAAATCCGATCACGCTGAGCTGGGCGCAATTCCTGGAGCTCCCCAAGACCCGAACCGTCTCCGACTTCCACTGCGTCACGGCCTGGTCGAAAATGGACGCGCGCTGGGGCGGCGTCTTGATGATCGACCTGCTCACGCTTGTGCGCCCCAAGCCCGCCGCCAACTTCATTATTCAGCACTGCGCCGAAGAGTACACGACCAACACTTCCTTACTCGAGGCGTCGACGCCAGACGCGCTGCTCGCCTATGAGCTCGACGGCGCGCCGCTTCCGCTCGAGCACGGCGGACCGATGCGCATGGTCATCCCGACCTTGTACGCCTGGAAATCGGGGAAGTTCCTGCGCGGCCTCGAGTTCGCCGCGAGCGACAAGCCCGGCTTCTGGGAGACGCGCGGCTATCACAACCGCGCCGACCCGTGGCTTGAAGAGCGCCACGAAAGGTAGAATTCCTTCGATGAAGGAAATCCTGCGCAAGGCGAAACTGGGCTTGTCGTCAGCGGTGTTCAACGCCAAGGCCGCTTTCTCGAAGAAAACCGAGGTGAATCCGATGCAAGCCGACAAAACGAAGGGACGCATCTACGAATTCGAGATGACGAACATCGACGGCAAGGCGACCAAGCTGTCCAAGTACAAAGGCCACCCCCTGCTGATCGTCAACACCGCCTCGCTGTGCGGCTTCACGCCCCAGTACACGGATCTCGAGGCGCTGTATCAGACGTATCAGGGCAAGGGCCTGCGCATCGCCGCCTTCCCCGCCAACGAGTTCGGCGCGCAGGAGCCCGGCACCGACGCCGACATCAAGAGCTTCTGCCTGACCAAGTTCGCGCTGTCCTTCGATCTGTACTCAAAGATCGTCGTGAAGGGCCCTTCGATCCATCCCCTGTACAAATATTTGACGACGGAAGCCGGGTTCAACGGCGACATCCCCTGGAATTTCTCGAAATATTTAGTCGATAAGGAAGGCCTCGTCGTCGGCCGTTTCGGCCCCGACGCCAACCCCGTCGGCAAGGAGATCAGCGGCAAGATCGAGGCTCTGCTGGCGTGAGCGAGCCGCTTTTCTCCATCGTCCTTCCCACCTACAACCGGGCGCACATGCTGCCCGGGGCGCTGGCGACCGTGGTGGGCCAGACCTGCGGCGATTACGAGGTCCTGATCGTCGACGACGGCTCGGTGGACAACACGCCGGAGATGATCAAGAAGTGGACGAAGGATCCGCGCTTTAAGTACACGCGCGTCCCTAAGAACATCGGCAATATGGCGTGCCGCAACATGGCGCTGGAGATGGCGACAGGCACCTGGATTACGAATATCGATTCGGATGATTTCTGGACGCTTGACCGTCTGCAGAAGTTCGCCGATTTTTTCAAAGCCAGACCTGCCGCCGGATTTGTTTTCTCAGACGGCTGGCTCCACCGGTATGATCGCCTGATCGGCACTGCCTTCCCCCCCGGCATGAAAATTGAGGAAGGGAAAGTGCCCGGCCACTATGCCGTCGGTGAGGAATTTTTGCCGTATCTCACCACAAATCTCGCCATCCCCCGCGCGCTGTACAAAAAGTACGGGCACTATCGCTCGGACATGATCATCCTCGACAACGAGTTATACGCGCGAATGCTCGCCGACGGCGTCGAAGTCGGCGTCATCTACGAGCGCCTCGCCATCCGCCGCATCCACGAGGGCCAGGTCACGCACAAGTGGCTCGAGGAGTATCCCGAGGGCATGGCCGCCCTCGTCGCCGGCGGCACGCCGCCCGATATTCTAGAAGCCGAGAAGCGCAAGATCGTCCGCGAAATCGCCTCCTACCTCGTCAAGAATCTCCAGCCCGCCAAGGCCCGCGAGTTCATGCTCAAGGAGCTCGGCGACGAGGCGAAGAGCATGCCCGTGTACAAAGCGACCCTCGTGCCCTCGCCGCTACTGGCGGCCGCCAAGGAAGCGCGCAAGGCCTGGCTCTCCGTGCGCCACAACCGTTTCCTGGCGAGCGGGGAAGAGCGCGCCGTCTACGACCTCATCGATCCGCTCATCGCGACTGAGAACGCGCTCCTGCGCGCGAAAGCCGCCGCCTGAGCGGTTACTTCTTCGGTCCGATGAGCCAGCCCGTCGGAACCGGGATGCCGGGGACGGGCTTCGCGCCGGGCTCTACCTTGACGGGCTTTAACCGCTTGTCCTGATTAGCGCGGCGGTAGGTGACCTCGAGGTTCTTCTTGGCCATCTCGAAGGTCTGGTCGTAGGAGAGCGCCATGCGGTAGGCCATCTCGGCTTCCTCGAAGCGGTCGCCCATGAACATGGCGTTGGCCATGCTCGTGTACGCCTCAGCGGACTCCCGGCCGCGATCCGCCACGATGTGGTGGTGAACCCAGCCGTCTTCGAGCTTGTCGTAGCGCTGGTAGGAGAGGATGGTGTTACGCAGCCAGGGCTTGGCGAGCAAAGAGGCCTCCGCGGAGCAGCGCTCCGCGTTGATATAAGCCTGATAGGTCTGAATCGCGAGATCATACTGCTTGCGGATCATGTACACCTGCGCCATGCGGTAGTAGTTCGGCGCGAAAACCGGATCGATCTGATAATAAAGCTTGAAGCGCGTCAGCGCCATGTCGAGATACTTCGAGGCCTCCTCGGGATGGCCGTTGTTCTGCGCCCATTCGGCGCGGCGCAGGTGCAGGTTGCCGATCTGATGATGCATCTGCACATAGTTCGGGGCGAGCTTGCGGACTTCGTCATACCAGTACATCGCGCGCTCGTAGTCGTCGTGCGGGACGTTGTCGGTGTCGCCCCAATTGGGCAGATACGCCTTCGTCATGTTGAAGCGGTCGTTGAAGACATTACCGAGGAAGTACTTCGACATCACGAAATCGGGATTGAGCTTGTTGACGATGAGGTAGTTGGCGACGGCCGGCTCCCACTGACGCTCTTTGGAGAAGTAGATCGCGACGTTATGATGGATGTCGGCCTTGAAGTAGCCCCAGAACTGGTAGAGCGGGGGCAGCATGGCGAGCACGATCAAGGGCACGATGGGATTTTCAGAGAGGAGGCACAGCCGTATCATCTTCCAGCCGAGCCAGAGCATGCAGCCGGCGAAAACGGTCCAAGCGAGCCACCACTGCAGGAGCTCGCCGCCGCCGGGCACGCGCACGAGAGGGCCCTGGAGCATGCAGAACTCGCCGAACATGCCGCCAAACGGAACCTGGCGCAGCTGCGCCCAGCCCTTAAAGAAAGCGAGGTAGACCACGCCGCCGGCCGCGGCCAGGCGCAGAGGCCAGATCAGCATTTCCGAGATCGTCGCCCACACGGACGCCTCTCCCGGGACTCCCGGGACATCGGCCGTGCGCGCGTGGAGCTCGTAGAGCGCTTTGCCGCGGGCGACATTCACGATGAGGCCCGACAATAAACCGAGATAGACGCCGGATGAAACGAAACGCAGGCTGACGTCAAAGCAGTTGTGGCCGAGCATGCCCATGAAGGACACGAGCACGCCGATCAGATCGAAGGCGCGGGGCGGCGGACGACCGTCTTTGAGCATGGTCGTCATCGTCAACTGGCCGAGCGAACGGAAGCCCACGACCAGCGTGCTGACGACCAGCCAAATGAAGATGCCAAAGCCCAGAATGCCGTTGTCGAAGAACTGCTCCAGATATTCGTTCTCGGCGTGGTCGGTCTCCGTGTTGTGCTTGCCTTCGATATGGAAAATGGCGGGACGGCGGAAAGCGGGATAGATCGGCGGGAAAGAGCCGATACCGGTCCCGGTCCAAGGTTGGGTACGGATCATGTCCCAGGTCGCTTCCCAAGTGAATAGGCGGAAGTTGATCGAAACGACGCGGCCGGTCAGGTCCTTGGCCGTGTAGCCGAGAAAGCCGAGTACCAGGCCGCCGACAATGCCGAGGACCTGCTTGCGGTAGGGCTTGGTCTGGTCCGGGAAGAAGACGAAGGCGATCACGCCGAAGATGAAGCAGACGAGCGCGAAGCCGAGCCAGGCGCCCTTGGTGCCCGTCTTGACGAGGCTGAGCAAGAGCAGGCCGATCAGCACGACGAGGCTCCAGCGCCTCGTCTTAAACCACTGGGTGACGAGGATCGGGAACATGATGACGAGGAAATCGCCGTAGAAGTTGGGGTTGCCGTAAGTCGAGAACACGCGGTCGCCGAACGCGCCGCGCCAAACGAACGGATCGATGCCCTTACCCGGGCCGGGAATCGTGAACGCCGTGTTGTCAACGAACTGCAGGGCGCCGTAGCCGATCGCGATCCAAGCGGTCCAGAGCAGAATTTTAAAGAGGCGTCCGACGGCGGCCTCGTCAAACTCGTAAATCACGACCAGCGCCGCGGTCATATAGAAAAGGTGGCGCAAAAAAAAGTCGGTGGACGACATGTGGTAGGGCGACTTGATGTAGGAGAACACGCCCCAGAAGAGGTAAGCGAGGAACGGAGACAGGCAGACGAGATCTTCCTTGTTGAGGGCGTGGCGACCGGCGACGGCCAGGCGCACAAGCCACATCGTCAGCAGGCCCAGGCCGCCCATCTGCATCATGGATATTTTCACCTGCGCGGAGTCATAGGTGCGCAGGAAGAATAAGGAGGAGATCAGCAGGTACAGGATCGGAAGCCAGGCGGTAATCGCCCGGTGGGCGTAGGTTTCCGCGTCCGCGCGCTGGTCGAGTCGGAGGTCAGCCATGAGGCGTCAATTCTACCTTTTCGTTATTAAGCACGGTCACGCCTCGACCCATGAACATCTCGCGCAAGAGGGTTTTAACGAAGACCACGCCCGTGGGCCACGATTGCGCCGTGCTTTGGCCGCCGAGGCGGGGATACTCATGCGTCGGCATTTCACCGATCACGAAACCCAGCTTCATCATGCGAATCGACATCTGGTACTCGATGGGGAAGCCGTCGGCGTCGCAGGCGCAGCGGCGCAAAGAGTCGGCGCGCACGACGCGAAAGCCGTTGATCGTGTCCTCGACGTAAGGTCCCCGGTTCCAGAGCAAGTTGGCGGCCAAGGTAAAGAGCTGATTGACCCACTTGCGCGGGCGAAACCAATGGACATCCTCCTCGTTGTAGGCGCCGCTCATCATACGCGAGGCGACAAGGAGGTCCTGGCCCCCGGCCTCGATCATCTCGAAGATTTTGGGGATATCGGCGGGGTCCTCATTGCCGTCGGGGCTGTAGTAGCAGATCGTTTCAGCGTCGGTGAGCTCAAGGGCGAGACGGAAGGCGACGCCGCGACCGCGGCGGGGCTGGGTGACGACCTTCAAGCCCTTGGACTGCAGGAATTCGACCGTGCCGTCCTTGGAACCGCCGTCGATCGCCAGGACTTCATCGGCCGCATTCAAGGGCAGGCGGTCAAAAATCTTCGGCAGCGCCTCGATTTCGTTGAAGGTCAGCAAAACCAAAAGACGCTTGCCTCTCACTGAAGATTCTCCCGGTACCAGGCAATAGTACGCCGCAGCCCCTCATCGAGCTGAATTTTTGCGGTAAAGCCCAAGACTCGCCGCGCTGTCTTCGTGTCGCACGCCCTTCTCGGCTGTCCCGAGGGCTTCGACGGATCGAAGATCAGTTTTGTTTTCTCCGCGCCGGCGGCGCGCAAGACGGCCTTGGCCAGGTCTTTGATCGAGACCTCATTCTCCGATCCGATGTTGACCGGGTCGGCGTTCGGAGACTTCTCGGCCACCTCGAGAATCCCCCGCGCGAAATCTTCGACATACAAGAACGCCCGCGTCGATTTTCCGTCGCCCCACACCTTAAGCGGGCTCTCCCCTTCGCATACGCGGCGCACGAGCGCGGCGATCACATGCGAAGTTTCGTGGTCGTAATGGTCGCGCGGACCGTAGGCGTTGTAGGGCCGCACGATGGCGATGCTCATGCCGTACTCTTCAGCGTAAGCCTGGCCGAGATACTCGCCCATGCGCTTAGCCCAGCCGTAGCCGCGATTGGTCGCCTCCGGCGCGTCCCGGAAGCCCTCGCTCTCCGGGGTCGGGATCTTACAGTCGCGCGGATACACGCAGGCCGTGCTCACGACGAGATAGCGCGCGACATTCTCAAGGCGCGCGGCCTCGAGGACGTTTAATTGCAGGGTCATGTTGTCGCGAAACAAGCTCGCGTGATGCTTGCTGTTGTAGCCCACGCCGCCGACGACGGCGGCGAGGTTGAGCACGACCTCTTGATTCTTGCACGCTCGACGGCAGAAACGAGGGTCGCGCAGGTCGCCCTTGATCACGCGCAGATTGGGATTGCGGGCCACCTCGGAGAGGTTGCGCTTGCCCTCCTTACTCATGTGACCGGCCACGGTGACGCGCACGCCCTGGTGGCCCCGCAGCAGGCGCTCGACAACATGGCTGCCGATAAATCCGGCGCCGCCGGTGACGAGGACCTTCTTGCCGTCCCAGAAGCTCACGACGCGTCCTCGCGGGGAAGGTGCGCGAACGCGCCGAGCGCGATGGACAAAGAGACGAGGACCGTGCCGCTGATGACCGCGAGCGCGCCCAAGAGCACCCAAGCCCAGTGACGGGTGATGTGGCCCGTCGTCGCGTACTGCACGAGGGTGGGCCAGTTGACGCCCACACCGCACAGCCACAAAGCGGAGCCGCAGACAGCCGCGGTCTCGCGAATCACCGGACGGTCCACCCACGAGATGGGGCGATGGAGCGCGGCGTTTGAGGCCTTTTGCGCGAGCAGGCCGATCGCCGCGAAAATCAGGCCGCACGCCGATAAAGTCAGCACCGTCAGCAGGCGGTAAATCATCCACTCCTCGATCCCGGCGCCGCCCAAATAGGTGCGCACCGGAAGCAGACCCAGGCCCGCCGCGCCGAGCAGGAACGCCGCTGCGAGCGGGCCGAACACGCGCATCGGGAAATACGCGAAGACGGTGCCGAGGATCACGCGAAGGAAACGCACCCCGTCGCGGATCACCGACAGCTTTGACTGCCCCACGCGCTCGGCATAAGAGATCGGACGCTCGACGAACGCGCCGCCCATGCAGGCGACGCGCGCCGTCATCGCGGGCGTGAAATGCAGGCCCGTCGGCAGGGGCGCGAGCCTGGGCAGAAGGGACCGCTTGAACACGCGCATGCCGCTCGCGGTATCGGTGAGGCTGACGCCGGTGAGGCCCCGAATCAGAAGCGCGTAGAGCCGGTTGCCCACGGTGCGCACGAAAGGCATCTGCGAGCCCGCGTGGAGGCGGGCCCCGACGGCCATGTCGGCCTTGGCCTCGCGCAACGCGAGCACCAGGCCCTTAAATTCCAGGGGGTCGCAGGTGCCGTCCGCATCGAGGAACGACAGCAAATCACCGGAGGAGGCGCGGAAGCCGGTCATCAACGCGGCCCCATAGCCTTTGTTTTTTTCATGGACGACCAATTTAGCGTCGGTCCAACGCGCGGCCTTCTCTTTCGTCTTGTCCCGGGAGCCGTCATCGACGATCACCACTTCAACGGCGGAAAGGCCGGCGTCCCGCATGAGCGCGGCCCGCGCGTCGAGGCAGCGCTTTAAGATGTCGTCGACCGAATTTTCTTCGTTGTACGCCGGGATCACGATCGATAATTTTTCGTTCATGGCTTGGCTCCGACGGCCAGCAACGAGAGCCCCACGGGCGGTCCGACCAGGTTCTCGAGCCAGAACAGAAACGGAGCCACCGTGTTGAACAGGCCCATCTGCCCCGTCGGCAGATCCTTGCGGCGCAATATGGTTCCGTTGAAAAACCAACCGGCGATGCCGAATAAATTAAAACGCGACTCATGAACCACGCTGAAGCCGGCGGTTTTCAGCTTCTCGTTTAATTCCGCGCGCTCGTAGCGCCGGAAGTGACCGTCGTTGGCGTCGAGGGGATTATAAAGGCACATGTGCGCCGGAACGACCAAAACGAGCTTGCCCCCGGGCTTGAGCATGGCCAGGAATCTTTTCAATGTTCCCCGATCGTCTTCGATGTGCTCCAGCACGTTCATGCACACGATGGTATCAAAGGACCGTCCGCGCAGGGAATCGGGTAAAGCCGCCCCGCCGATGTCGGCGACGAGGGTCTCGAGCCCCGTCCGCGCGCCGAGGCGACGCTTGGCTTCTTCTACGAACTCCGGCACGATCTCCACGCCGAAGACTTTGCCGCGCACGAGGAGTTTCTCCGTGAAAATGCCGATGCCCATGCCGACTTCGAGAATGTCACTGCCGATGAAGGACTGGACGCGGTTCCAGACCTCATCGTTGAAGCGGCCGGCCGCCGACAGCGTCTCCAGACGCGCCAAAGTGGTCACGGCATTTGTCCTCGGCCCCGACCCCGGAGCCGGAGCAGCATGCGGACATAGGAAGGCGCCAGCCGCAGGGCCGAGGCCTTCGAGGTGCCGTCAAGGCGCGGTTCGTAGCGAAATGGGATTTCGAGAACCTGGCCGCCGCGCGCCAGAATCCCGACGAGAAGTTCCTGCTGGACGGTGAAATCATTCGCCGCGGAGTCAGCACACACCGCGCGCACGAGCTCGGCTCGATAGAGGCGAAACCCCCCCGACGCGTCATACACCGGCAGGCGCAGGACGAGACGCGAAACCAGGTTCAGGGAGCGGCTGAGAACCTGGCGCACGGGGTCCATTACGGCCGAGCCGCCGGGTATATAGCGCGAGGCGATGACGAGGTCCCAACCTCCGCGGCTGGCCCACATGTCGGCCAAGATCTCGGGCGGATGCGAGCCGTCGGCGTCCACGACGGCGGCCCATGGAGAATTCGCGGCCAGCAGGCCCTCGCGCAGGGCCCCGCCCAGGCCTCGGCCGGTCTGCGTCAGCACCCGGGCTCCGCCTGCCTCGGCCACGGCCACGGTCTTGTCCGTGGAACGGCCGTCAACGACGAGGATTTCGCCGCGCAGGCCAAGCCGCTTGAAGGTCTCGTGCAGGCGCGGCAGGACTTGGCGCAGGCTGCCCTCTTCGTTGAGCGTGGGCACCACCACCGTCAGATCAAAAGACTCGCTCATGGCTGGGAGTACAGATCATACAGCGCCAGGTATAAGGTGGGCGACAAGACGGCGAGCGCGGTCGTCGCGGCGCGAAAACGCGCGCGACGGGTCTGGGGGAGGCCGCTTAGCCCTTCGCTCCAGACGCGCGCGGCCTCAAGCGGGCGGGCGCGCAGGCTCTCGAGCAGGACCCGGCGACGCCACAGCTCCAGCTGCTCGGCGGCCACGGCTTCAGGCGAGCGCGAACGCCCCGCCTCGTCGAGCCAGCGCTCCCGATAGGAATAATAAAGCGCTCGATCCTGGAAATCCCGTTCAATCTTCTTGGGATCCTCCAGTCCGCCCGCGCACCAGTTCGCGCCGTGCATGCGATGAAGTCCCAGCACCTCGGGGATGTTGGCGATCTCGCCAAAGAACAGCGCGTGCGCGGTCAGGAAGTCGTCCAGGTAATAAAAAAGGTCTTTGGGAATGGGCAGGAGCTTCATGAGCGTTTCGCGCCGGAACGACAGGCCCGAGGTCGCGGTGAATTCGGTCCGGCCTTCGGTGTAATCGTCCACAACGTAACGGGCGGGCCAGGCGGGGAAGCGGCGCGGCAGCGGAGTCAGGTTCGCGTCGGTGTCGTTAAGATAGTGTTGAACGCAGACCACCTTAGGATCCTTGAACGCCGAAATCACCGCCTCGAGTTTCCCCGGCAGGAAAACATCGTCGGAATCGAGTAGACAGACGATGTCTCCCGTGGCCGCGGATAAACCGTTGTTAAACGCGGCGGCCTGTCCCTGCCGCGCCTGGAGCAACGACTTCACGCGCGGGGCGTACGACGCGAGAATCTCTCGGGATTCATCGGTCGAACCGTCGTCAACGACGATGATTTCAACGGCAACGTCGTTGGGGACTTGAGCGAGGACCGAATTGAGGGTCTCTTTGAGAAAGCGCCCGTAGTTGTGATTATCGATCACGACGCTGACTTTGGGGGCCATCAGCGGGGGTGCTTCTTAAAAAAAGCGCGGAACTGCTCGACCACATAGTCCGCGTCGCTCGGCGTCAGGTACTGGTGGCAGCCGATATAGAACGCGGAACGGTTGAGGCTTTTCGCGACCGGAAATTTTGACTCGATATCGCCGAATAAATTTTTATACACCGGCTGGTTGAGCAGCGGCAGCATGTCGCGAGTTTCGACGCCCCGGTCTTCCAGAAAATTCACGAGAGCCGTCTTATCCTCGCCGCGCAGGACCAGGCCGTATAACATGAAACTATGATCCCGGTCGGCGGGACAAGTCGGCAGCTGAAGCCTCTCCTCAAATTCCTTGAGGCCGGCGCTCAGGCGCTTGGCCATACCCGTGCGCGCGGCGTAGATGCCGTCTTTTTCCTCGAGCTGGGCCAGGCCCAGCGCCGCCTCAAGCTCGGTGGCGCGGTAGCTGTGGCCGACGGAGACGAACTGGAAGCGCTTGGCGACGATCTCATGCAGCTGATCGCCCTTGGAGCCCTTGCCGTCGTCGATGGACAGGTAGATCGAATCACGGCCATGATTCATCAGGCTGCGCAGACGAATCTGCAGGTCCGGATCGCTCGTCGTCGCGAGGCCCCCCACGCCGGTGACGATATAATGGGCGATGTAGGTCGAGAAGCACCCGATGTCGCCAAGCGAGCCGACCTTGCGCCCTTTGTAGCGGGCGAACATGGTCTCGGCGGAGTCCTCGATAATCGAAAGTCCGCGTTTGCGCGCGATCGCCAGGATCGGATCCATGTCGGCGGGCAGGCCGAGAAGGTGGACCGGAATCACGGCGCGCGTCTTAGGGCCGATCGCGGCTTCAAATTTGGCGGGGTCGAGCGTGTAGGTGAGCGGGTCCACATCGGCGAATACGGGCACCATGCGGTTATGCAGGACGATGTTCGATGTCGCGATGAAGGTGACCGCGGGAACGATGACCTCGTCGCCATCCTTCCAACCGTACTTCTCTTTCAGGGCCTGCAAAGCGATCTGGAGGGCGCTCGTGCCCGAGTTGCAGAAGACGGAAAATTTGGAGTCATGCTCCGCGGCGAAGGCGGCCTCAAAGCGGCGATGGAACGGGCCGTAGGAGAGGCGGTTGGAGTCGAGAGCCTCGTTGACATAACGCCGGGCTAAGGGGCTGACGGCGAAGCCGCCGACGCCGATTTCGCGCTCCATTGCGATCAATTGTAGGAAATTTAAGGCTATTTGCAGAATCCCGGATCGTCAAACTCGCACCGGTGCGAGTGACCGGCTAGTTTTCGGAAACAGTTGACCGGGCGCAATGCGGCGGGAAAGGAGGAAAAGGTAAAATGTCCTCGTTATGATGGAATACGCCTTTCTGACCTTCGGCTCGCTCTTCGCGATCGTGGACCCCTTCGCGGCGGTCCCGACCTTCCTCGCGTTGACGGCCCGCGACACCGCCGAGCAGCGCCGTCGCATGGCCCGCACAGCCTGCATCACCTGTGGCGGGGTCATGGCGGCTTTCGCCCTGCTCGGTCCGGCGATTTTCAAGCTGTTCGGGATCACTTTGGCCGCTTTCCAGATCGCCGGAGGGCTCGTGCTCCTGCTGTCCTCGCTCGACATGATCCGCGCCCAAAAGTCTCCGATGAAGGAAACGCCGGAGGAGTTCGCCGAGGGCATGAGCAAGGACGATATCGCCATTACGCCCCTCGCCGTGCCGCTGCTGGCCGGACCCGGCGCCATCACGACCTCGATCGTCCTCGCCGGACGCGCCGCGAACCTGGAACAGAAGGCGATCTTCTACGTGCTGATCGCCTTGGTGGCCTTTATCAGCTACTGGGTGCTGACGCTCGCGGCCGACAGCGCGAAGAAGCTCTCCCCCACCATCCTTAACATCATCACGCGTCTGATGGGTCTGCTCCTGGCCGCGATCGGCGTTCAGCTGATTCTCACCGCCCTCAAGCTCGGTTAGCTGTTTCGGGCACCGCCGGACCTCACGAAAGTTACCCCCAACATTCCACCGGTGGAAAATTGGAGAAAAGCCGCCGCGGTTATTGCGCGGCGAGCGCCTCGTCGGCGTGGCGGTGGAAAAGCTCCAGCATCAGTAGCGCCCATAGCCGGTAGCCGTTATCGCGCTTGCCGCTTTGATGTTCGTTCCAAAGCCCCCGGAGGGCCTCTTCCTTGAAGTAGCCGCGCGCGAGCGCCTTCGACGACAAAACATTCTCTTCCCAGAAATTCTTGAGCCCGCCGCGAAACCACGCGCCGAGCGGGATGCCGAAGCCCATCTTCGGACGATCAAGAATCTCTTCGGGAAGAAGATTCTTAAACGCCTCCTTCATGATGTGCTTATGGCCGCGCAGTCCCTTGAGCTTCCAATCACCCGGCATACGGAAGGCGGTCTCGACGAAAACATGATCTAAGAGCGGGGAACGGCCTTCAAGAGAACACGCCATCGTGGCGACATCCACCTTGGCCATCAAGCACTCGGGGAGATAGGTTTTAAAGTCCACGCAGAGCATGCGGTTGACAAAATCCTCCCCCTCGCAGGCGGCGAAGGCGGCGCGGATATAGCGTAGAGCTTCGCCGATCGAGGAGCCGAGGCGTTTTTTAAAACTGTCGCTGTACAGCGCCGGCTTATCGTCCTCGGAAAAGAACCCGACCATCTTCAGGTGACGCCCGGGCAGATCATTTGAGAGGATCGAGCGCAGAAAACGCTTGGCGCGCCAGACATTGCCGAGCGGCGCGTCGTGCTCCGGCAAGAATTCCGCGCCGGCGCGCAGGGCCGACAGCACGGGGCCGGGAAGCGCGTCGGTAATGCGCGCGGCCTTCATCGCGAAATAGCGGATGTAGCCCGCGAAGTTCTCGTCGCCGCCGTCGCCGTTGAGCGCTACGGTGACGAACTTACGAGTTTCGCGCGCGACGTAGTAGCTCGGCAGGGCCGAGGCGTCGGCGTAAGGCTCGCCGTAATGCCAGGCGAGCTTCGGGAGGATGTCGGCCATCTCGGTCTTGACGATAAACTCATGATGGTCGGTCTTATAGCGGTCGGCGATAAGCCGCGCGTACTTTGTTTCTGAAAACCGCTCTTCTTCAAAACCAATGGAAAATGTCTTAACGGGCTTCGCCGAAAGCTGCGACATCAGCGCCACGATGATCGAGGAGTCCACGCCTCCGGAGAGAAACGCGCCGAGCGGCACATCGGAGATCATGCGCAGGCGCGTCGCCTCCGTCAGGGTTTCCCGCAGGAGGCCTTTGGCCTCTTCAAAGTCGTTCGTGATCGGCTTCTGCCCGATGGGCAGGTCCCAGTAACGCTCTACCGATATTTTTCCGTCCTGCCAGGTCATGACGTGCGCCGGCGGGAGCTTGCGGACCGAGGCGTAGATCGAGCGCGGTGACGGGATATATTGGAGCGTGAGGTACATGTCGACGGCGACCGGATCAATCTCGCGCGACAAGGAGGGATCGAGCGCGAACAGGCAGCGAAGCTCGGAGCCGAACAGCAAAGTGCCGTCGGGACGGACCGCGTAGCATAGCGGCTTCTTTCCGATGCGGTCGCGCGCGATGAAAAGACGCTTATTTAATTTATCCCAGATGGCGAACACGAACATGCCGCGGAGCTTGTCGACGCATTTCGGTCCCAGGTCCTTGTACAGCGCGAGGACGACCTCGGTGTCGGATTTCGTCTTGAAGCGATGGCCCTTAGCCTCGAGCTCGGCGCGCAGCTCAAGGTAGTTGTAGATTTCTCCGTTGAGGACGACCCACAGCGTTTCATCGGCATAGGAAATCGGCTGATGGCCCGTGTTCAGGTCGATGATGGCCAGACGCCGCATCGCGAGGCCGGCGGGGCCCTCGACATGATAGCCCTCGTCGTCGGGACCGCGGTGCGCGATTTGATCGTTGGCGCGCTTGAGGACCCCCTTATCGGGAGCCCGTCCATCGCCGTAAACGACGCCGCAGATGCCGCACATAGGTGGTTAAAACGGCAGCCGCGACCTCAGAAAATGGCGATCTTCCTTGGGGAGCAGGCGCCAGAAGGTCATAGTGTACAAGGCCCCCGCCGCCGCGCACAAGGCGAAGAAAGAGATCCACCCCGTCACGCGCACGCGCAGCGGCCACGCGAGCGCCAGCAGGACGGCGACGCCGGCGAACGCCGGAGTCAAAGTCTCCCGCGCGAAGCGCTCCCAGGTCAGATGAAGCAGGCGCGCGTGCACGACCGAGACGAAGATAACCGTGGAGAGCGTCTGCGCGATGAGGCCGCCAAGCGCCGCGCCGATCAGGCCCCACCGCGGAATCATCCACGGCCACAGCGCCAAGCAGACAAGGGCCTGAAGCCAGCACGCGGCTGAAGGCCACCAGCCGTCCTTGCGCCCCGCCGCGACGGAGGTCGGGAGAAACGACAGCAGCGCGACGGCCTGCGTGGCGACGAGCAGGCGGGCGGGCCACACGCTCGTATCGCCGAAGCTTCCGCCGAGCCAGAGCGACAAAAACTGGGGCATGAGGCAGAACAGCAGCGCATAGGCGGGAACGATCAGACCGATCAAGGTTCGCGACGCTCTCAGGTACATGCGAGCGGGGGTCTCCGGCCCTTCGTGGGCCCCGAGCCCGCCCATGACGGGCACGAGTGCCGTGGAGGCCGTCGCGGGCAAGGTCTGCACGCGCGAGAGGACGCTCGCGGGCACGGCGTAC
Organism: Elusimicrobiota bacterium; assembly: GCA_043745445.1. GTDB lineage: Bacteria > Elusimicrobiota > Elusimicrobia > UBA1565 > UBA9628 > GWA2-66-18. The sequence continues at coordinate 39,939 of JAYTSX010000298.1, forward strand.
AAGGTGAACTCGGACATCGAGCGTAAGCCGGCGACGAAAGCGCGGTCGAGCTGGCCGCTGACCAATTGCGCCAGCGCGCCGGGCCAGAACCCGATCGAATAGCGGCCAAATTCCGAGAATGAGAGGCGTCCGCCGTGGTCAGGGACTTCTCGTCGCACGCGCGCCAAGCCGTACAGGCTCAACAGAGCGACCAGCGCATGGACTGCGACAAACGCGGTCGCCGCCGCTCCAAGACCGCGGCCGATCGACAACGCGCTCAGCACACCCAGGGGAATCAGAATGCCCTGAAGAACGACGGTGGCGGACTGCCATTGAAAACGATGAAGGCCTTGAAACGCCGCGCCGGCCCACGCCGTGATGGACGCAAATAGCGCACCGAGGGCCGCCGCCCGGATCATCCAGGCGCCGTGCGAACGATAGTAGCCGGGAACCGTGAAGACGCGCCCGACGAGCGCGGGCGCCGTAAACCACAGAATGAGCGCGCCGAGCGCGGTACCGCCGACGATCAGTAGAGCGCCGTGCCGCAGAGAGTCGTCCAACGCTCCCCGCTTGCCTTCGGCCTGAGACTGCGCCGCATAACGCACAAGTCCCGTGCCCGCGCCAAAGTGCAGGGCTCCCGCCCAGCCCGCCGCCGATTGCATAAGCAGGTACAACCCATACGCCTCGACTCCGAATCCGTGTACAAGCCGCGGGATAATAAATAAATTTATTGCCGCGACCGTGCCTTGTCCAGCCAGTCCCCATCCCACATTCCGCGCGAAGCGCTCGCCCCGGCTCAAAGTTTCCCCGCGTAAAGTTCCAATAGCCGCTCACACACGCGCGCGATCGAATACCGTCGCTCGACTTCGCGACGCGCGCCGGCTCCCAATCGAGCTCTCAATTCGTTGTCGTTAATAATTCTTTTAATATTTTTCGTTGCCGTCGCCGCGTCGTCCTTATCGAACAGCAAGCCCGTTTTCCCGTCCTCCACGGTCTCCGCCGTCCCGCCCACCGCGCTCGCAACCACCGCCAGTCCCGACGCCATCGCTTCAAGCAGCGAGTTCGACAGCCCCTCCGACACCGAAGGCAGCACAAACGCGTCGGCCGCCGCGTAGAGCTCCGCCGTATCGTCCGCGGGCGGCAATACGCACACCCGCGCGCTCGTCGGGATGACCTCGGCCCCGTCGCCGACGATGACCAGCATCGCGTCAAGATCCTTCGCCGCCGCGTTCCAGATGCCCACGAACCACGGCAGCCGCTTTTCCCAGGACAGCCGTCCCGTATACAAGAAGACCGTCCCAGTCCAGCCGAGACATTCACGCAGCGTCTTCTTTTCCGATGGAGAAATGGGCCGGTAATGGTTCTCATCCACGCCGTTGGGCAGCACCTCGATCACCGCACCCCCCAGATGCTCCCGCGCCTCCGCGGCGAGGTCGGGTACCACAGCGAGAAACCGCGGTCCGAGCCAAGCAAGCATGCGGAGCTTCATCCTTCCCAGGCGCGTGCGTGAAGAGACAGCCAACTCGCCGATGCCGCGCCCCCCACCCAGCTTGACCAAAACCGGCTTGCCGAGAAAACGCCCCGCGACCGCGGCCGCAAGCGCGGGCGAGCCGGCGAGGTGAGCATGGATCGCGTCGTATTCCGCGCCATGCTTAAGCAGCCAGCCAAGCGCGCCGAACAGAAAGCTGAGCGAGTCGAGCGCGCCCGTTGCGAACACCGGCAGGCGCCGCACGGGAACGCCGTGCACCTCCTCACGGGAAGCCGCGGCGCCGATTCGCCGCGTGAGCACGAGCACCTGCGCACCGCGAGCGCGCAACGCCACGGACAGCTCCAGCGCCTGACGCTCCGCGCCGCCCACGGCGGGCCAAAAACCGGCGCTCACCATGACGACCCGCGTGCGCGGCGGCTTCATGGGGAGCTCTTGCGGCCGAGGGCGCCGGGCTTGGGCACGAGCCCGTGCGGCAGGACGTTGAGGATCGAATATCCCTCTTCGCTGTACCAGCGGAGAAGTTCTTCCTTAGTGTGATGCCACTGATAGGGCGGCGAGATCCAATCGAAGTTTTCGATCAGCCGCACTTGATAGCGCGGATCCACGGAGTAGGTGAACCATTTAAGGCCGGGCACGACGCCGAGCCAGGTCAACGGATAGCAGAGGGCGTAGACGACGGAGACGGGAAGACGCGTCGAGAACACGCGCACGATATCGCTGACGATATGGCGCACGAGCACGATCCACCAAGCGAAACGGCGGTGACGCGCGATCCAGTCGCGCCCGGGCTTCAAGGGATTTGTTTCAAAGTCGGAGAACCGTCCGGCCTTGCCGTAGAGCCACACGGACAGCAGTCCACGCGGCTTGATGAGTGCTGCGACCGCTTTGAACGCCGCGTGCGTGTCGGCGGTGTGGTGCAAGACGCCCTGGCTGTAGGCGACGTCGAAGATCCCCTTTTTAAAGGGCGGGTGGAGCAGATCGGCCTCGACCGGATGGAGCTTAGGCTGTGTTTTAGCGAGCTCCGCGACGCGCTGCAAGCTTTCCGACATGTCGACCGCCACGACCTCCGCGCCCAAGGACAACGCGACGGCGCTGTAGCGTCCCATGCCGCAGCCCGCGTCAAGAACAAGTTTTCCCGGAAACTCCTGCGGCGGGAGCATCGTCTCCTCGAGAAAAGTCTCCTTGTCGCCGGGAAGCGATCCGGGATAACGCAGCCACTCCCAGCCGAACGCGTCGCGTGTCCTGGCGGTCGCGCGCGCGACGGGATTGGGCGGCCGCATGCGCGGCACGCCGTCGAGGACGGGATACTCGAGCGCGCACACCTTGCAGGCGAGCACGGCATCCTCGACTTCGGTGTCGTGGCGCGGGTAGGCCTCAAGCACGGCGAACTTGAGGTCGCCGCCACAGACGGGGCACGCCAGAATGGCGAGAAGGTTCAGCTTCATTTGTTGCGCTCGACGTCTTCACGCAGCTGCGCGAGAGACACGCCCTCGCGCGAGAGGAACACGAGGCCCGTGATCGTCACTAGAAGATACATGATCATGTGCGTCATCAGAGCATAGGCTAAGGCGAGATCCGGCGCGGCGCCGAAGGTTCGCAGGATTGACGCGACGAAGGCCTCGAACGTGCCGATCGAACCGGGCGCGGCCGGAATCGCGGACACCGCCCCCGCCCAGGACAAAGTCAGGATCGCGCGAGGATAGTCCATGACGCCGCCAAGGCCGAGCGCGTACGCGGCCGCCCAGTACAAGGTCGCATCCACCGTCCACAGGATAAGGCTGAGCCCCGCCGCCTGGGCGGCGGCGACCGGTGAGCGCAGGACCGCGGCGCCCATCGCCAGTTGCTCGACGAAGGTATGCAGGCGAGGCCAAGGGCGCAGGCGCCTCTCGGCGAAGCCGCCTGGCGCCAGCGAGCTCTCCGCCGCGGCCAGGATGACCAGAGCCGTGATCGCGCCCGCGAGCAGCAGCAACGCCGCGTGCACGACGCGCCCGGGGACGATTCCCGGGGCAAGGTTTGAGGCGAACACGAAGATGGTCAGCAGCGCGGCCACATCGAGCGCGCGCTCAATGGCGACGCTCGCCAGGGCGGCGGCGGCCGGAATGCCGAGCCGGCGGGCGGCCAAACCCGCGCGCGCGAGCTCCCCCAGGCGTAGAAGCAAAACATTGTTGACCGCCAGACCGATCGACTCAAGCTTGAAAAGATCCCACACCGGCGCGGGCAACGCCCGTGTGCGCGAGAGCAGGACACGCCAGCGCACGGCCCGCACGAGCAGATCGAGATAGACGATAACGAACATCGGAACAAGCCAGCCGAGGCGGGCCGATGACAACGCCGTTCCGAGCGCCGCGAATTCGACTTTACGCAGCGCCAGCCATAAGAAGAACCCCGTGATCGCGAAGGCGACGACGGCCGACGCTATTTTTTTTCGGTTCATACAGTTTCACCGAAGGCGAAGGTCGCAAACCACAGCGCCCAGGCGGCGGCCGAGAGGGCCGCCCACCAGAACCACAGTGACGGCGAAAAACTAAAACTCAAATCCACGGTCATGGCACCGGAAGCCAGCGCCACGGACTGAGCCGCGGGGCCCCAGGCCGCGAGCGGCGCCGCGCGGCCGTTCATGAGGGCGCGCCAACCGGGCCAGCGCGTCTCCGACAGCGCCACCGCGACCGCGCCCTTGGGCACCGCGCCGGTCACGCGCCAACGCTCGGGTCGCTCAATGATGAGGAGCGGATCCGGCGTCACGCGCAAACCTTTGGCGTCGAGGAAGGACGCCAGCGGCCATGCGTCACCGCGCTCCTCGATGCCGACCCGGGAGAGGCGCGCCGACACGCCCGCCCGCGTCGCCGCGTCTGACTTCCAACGAGAGACCAAAACCCAGCTCGGATCCGCGGCCGGCCGGCCTTCGGCTTCGGCCGCCCACACCGCCGTGCTGGCCGGGTAGAACGCGTCGTAGCCATTGGCGTTACGCATACGATACACGATCGCCTTGTTCGGATTGGCCATCTCCGGATCGGTGATCATGCGCGACGGCCTTCCGGCCAAGTGCTCGACGACGGCGGGGCTCGCCTTCATGAACATGCGCGCGTTCGCGGACTTAAGAAAGTTCATATCCCAGACAGTGAGTTCCGCCAGCACGAGGAGCGGGACGAGCGACAGCGCCCGGGCGGTCTTCGGCGAAGAGGACAACGCCGCAGCTCCCTCGCCCGCGAGCAGCCACAGGCCCCACAGCGACAGAAAAGACCAGCGTGACGGCGTGCGCAAGTATGAGAACCCGGGCGCATTTAACAGCGGGGCGAGCGGTCCGTTGGCGCCGAGCGCGAGAAGGGCTCCCACGATGACGAGACCGACCGGAGCGAGCCGCGCCCTGCCGCGAAGTACGCCTCCGGCCGCGAACGCCAGCATGACGACTCCAAGCCACACGCCCCCGCTCTCATAAAATACGGAGACCGCGCCGTCCCAGCCGCCATTAAGCGGGGTGCCAAAGGCGCCGGGTGACAGCCACAACAGCAGGTCCTGACAGCGGAGGGAATAGGCGGCCCGAAATAGCGCCGGCCAGTCGGACCGGCTGGAGCCCCGCAGAAGCTCGAGCGTCGGCAGCCACTGCACTGCCGCGAGCGCCAGAGCGCCGCCCGCTCCCGCCGCCAAACGGATCAATAACGCCGACCTCCGTGGATTTGCCGCGGCCCATAGCCCCATGCACACGGCATTAATCAGGAGGAACTGCGGGTGCCCGGAGAAAAACTGAAGCGCGAAGACCGCGGCCAGGAGCGGCGCAGAAGCACCGAGCCACGCAAGCCAAGCCCACGGCGCCCAAGACAGCGCGGCAACCAAGGTCGGAATTCCCGCCGTCACGCGGTAGATCAAGAAAGGCGACAGCGCATAGGCGGCGGCCAGCGCCGCGGCGGCCGCCCGCGGCAGGCGGGCAAAGCGCGCGAGAAGGAACGCTCCGAGCGCCGCCCACAGCAAGTGCAGAATTTGATCCCAGACTAAGGCCGTCACCACGGGCAACAGGAATCCAAGAATGGACGCGGGGTAAAAAAGAACGGCCTGCGGGTTGGCCGCGTGAGGAACGCCGAGCAGAACATACGGATTCCAAAACGGAAGCCGACCTTCGATCAACGCCGCCGCCGTGTGGTGGCGCAGCGGCCAATGATAGGCATAGAGATCGCCGTGATTGAAAAATGCGCGCCCCGGCCGCGCCCACACGGACGCGGTCAGCGCGAGAACGGCGGCCCCGAGGGCCCCGACGACGATGAGGTCCCGGCGGGTCATCGAATATCTCCAAAGGCGACGGCTCGATGATACCAAGACCACGCAAGCATTAGCCACGACATGCACGCGAGCAGGAGACCCCAGTGCCAAGGGCCCGGTTCATAGCGCCAGCGCAAGGACCAGGGCCCGGACGGCGTTTCTATTTTTTGAAAGGCCCCGAGCGCAGGCAGCGGAAGAACCTCGTGTTCACCGCCCGGAACCGAGAGCACGGTGGTCCAGCCCGGGAAACGCGGCTCCGCGACATAGGCCCAGCCCGCGCCTTCGCCGCTGATGTCAAAACGATCTTCGCGCTCACGACGCACCGCGAGCGGCACGCGCGTCGCGTTCGGCGGCGCGGACGGCCACGAGGCGGGCAGCGCGGCGCCCTCCAACGAGGTCAAGCGATAGGCCAGCGAGACCGGTCCCCGAGCTTTTGAGATGTTCCAAAGCGCGGTTGGCTCCGCGGTGAGACGCGCGGAATTCGCGGGTCCGGGAGTCAGGAGGCGAGTCGCGCCGATCCACGGCATCCACGCCGCCGCGGCGTCGGCGCTGGGAAGGCTCAGTAAGGCGTCCATCACCGCGTACGACGCCGCCGGAACCAGCGGCTCGCCGAAATTGGCGGCCGCACGCAGACGATACGGCGCATTCGTCAGGCCGTAAAGGCGCTGCTTCCAGTCGAAAATATCAGACCCCTTCGCGGCCTGAAGGGCTTTCGGAGAAATGAGGTAGCGGGCGTCGCCCTGCTCCAGCTGTAAGGCACGCACAAGAGGACCGGGCTCGACGAAAAGTTCGCGCGTCGCCAGCGGCGTCGCGGAGCGTCCAAGCACGAGGAGCTCAAGCGCCGAGAGAAGCACCAACACCGGTCCCGCCCGGCGGTCCGAGAAGCCCGCCGCGGCGAGCGCGGTCAGCGGCAGTAGCGCGAGGTAGGCGAGATTTCCCGGATAGCGCACGAAGCGCAAAGGCGAATGGCCTCCTCTCCAGAGCGCGGCGGAAAGCGGATTGGACG
>JAYTSX010000299.1:0-3882 GCA_043745445.1 Elusimicrobiota bacterium
CTGGAACAACAACTCCCAAGCGCTTTTTCAAACGAATCCAACCAACCTCAACGTCCTGCCGTTCAAAACCCAATTTCACCTGATGTGGAAGGGTGTGGTTGCCGGCGACGACGGGGCACCGCTCGCCGACGGCAATTACACCCTTTGCCTGAATGTGCGCGACGCGGACGAAAATAATTCGTCGGCCGCGGCCGACCTCTGCGACGCCTCGATTCTCTTTAAGGTCGACAAGAACGCACCGGCCATAACGCTGATTGATGATGCCCCCGTGAGCATCGTCAGCGGCGCCGTTACGGAAACCAAAGGTATTACTGTCTCCGGCAATGAAACGATCGGCGGTGTTCCCGGGTCCGGCCTCTCGAGTATCACGCTCAGAAAGACATCGACAGTGGGTCTGCCTTCCGGTGAGACGGTAAGCTTTCCGGTGCCCCCGGAGACCGTCTATCCGCAAAACAGATCGGTTCATTTCCCACTGTCGGGCGGGAAGCTTCCCCCAGGGATCTATATCGCGAAAATAGAGGATCGAGCCGGCAATGTAGCCGCGATATCATTCACGATAAGTCGCGGCCCCCTCTTGCAACTCGGGCTCATCAGCCCGGATTACGAACAAGTGGCGACCTATCAGGGCGTCGACCCCCTGACTCTGTACACCCCGGCTGACAGCCTGGAGTTCAATATCGACGCCGACGGGGGGGTGCCCATCGCTTCGATGCTCATTAATAAGGGTGGCACACCGGTTTTGATCAAAACATTCGCTCCGGATCAGATCAACGCGACTATCCAATATCCTCCCCTTGGAAGTTCGAATCCAAAGCTGGAAGATGGCGACTACACTTTTGTGCTGACCAATACGGACGGGAAGGTCACTTCAGGCGCCATCAAGCGCTATACGCTGACCGTTGACCTGAGCACGACTCAGGCCACCTCTCAATTTAATGTCGGCGCGAATGAGTTCCGTACTTTGCCCATCTTCCGCGTTGCCAACACCGGAGCCACCGAAGGTACTCTTGAAATATTCAAAACCCAACTCGACTTTGAGGGGAAATATACCACCCAAGGCGCGGCTATCGAAAGCAAGCCGTTTACAGTGGCCGCGAGCGCCCTCGTGACGGCGACGACGGAGGTTCGGCCTGGAAGTTACGCGGTCGTTCTCAAGGATGGACATAACCGCGAAGCTCATATGAGTTTTGTCCTGGAGGCCCACGACGCCCTCGTCTCCGATACCTATCTCCAGCCTTCCAGCATGGAGAACTTCATGATTCGACAGGTGGTGAGCCAGGGCGCCATACCTACCGTCGAGGTCAGAGCCTCACTCGCCGGAGAGCTCAACACCAGCCTTTTTTCTCCGTCCGGGTTCGTCATCAGTCGGACCTACGACCTCTTCGAGCCGAGCGTGGCGGTCCCCTTCGTGCCTCCGGGAAGCATCGCCGCGGTTATCAACGCACCGGTGGGCGCGGGTATCTTCAAAGGTTTCGATGTCGTCAGCACGGGTGCCTCGTTGCCTCCTGATAGCGCCAGCGAGAGCGGTGGGACTGATACGGGGATGAGCATCAAGTGGGAGGTCGCGTCGGACGCAACCGAGGCCGGGGTGGAGGGGGCGCCGTTCGCACAGGCGGCCCTTCGTAATATTTTTTTCGCGTCGGGCGCGGACGCCTTCGGCTACCACGACTATGACCCGCGAGATGAGAACGGTCCGCCGATAGCGCTCAAACGCTATGTGAGGGTGAAGCAGACGCTGACCCGCAGTACGGCTGTCCACCGCACCTCTCCTCCCGGCGCCGTGAGCCCGTTGCTGAGCAACATCACATGGAGCCCGTTCATGAGCACAATCCGGGTTCTGCAGGGAGGCGGCGCGATGTACGCGGCCGTGAGCCCCGACAATTTTTTTAAATTCACGGCTCCGGCCGGCGGCCTGACGATATTCCTGAAGGCTTTTATGCAGGGTGGCCCGCCTGGTCTGGTGCCTCACGGCAATCCCTATCTCGTCGATCCGCCCGTACTTCAGTTCAATACGCCGGCGACCGCGGAAATGACCTTTTCCTCAGCGGCAGCCCTCGCCCAAGGGGTCGACCCGGAGAGTTTGGCGCTGTATGAGGCCGCGCCCGGCCAGCCGTTCGTGCGCGTCGCTTCGCAGATGACCGACCCGTTGCGAGGGAAGATCGTGGGCTTCTTGCCGCGTTTCGAGATCGATTCGACTTACGCGTTATTTGGAGCGACGCGGACTTTTTCAAGTATTCCCGTCCCGCCAGGCGCGACCTTCGTCGTTCAGAGCGCGACCGGCTCTTTGCTCTTATCGTGGAACTCCAACAATAATCTGCCGGGCATTCCTTACAGCGTCTTTTACGCTACGGTGAGCGGCCAGCCTGTGTGTGACTCTGCCGGCGCTTCATTTAATAGCGCCATGGCCCTCGGAGAAGGAGTGAGGCTGACGGGGCTGTCGCCGAACCAGAACTACCTCATCTTCGTCTGTAATCCTGCCATCACGAACGGCGAGTCCTGCAACGGCAACATACAAGTCGCAACGACGCAGTCGGGGACGGTGCAAAACCCGAATTTTCAGATCTGCGACCAGCAGTCGGGCGGCAGCACGGGCGCAAAGTCGCTTTCGGCGGACGCGGGCGGCCGGCTCTGGGAGGTGTTGAGGGGTAATAATCAGGTGAGCGTGGGGCTTTTTAGCGCTGCCGGAGCGAGTATCGCCTCCCGAAGCCTTCCGGGCGCCGCCGAATCCGTGAACTGGCAGATCGCGTTCGATCCGAGCGGTGGCGCGTATGCGATCGGAGGGGCCCAAAGCCAGACGACCAAGCTCGATGTGGCGGTCTACCGGCTTTCGGCGGCCAATGAAATCGTCTCGACGACGATGCTCGACAGCGGTCTCGGCCTTACCGATGTGCCGCTTGGGGTCGCGACCGTGCCCGGTGCCGTTTGGATCACTGGCGTCGCCGAGACCGCCAGGACTCCACAGGGCGAGCCGTCCGCCGCCAAGCTCGCCCTCTGGCGGTACGACCTGAGCACGCATCTTCTTTCACTGGCGACGACCTACGCCGGACCGGGCGACTTCGACACCGGCGTTGGCGCGGTCGCCGATGGAGCGGGCGGCGTGTGGGTCGTGGGCCTTTCGTCGCGGCCGGCCACGAGCGGCGCGGCCAAAATGGCGCTCGGACTCTGGCGATTCGATGCGGCGGGGCATCTCGTTGCGGGGCCCTTTCTCGCGCCCGGGTACCAGGAGCGCGTCGATCTTATCGGCGGGGCGGCGCTGCTGACGGGTGACTCGGTGATCGCCGTCATGAACCGGCTCAATCCGCTCGGCAATCAGGACTTATCGGTGACCCGCTTCGCGCTCGACGGCGCCGTGCTCTCACAGAGAGCTTGGCACGGCGCGCCGGGCGCCCAAGATATTCCTTCGGCGGCGACGCGCACGGTCTCCGGAGATATCCTCATCGCCGGGCAAAGCGGATCGTCGGGTTCAGAGGAATTGGCGTTGTGGACCTTCTCCTCGACGGGTACTTTCGTGAGCGCACGGACGCAGGCGGGCGCAGGCGGCGGAAAGGGCGTCGCGCTCAACAGCAACGGAATCTGGCTTGCCGCTGGCACCGGCGGGGTGCCGCTGCTTTTCGGTGGCGGCACGGCGCTGAGCGGTGTGACCGGGCTCGAGGGTGGACCGCCCGAGACCGATGTTCCGACCGCTTCCTCGGTGACCTTGTCGACGTCATCTGGCCCGATCGGGATTCCCTTCAGCCTTACGGGCTCAGGCTTCGGCGCATATGGGGGCGGCAACACGCTGGTCAAATTCGGCTCGGTCGCGGCGCCGCTGTCGCTCTGGAACGATTCTCAGATTGCCGGCAGCGTCCCCGGCCTGTCCACTGGCGCCTACGCGGTGACGAT
>JAYTSX010000300.1:0-3861 GCA_043745445.1 Elusimicrobiota bacterium
ACTACGAATCTCTCGATCGCAATGCGGTCAAAGCCCTGCTCGGGCTGGGCGGCAAGGTGATCTACACCTCCGGCGTCTGGCAGTACGGTGCGGGCGGACCTTTCGATGAAACGCAGGCCTTTTCCGGTAAGCCGCTGATGCCTTGGCGCGGCGAGCATGAGAGGCTCGTGCTCGCGGGCAAGGGGATCGTCGTGCGTCCCGGCTGCGTATACGGCGGAGCGGGGGGACTCACCGGCCTCTGGTTTCAAGGCGCGGTCGAACAGAAAGCCTCGCCGATCGTAGGCGAGGGCGGCAACCGCTGGGCTATGGTGCACCTCGATGACCTCGCCGACCTCTATGTCCGCGCCGCGGAAAGCGCGCCGGCCGGCGAGCTGTTCAACGCCGTGGACGCCTCGCGCTTCACCGTTCGCGAGATGGCCGCGGCCGCCTCGACTGCCGCGGGCGCGGGCGGCGCCGTGAACGCCCTGTCCTTCGCCGACGCCGAGAAGGCGTACGGAGGCATGGCCTACGGCCTCGCGCTCGACCAGTTGGTCCACGCCTCCAAGGCGGCCAAGCGCCTCGGATGGAAGCCGCGCTTCAACGGCTTCCCGGAAAACGCGGACCGCTATTACGCCTCCTGGAAGGCCGCCATCAACGCGGCGACGACTTCGCGCTGAGATAGAGCAGAGGGCATAAGCGCTTTTTTTGTTTTACTGTCAGCGCTGACAGTAAAATTACGAAAAAAGATTCAGGCATCAGCACTTTTCTCACAGCAAGTCGCCGTCGTGAGGGAACATTTCGAGGGGTTGGATCGTATGATAATTATGAACCTCTCAACCTTGACCGACGACGCGCTATTCGGGTGCGTCGAGGCGTTGGCGCGAAACGAACGCTTCACGCTGGTCGACTTGATGCTACATTTAGGCGAGCTCGACGCACGCCCGGCCTGCTTGCGCAAAGGCTTCTCATCGACGTTCGCGTATCTCACACAGCGGCTCGGATATTCGGAATCGGACGCAATGCGGCGCGTCCGAACTGCACGCGCGGCGCGCCGGTATCCCTCGATTCTCCGCCTATTGGCCAAAGGCGACCTCAACCTTGTCGGCGTCGCGATGATCCAACCGCTTCTTACGCCGTCCAACCACGAGGGACTAATCCGGAAAGCTTGCCGGCGGAGCACGCGGGAGATCGAACGCCTCGTCGCCGAGTTGTCGCCGCCCGCCGCCGAGCCGCGTGATCGCATTCGCGCGCTGCCCACACCCTTGGCCTTGAGACCTCCCGATGCGTCCGCTGCGGAACCGGTTCCCGATCCCGCCGTTTCGGCCATGCCGACATCCAACAAACCGACGCTATTTCCGGCGCCGGCACCCGTGGTGGCAGCTCCCGCGCCCCCCGCGCCGGAAGTCGCAGCGGTGAGACGCTTCGCCTTCACATTCTGCGCGAACGAGGAGGTGCACGGCTGGTACGAGGAGGCACGCGACCTGCTGCGCCATCGGTTCCCGGCGGGCGACATGGAGGATGTCATCGGGCACGCGTTGAGACGACTCGTTGAGGCCGAGCGCACTGCCCGACGAGCGAAGCGGCCGCATAAGCCCGCGGACTGTCTACCGGCCTCGCGCCGTATCCCGAAATGGATCGCGGACATCGTCTGGCGCCGCGACGGAGGCCGCTGCGCCTACCTCGGTCCCGAGGGCCATCGCTGCGGCGAAACGGCCTGGCTAGAGTTGGACCACATCATTCCGTGGGCGCGGGGGGGACGCTCGGACGAGCCTGGAAATGTACGACTGCTCTGCCGGGCACACAATCAGTCCGAGGCGGCCCGGCTTTTCGGCGAAAGGGCTCGGCCTCCCTTGGGATGAAGTCTTTATTAGTATACTGACCGCACTACAATGACAACCCCACACGACTCCACAGCTGACAATCTGGCCGAAACCAACACCCTCGGCACCGACGATGTCATGCCGGTTGCTCCCGCCCCGCAGCCCGTATACGACTCCACGCCCTACGCCGAGCCCGAAGCCTACACCATGCCCCGCTCCCCGATCGAGAATGTCCTGCTCATCGACGGCGACAACGATCCGCATGTCCCGCCGGACGCCCGCGTTACGCGCTCGACCCTCGTGCGCGTGTTCCTGCGCCCCGGCGCCTTGCTGCCTCGCAACCTCGAGAAGCCGCTGGCGCGCTTGCCGAATTTCTGCACGGTGACCTCTCCCAAGGGCGGCGCGAACGCCGCCGACTTCGTCATGAGCCTGCACGCGGGCATGTTGCACGCCGTGCTCCCGCAAAGCATCCCGTTCCTGATGGTGACCAACGACGCGACGCTCGCCGCGATGACCGCCGAGCTTCAGCGCTTGGGCCGCGTCGCCACGATCTGGACCTCGCACCCCGACGCCGCCATCATGTCCGAGGAAGCGACCGGCGGTTACGAGTCCGCCGGCACCAAACCCGCCCGCAATAACCGCGGACGCGGCGGACGGTCCCGCGGAGGCGGGCGCTCTCGCTCATCCTCGCGGGCCAGTTCCGCGGCCGCGTCCGCACCCGCCGCACCCGCCACATCCGCCGCACCCGCCGCTCCTGCCGCCGCCGCTTCGTCCTCGCGCCGCTCGCGCGGCGGGCGTGGACGCTCCTCTTCACGGGCAGCTCGCCCGGAGGCAGTATCATCGCCGGTCATCCTGCCGCCCGACAGCGGCGAGCCCCGTAAAACAGGCGGCAAAACCCTGTCTGAGGCCGCCTGGACCTATTCATCGCGACTTCAGCGCATCAAGGACGCTCCGTCGCGCGTGAAGACCTTGCTCAACGACATCAAGAATCGCGCCGGGAGCCACGGCTTTTCGCCCGAGGAGATACTCGAGGAGCTCAAGCGCCATCACGGCGTAAAGGTGGACGCCCAAGGTCGCGTGCAAGTGCAGAAGGTCAAGCCCTCGCAAGCGGAGCCCATCGTGGAGGATAACGCATGAACCAGTTGACCGCCGCCTCGCTCGTCGTCCTCCTCTCGATCTCCGCCTCCGCCGCGAACACGCCGAAGAGCGCCAAGGTCCCTCTTTCGCGTACCGCCGGGAAAATCATCCAGGCGCAGTCCAAGCTCGCGCCCAGCCCGGACGGCCCCGTGTTCCGGGAAGGACGCGTGACCATTTTCGATAAGGCCGAGCACACCGAGGAATTCAAAGTCACGCCGAAAACCAAGGTGACCCTCGACGGCAAGCCCGGCAAGTTTCAAAACTCGTCCTCCGTGGGCACGCTCGTGCTCAAGGCCATGTACGATCCGAAAACGAAGGAGCTCGACTTGCTCGATCTCAAGTCCGTCCCCAAGACCGACAACGACGACGCAAAGTTCGGCGGAACGACACGGGGCGAGGTCGCCAACACCGACATCGTCAAGGGCGTCATCTCCGTGCGCACCGCCGCCAAGACCGTGCGCGAATACTCCGTGTCGGACGTCACGAAGGTCCGTCGCGAGGCCGAGGGCACGCCGGGCGCGGACATCACGCTTGACGCAGTCCAGGTCGGCGAATCAGCCGAGATTCACTCATCCGACGGCAAGACCGCCTCCGAGATTCACGTCCGCGCCGCCAAGTAGCCCATGGCCGTCGAGCGCCATCTCCGCGCGCTCGAGGCGGCCGTCGACGGGCCGATGACCCTCGGCGAACTTGTACGCCGGATGCATCAGACCGGCTTCGGCCTGATCGTGATCTTCATCTGCTTGCCCTTTCTGCAGCCGCTGCCGCTGGGGGGGCTCTCCACCGTACTCGGACCTTTCGTAGCACTTCTGGGCGTTCAACTCGCCCGCGGACGCAAAGAGCTGGTCTTGCCTGCCTGGATCGCGGAGCGCCGCCTCGATTTAAAGGTCATCCACCTATTGCTCGGCGCCGCGCGCCAATTTTT
>JAYTSX010000301.1:0-3840 GCA_043745445.1 Elusimicrobiota bacterium
GTCCATCAACTCATCGAGCGTGCGTGACTCAAGCAAAACGCGCGTGCGGTCATCGAGCATCTCGCGTCCCGGCCACGCATACGAGCCCTTCTTCGGCACACGACCACAACTTGTCTCGGATCAGCCATGAGGCCTCCGAACAGCGTGTTTTTTAGGCGCGTCATACAGCGCCGGGACCGGAAGTATAAGGGGCGATTCGCTTTTACGCCAGGGGCTTCTATTTCCTACGATCCTATTCATGAACGACTATTTCCCGCTCGCCAAGAACTCCGTGCGCCAGTACGCGGTCGAAAAGGCTCAAGGCAAAGGCCTCGTGTCGATCGAAGTCTCGTCCGTGGCGAGCGCCGGCGGCGAGACGGTCGCCCAATGCACCCGCACCACTCTATGGAACGAGGAACTCCCGAAGTTGGAAGAATTCGAAGTCGTCAAAAACGCCACCGAGGTCCGCTGCGACGGCGCCACTGAATTCAAGTTCCCTCTTCAGAAGGGCACCGAGTGGATCATTAGCCCGCGCCGCTACACCATCGAGGCGCTCGACGCCGAAGTCACTACTCTGGCCGGTCATTTCACAGGCTGCCTTCGCGTGGCCTACCTCATCGCCGAGGGCGACGGCGGTTCCGGCGAGCGCTGGTACGCGCCGGGCGTCGGGCTCGTCAAGATCGTCGAGAACGACGAGGGCGATCCCTTCACCTACGAGCTCCTCTCGTATCTCGACTAGCCGCCGTCGGCCACGCCTTCAAGGCGTGACGACGATAACGGTTCTCTCATGAAAGAAATACGGAACGCGATACTGATACCCTTCGGCCGGCACTCGCAGCTCGTACAGGCCGTTCCCGAGATAATCAGCCAGCGGACGCCCAGGGCGGTATAATCTCCTATGCCCTCCCTCTTCTCCCCCGTCACGATCGGCGACCTCACGCTGAAGAACCGTATCATCATGGCCCCGCTCACCCGCTGCCGCGCCGGCATTGAGCGCATCCCCAACGCCCTCATGGCCGAGTACTACGCCCAGCGCGCCGCCGCCGGTCTTATCCTCACCGAAGCCACGGTCGTCAGCCCCCAGGGCATCGGCTACCCCGACACGCCGGGCATCTGGTCCCGCGAGCAGGTGGAAGGCTGGAAGCTCACGACCAAGGCCGTCCACGACGCCGGCGGACTCATTTTCCTCCAACTTTGGCATGTCGGCCGCGTCTCCGATCCCATGTACCTGGGCGGCCAACCCCCCGTCGCCCCGAGCGCCATCGCGCCGCGCGGCTACCCCAGCCTCGTGCGCCCCAAGCACCCCTACGCCGTCCCTCGCGCGCTCGACACCAACGAAATCCCGGGCGTCATCGCTTCCTTTAAGAAGGGCGCCGAGAACGCGCACGCCGCGGGCTTTGACGGCGTGGAAATCCACGGCGCCAATGGCTACCTCCTCGACCAGTTCCTCCAGGACGGCTCGAACAAACGCACCGATGACTACGGCGGCACGCTTGAAAACCGCGCGCGCCTGATGCTTGAGATCGCCGACGCCTGCGTCAGCGTCTGGGGCAGCGGCCGCGTGGGCATGCACCTCGCGCCGCGCTGCGACTCCCACGACATGGGTGACGCGTCGCCGGCGGAGACGTTTCAATATGTCGCCCGCGAGCTGGGCCGGCGCAAGCTCGCCTTCCTGTGCGCGCGCGAGTCTCAGGCCGACCCCCGTCTGGGCCCGGCCCTCAAAAAAGAGTTCGGCGGAGCCTACATCGCCAACGAAGGCTTGGACAAAGCCTCCGCGCAGCGCCTGCTCGACGCGGGCGAGGCCGACGCCGTCGCCTTCGGCAAGCTCATCATCGCCAATCCAGATCTCATCCGGCGGTTGGCCGAGGACGCGCCCCTCAACGCCTGGGACATGACGACATTCTACGGCCCCGACGCCAAGGGCTACACCGACTACCCCGCCCTGCCCGTTCATAGATGATCAAAGCGACCAAGGCCGCGTTCGCCCTGCTCCTCCTCCTCACTTCCTCGCCGCTTCGGGCCGCCGAGACAAAGAGTGTCGCCGACATGACGCCCGCGGAGCTTGAGGCCTACCTCGGCAAAGGCAAAGAATCCCAACTCGCCCCGGTCATCGCCGCCACGCGGGACCCCAAAAACAAATCCGCGGACGCCAAGGCCGCCGAGCTCTACGGCCGTCTGCGCTCCTTAAAACCCGTGGACGGCGTCGAGGTTCCGGTCCTCCTCCAAACCTTGGAAGATCCCGCCGCCTGCCGGGACATTCAAAAAGCGACTAAGTCCGAGCCCGATCCCGCCCATTGCCGCACCGCTTTGCTCGACGCGCTGGCCTCGATCGGCCCGTCGGCTTCTTCCGCCGCCACTCCTCTGCTCAGCCTTCTGACTGACGAGCTCCTGCGCTGCCACGCGGCCTTGGCCCTCGGCAAAATCAAGCCTTCCCCGTCTCCCGTCGCGCCCCTAACAGCGTCCCTGCGAGCGGGCAACGAGTGCGCCATCGACGCGCTCGGCGACCTCGGCCCCGCGGCCAAAAGCGCGGTTCCGCTCCTCGCGGGCATGCTGAAGAACCGGAATTTCCCGCACCGGGACCGCGTCGCTGCGGCCCTCGTCGCGATCGGCACGCCCGGCACGCTCGCGGCGGTCGACCAGTATCATTTGGAAGAATCGCTCGCGGTAAAGGCCGCCGCCGCCTTGGGCGACGAGCATACCAAGAACTGGCTCAAGTCTCAGCCCTGGTCCGCGAAGGAAGTCCTCACCGCCGCGGGAAAGTGCAAGGTCGCCGAGGACAACATGGCGCGCGCCGCGAAAAACAAGACGCCGGATTACGACGCCGCGTTTTCAAGCGGACAAAAAACTTGCCTCTTCTTCAGCGAGGAGTACGCCGACTTCAGCCGCGCCTACGGCGCCGGCGCTCTCCCCTACCTCTGGCGCTACTGCGGCGAGAACCACGACAAGCGCCTCTGCGCCGCGATGCAGACCTGGATCGAGACGCACCAGTAGCGGCTTTTGTTGCCGCTCCATACCGAGTTCGAAGCCGCCCCCGTCCATCTCCACGGCCAGCATCGGGACCAGCAGCTTCTTGTCTCTCTTCGGCTCGAGGCCGTCCCGCCAGTCCCATGCGAGGACACGGGTCCGCTGCTTCTGCCGCTTTAGCTCCCAGTCTGCCGGGGCAACCCTCTCCACTGGCAAAAGCGAATTCCCGCTGTTACACTGTGCCCGCTGACATGAAAGCCGGACTCTATACCGTCGTCTCCGTGGCCGGGTTCATCCTGGGCGTCGTCGTCCTGGCTCCCGCCGTCATCGGGCTCTCCTTCCTCTCCGAGACCCTCCGGCGCGCCCCGCTCGCCCCGCTCGCGCAAACCCTGCGCTGGGCCGCCGTCCTGGTCGCGTTCATGCCCCTACTGGCGGCCTTCCTCTCATCGAAGCTTTGCTCCGGCCCCGGCGGCGAGCACGCGCGCGCCGGCTTCTGGCCGTGGGCGCCGTTTATCGCCGCGCTGATCGGCGCTCCGCTCTTCGCCGTCCTCCTTCACGGCGTCGAGGCCGCCAACGCCCAGGCCCAGCGCCGCGCACACGCGGCCGCCGTCCTCGCCCTGCGCGCCGCCGTCCGAGGCGGCGACCTTACGCGCTCCTGCGAGCTCGTCTCGCTCGACGCCCTCTCGACCCCGGACGAAATGGCGGCCTGCCGCCGGCATGTGGATTCCCTCACCGACGCCTCGGCCCGCTTCCAGGTGCTGAACCACTTCGTCAACGACCGTCACTTCAAAACCTGGGGCTACTGGGAGTTCGGCCGGCCCAAAGGCCCCGGCCAAGACTTCACCGTCGCCGTCCCTTCCGATCACCAGGCCTGGTTCCTCGAAACCTATTTCACGG
>JAYTSX010000302.1:0-3823 GCA_043745445.1 Elusimicrobiota bacterium
GCCTGGCGCGCGGGCGCTTGACCGATACCGGCCGGGATCACGCAGCCGAGCACGACTTCCCCGAGTTCCTCGGCTTTCACCCCGGATTTGGCCAGCGCATCGGCAATCGCCTTGGCGGCCAACTGCGGCGCGGTATGATTGGCGAAGACACCATTGATTGAGCCGATAGGAGTGCGGGAGGCGGCGAGGACGAGAATTTCGTTCATGACGGTATCCTTAGGAGTAGTAGACGTATCGGGCGGCGAGACCGCAAAGCACCCCGATGGTGGCGCCCATGTAGAAGGTGAAGGTGGTCAGATCGAATAGGCGTCGCCGGCGAAGGAAGAACATAACTCCAAGCCAGCCCGACGCGAGCACGCCCGCGCCGAGCGCGGTCGGGAAGAGGAAGCACAGCGCCAGCACGAGGCGCTCCGCCATAGCGAGGTGCTTCTCATCGTCGCCGGGATAATCCGCGCCATGCATATCCTTCTCGAGGAAATAGATGAGCACCGTGCAAGCGTGTGTGATCAGCACGAATAGGCAACCGAGCACCGGCCATTTCTCCGGGAAGAAGCCCGCCACCGCGGTCGTGGTGACGGCCAGCGGCGCCACGGAGAAGATCACTGCGTAATGGATGACCTGGTCCCAGGCGAAGAAAAGAGTATTGTCGGGCATTCCATATTTCGCGATGGTGAACACGCGCCACCAGTCCTCGAGGAAGTGCGTGATGAAGATGATGGCCACGCACGTCCAACCGTTCAGGTGGAAAAAGGAGTTCTCGATCCAGTATTCGCCGAGGAAAGGCCAGGCGATGACTAGGTAGGCGATGGGATGCATCCCGCAGTGCGCGAGGAGGCCCCACATGCTCGTGCGCTTCCAACGGTTGATGAAGTTGGTTTGCAGCGTGAAGTCGCAGAGAAGGTGGCCAAACATCAGCCGCCAGAATATATTCATGCTTTATTTCGCCGTAAGGTTGAAGACCTGATCCCAGTCGTCAGGCGGCAGGGCCGCATAATCGCGCGACTGGCCGAGATAGAGCTCCCCCGGGCCGTCTCCGGGCATGAGCTGAGCGAACTCCTCGAAGGCCGAGAGCGCTTCGTCATACTTCTTTGCGTAAAAAGCCTTAATGCCTTTTTCCCAGACGGGCATGGCCTTCACCCAGGCGGCAGTAAGCTTTCCTTTTTCGGCGAGAGGCTCATAGACCGGGACCGGCGTCTCCTTGCCGACGACACGCGCCTGGCCGAGGTAGCGCGCCTCGATCGCCTGCTTGGCGGCTTGATAGGTCGGCTCGCTGATCATTATCTGAGAGCCGAAAAACTTGTTCGCGCCCTCGAGGCGTGAGGCGAGGTTGACCTGGTCGCCGATCACGGTATAGGCGAGTTTGCGCTCGGTCCCCGTGAAGCCGACATTCATGAACCCCGTGTTGATGCCGATACGAATTTGCGGGATCTCAGGAATTCCCGGGTCGAGATTTTTATTGAGTTCGGCGATCGCGACCTGGCACTGAAGGGCCGACAGCACGGCGTCGCGCGCATGGTCCTTGTTTTCGATCGGGGCGTTCCAGAACGCCACGACGCAGTCGCCGATGAATTTGTCGATCGTGCCGTTGCGGTCGAGAATGACCTCGCTGAACGCGGACAGGTATCGATTCAGGAAGGTCATGAGCGCCTCGGCGCTCATCTTCTCGGAGATGGTGGTGAAATGCGCGATATCGAGGAAGAACACCGTCATTTCACGCTTCTGCGCGCCGAGCTTGGCCTTTTCCGGATCTTTCGCGAGCTCTTCGACGATCTCAGGTGAAACGAACTGCCCGAACTTCGCCATGATCGCCTTCTTGGCGGCGCCCTCGGTCAGGACGCGGTAAATATTCACGGCGAGGAAGCTGGCGAGCAAGGTCATACCGGGGGCCACCGGATAAAGCACCCAGTTGTGCGACATCAGCATCAGGGATCCGCCTAACATTCCGACCAGCAGGATCGCCACGATAACGGCGCCGACGATAGGCGCGAACGAAAGCAGGAAGTACGGCACCCACGCCATCACGAAAGTCAGCAAGATTCCGCTCGGGATGTCCGTGCCGGGCAGCGTGTCCTTGTTGAGGATATTGTCGATGACGTTAAGGTGATACTCAGCCCGCGGCGCCTGGCTTGAAAACGGAGTCGGGTAATGGTCGTAGTAGCCCGTCGTCGTCGAACCGACAATGACGATGGCTCCCTTGAGAAATTTCTTTTGCGCGGGGGTCAGTCTGCCTTTGACCAGGTCGAGGATCGGAATTTGAATGTACGGCGGAGTGTAAATCGGCACGCCGGTCGGATCGAGCTCCATCGGCCAAGTGCGGGGCCGACGGTAATTGAGCATCAAGAATAACCCGTCCTCAGTCGGGTATTTCGCCAGGAGTTCATCGAGGCTGCGGCCCGTGTAAAGCGAAACAGCGGCAGCCGCCACCGAGGTCAAAGGCGCGGAGCTACCTCTGACCGGGTCGAATATCTCGGGATCGAACAGCGCCAGCGTGCGCACGCGACCGTCAAGATCGATATGACGGTCGATGATCGGACAGCCGAGGGCCTTCGACGCCTTCTCAAGGATGGGCACCGGACGCCGGACCACGACCTTGCCCTTCGATTCCCCGGTAATGCTGGCGGTGTAAAGGTTGATCACGCCGCCGTGGCGACGCATCGCCTCCGCAAATTCGTTATCACCCTCTCGCGGCTCAAGGAACAACACATCGAAGATCACGACCTTGGCGCCCAGACGCGTCATTTCATTGAGCGCCTTGGTGTAGTATGGTCGCGGCAATGGGAACCCGAGCTCGCCGACCGCCTTGTCATCAACCGCCAGCACCAGCAAGCGTTCATCACCGGCATGAAGCTTGCTCGCCCGCCACTCGAACGACGAGTGATGCCACATTCGCTCCAACTGAGAGAACATGCCGTCGGTGAAGGGAAGACCCACGATCCCCGGTACATAGGCGATCACCGATAACAGGGATAAGGCAAGGCACATCCGCATCGGAAAGGACTTCTCGTTCTTCACCGTGTCTCCATGGACGCAGGCGCCTTCTTGGTTTTCACGGCCTTCGCGGGGGTCTTCGCCGGGACCTTGGCGGGCGTCTTCACGGGAATCACAACCGGAGTGCCCAAGCGGGAACGGATCCGCGCCAATTCAAAATCCATTATCGCCTGAACATCGGCTTTTTTCTCGACGGCGCGGGCGGCTACGAGCGCAGCGAGGCCCTTCGCGTCACCGATGAGGCCGACGGTGGCGGCCGCTCGCTGACGGGCCGTCGCATCCGGACTCTTAAGGGCTGCGTAAACAGCTGGGAGTCCGGACAGGTCGCCGGTCCGGGCGAGCGCGTCCGCGACCTGCACGCGCACGGTCGCGTCCGAGTCCTTAAGGGCATTGGTCAAGGCCGGGCGAGCGCCGGCATCACCGATGAGGCCGAGCGCTTTCGCGGCCTCGCCGCGAACTCCGGCATCGGAGTCCGATAAAGCGGAAGAAAGAGCGGGCACGCTCTCCTTGGAGCCGATCTCCCCGAGGGAAGAGACCACAATCTTACGGGCCATCGGGTCCGGGTCGGTTAAGGCCGCCGAGAGGGCGCCGACGGCGCCGGCTGCTCGAAGCTTGCCGAGCGCGCGGATCGCCGCATGGCGCACGGGCAAGGCCCCGTCCTTCAACGCGCCCATCAACGGGCCCGTCGCGGCCGGATCTCCGATGTAGACGAAGGCGAGCGCGGCGACTTGGCGCACGCGCGGATCGACATCGCCGGACAGCACCATCGCGAGCTTCGGCACCGAAGCGCGAGAACGCAGAGCGCCGAGAGACTCGCATGCGGCCGCCCGCACGC
>JAYTSX010000303.1:0-45990 GCA_043745445.1 Elusimicrobiota bacterium
GGCGCCGTAGGACTGCGCGCGCGCCAGCCCGACGCCGCGGCGGCCTCGGGGCGGATAATGGACGGCCTCGACGGCGAGTTGCGCCTCTTCGGGCGTGGAGACGGACGGGACGATGATCCCTCTCGCGCCGGAGTCCATCACGCGCTTGATGAGATCGGAGTCGTTGGCGGTCAGCCGTACGAGCGGGGTCGTGCCCGCGAGGTCGAGGACTCGGATCATATCCTCGCACTCACGCAAAGTGATCGAGCTGTGCTCGAGGTCTACTGCGACCCAGTCGAAGCCCGCGCGCGCGGCCATCTCGGCGAGCGCCGGGTGGGCGAGGGTGAGCCAGGTGCCGATCGTGGGAACGCCTTTGCGGAGCTTTTCCTTGAGGGTCATCAGAGGCCTCGTGCCCGGAGATCGTGGATCTGGATCATGCCTACCGAGCGGCCTTTCGCGTCCACGACGGGCAGGACATTAAAGGGCGTGCGGCGGTCTTCCATGATCTCGACGGCCTCGGCGGCGAGCGCGTCGGGAAGGATTGTCGTCGGCCGGGCGTTCATGATGCCGGAGGCTTTGAGGCGGCGGAAGTCGCCGCCCGCACCGAGCACGCGGCGGATGTCGTAGTCGGTGACGAGGCCGAGGAAGCGGCCCTTGCGGTCCACGATGGACGCGGCCCCGGCCTGCAGGCGCGTGATCGTCGAAAGAAGCTCCGTCGCGGTGGCGCCGAGAAGGACCGTGGGATTGTCCTTGCCCGCGCGCATCACATCGCGCACGCGCAAGGTCAGGCGCTTGCCCAGGCGTCCGGCCGGGTGGTTGGCGGCGAAATGCTCGGCCTTGAAGCCGCGGCGCTTCATGAGGGCCACGGCGAGCGCGTCGCCGAGCGCCATCGCGACCGTGGTGCTCGTCGTCGGCGCCAGGTTGAGGGGGCAGGCTTCGCCGTTGATCGGGGTCTCGAGGACGAGGGCCGCGGCCTTGGCCAAGGTCGAGCGCGGGTTCTCGGTCATCGCGATCAACTGAACCTTGCGCGCGCGCAGCGCGGGCAGCAAGGCGTTGAGCTCGTCGGACTCGCCGGACTTCCCGATCGCGAGAACGAGGTCGCCTTTTTGGACGACGCCCAGGCCGCCATGGGCGGCTTCCCCGGGATCGAGGAAAAGAGCGGGGGTGCCCGTCGAGGCGAAGGTCGCCGCGATCTTCTGGGCGACGAGGCCGGACTTGCCCACGCCGGTGAGCACCAGCTTGCCCCGGCACTTGGCGATCAGGTCCACGGCCTCGGCCCAGCGGGAGTCCACGGCGGACGCGACTCGGGTCAGGGCGCGCGCCTCGAGGGCGAGGACGCGGCGGATTTCCGTCAGCGACGAGGTTGCTGATTTCGCCATGATCGTAAGGGTAATTCTACAAAATCACGCCCGTGAGAGGGGGCCCGGCTTGCTCAGCGAAGCTGAAAGGAACCGCCGACTCCGGTCATGCGGGCGACGACGAAGCGTTTGATCCGAGCAAGCTCGTCGTCCGTGAACGGCACGGCATCGCCGCAGGCGGCGTAGCGGCGGATCTGCGCGAGCGTGGACGCTCCCGGGATCACGGTCGAAACGCCCGGCTCCGACGAGGCGAAGCGCAGGGCGAACTCGATGAGCTCGTCGTTGGCCACGCCGAGGTCCTTTTGAATCAGGTGCAACGCGGCGACGCGAGCCGAGAACTCCGGGCCCTTGAAGTAGCGGGAGCGCTCGTCCGTGGCGGGCACGACGGTGTCGGGGCGGTAGGCCCCCGACAGCAGGCCGCTGTTGAGCGGCGAGCGCGCGATCACGCCCTTGCCGAGGCGGGCGGCCTTCGCGATCACGGGCTGTGAGGCGTGGTAGGTCAGATGAAACAGGACCTGGACCGTGTCCAGGACGGGCTCATCGAGCGCGCGCAGGCCGTCGGCGGGCTCGCCAACGACGACGCCGGCGAAGCGGATGCGGCCGTTCGCCTTTTCCGCAGCGAGGTACGCCGCCAGGCGCCCATCCTCCCAGTCCTTCGCCGCGGGCTTGTTGAGCTGGAAGAGGTCGACGCGGGTGGAGTTGAGCCGGCGCAGGGAGCGGTCGAGGCGGGAGCGCAGGTACTCGGGCGAAAAATCACGCACGCCGTCGTCGCGCAGGCCCGCCTTCGTCGCGACCAGGACCTTGCCGCGGCGCTCCGCGTCGAGCGAGCCGAGCAGCTCCTCGGCCGCGCCGTACTGGTCGCCGGTGTCGAGAAACGACACGCCGTCGTCCACGGCGGCTTCGAGGATCCTACGGGCGTCGGCGGGGGCGACGCGCTTGATTCCCGCGATCGTCCCGTCCAGGTTGGCGAGCTGGGCGGTGCCCAGGCCGATCGCCGAGACGCGGGCGGGCAGGCTCCCGAACGCGCCCTCCCGCATCGCTAGGGCTTGGCGGCGACCGCCGCGGTTTTCTCGCGCAGCGCGCGCATGCTCTTCTTGGAGTCGCGCATGGACTTCACGCAGACCCGGCAGACGGGGTTCTTGTACCACTCGCCCTTCTGATGGAGCTCGCGCAGGGCCGTCATCTTCGGGCCCTTCCACACGGACTTGATCGTGTCGCCCTTGTTCAGGTTGCCGAGGATGAAGTCCTTGTTGTGCTCGCGCACGGGCGAGCCGCAGGGCACCACATTGCCCTCGGTGTCGATGACGGGCATCTCCCACGGCAGGCTGCAGTGGAAGGGCTCGGCGTCCTTGTACTTGGCCTCGAGCTCACCCTCGGACAGCGCCATGTCGGCGTCGGGCTTCTCGAACAGGGAGAAGTCCACGCACTCCTGATAGGTGACCATGTTCAGGCCCTTGGCGCCTTTCCACTGCTCGAGGAAGGCCGCCTTCTGGTGGAGGTTCTCCTTCTGCTCGACGAAGCTGACGCGCGTGCGCACGTGGTGGGCCTTCTTCTCGAGCTTGATGCGCAGGAAGTCGTTGACATTCTTGATCACTTTCTCGAGCTTGCCGCCGACGCGCAGGACATCGTAGACCGCGTCGTCGGTCGCGTCGATGGAGAAGTTGAGCTTGGTGATGCCGGCCTCGATGAGCTCCTCGGATTTGGCCGGGGTCAAAAGGTTGGCGTTCGTGTGCAGCCAGATGTCGAGAACGCCGGCGTCCTTCGCGTCGCGGACCATGGACATGAAGCGCGGGTTCATCAGCGACTCGGCTTCGTGGTCCATCAGGATCGCGTTGAGGCCGTTCTCCTTGCACTCGGCGAGGATCTTGTCCCAGAGCTCCTGGCTCATGTGGCCGACCTCGCGCTCGCCCAAGTTGACGACGCGCGGGCAGAAGGGGCATTTCAAATTGCAGTAATAGCTGGCCTCGATCTCGATGGACAGGGGGAAGTCGCCGAGATACTGGCGCTTCTGGGCGGCCTCGAATTTTTTGCGGTACTCGCGGTAAGCGGGGGTGTCGTTGGGCGCGCGCCAGGAGTCGTCGATCTCGTACTCGGCGATGTGGTCCCAGTATTGGGAGATGGTTTTAGGAATGTCCGTTTTCATGGGGAAAAGCGTCCTCCGTCGAGGAATTGCACTCAAAGCATATCATTTTTCAATTATCCCAGCCCGTGTACAGAGACGACCAGGCCGAATCGCGGCGCAGCACCAGGCCGTAAAAACCCTCGAAATCCCAGTCCTTCCAGATCGCGCGCGTGCCCCGCAGGGGTGAATTGAGGGGATACTGCCGGTAAATCCGCTCGGTCTCGACGGCCCAGCCGCAGTGCGCGGCCAGGAGCTTGAGGTCCGCGGGGCTGAACTCGAGCATGTGCACGGTTTCGGGGCTAACCTTCTTCGTCAGGCCGGCCCTGAGGTGATGAAGCCCCACGCGGGTTTCGGTCACGAAGGGCACGGTAAGGACCAGTCGGTCGCAGGGCGTCTTCGAGAGCCGGTGCAGAAAGGTCGCGGGATCGTTCAAGTGCTCGAGGGTCTCGAAGGAGAGGAACACATCCGCCTTCACGCCCTTCTCCTGGAGGTTCTCGGCGCGGCACAGAAGCGCCTCGAAGCCGCGGGCCTTCACGCGCGCGACGGCCTGCTCGTCGAGGTTGACCGACAGGAAGCGGTGTCCCGCATCGGGGAGCATGGCCTTGAGCGCGGCGATGTGGGCTCCGGAAGAGTCGCCGATATCCACGACGGTCGCTCCGGGGCGCGCCGCGAGCACGGGCGCGGCGAGGCTGACCTGGAAAGACTGCTGGGCGCGGACTTTGTATTGGAGAAATTCGGTGTCGAGCGCAAAATCGGTGTATTGACGCGATAGCTCGGGGAACACCTTCGTGTGACGGGCGACGGACTCGGCGAGGCCCTGCTCGGCGACGGCCGCGCGCAGGCTGCGCAGAAGCAAGGTCTCGCGCGCGCCCCGCAACGAAGCGGCGGCGGATTCGGGGAGCAGGGCTTTGAGCAGCTTCTTCATGAAGGTCTCCAGCGAAGCAGGCGGTTGAGTTGGGCGCGGTCGGCGCCGACGCGGGACGGGGCGAGCCAAACGAGGCCGGCGACGGCGACGGCGAACGGCAGAGCGGAGAAGATCACGGCCCAGATCTCGTGATGAGGAAGACCGAGGAGTCTGGCGGCTCCCGTGCCGAGGAACGACGAACCGGCGCCGAGGACGATGAGCATGGTCAATGTGAACCAATGCGCGCCGGGTCCGGTCGTTCCGTCGAGCCGGCGGCGGACGACCGCGCACTGCAGGCTCACGACCGCGGCCTGGACGAGCCAGAGGCGCGCGGCGAGGCCAGTGGCGCCGAGCCCCAGACCGGGGACGGCGGCGTCCGCGGGCGCGAGCGCCAGATAGGTCAGCGGCAGGCCGAGCGCCAGGCCGATCGAAGAGATCGAGACATGCGTGCGCGTGTCCTCGGTCGCGAAGAAGAAGGCGCCGTTGAGCTGGCCCAGGCTCTGGAAGGCGGGGTAAAGCAACATCAGCGCCAGCGCGGGCGCGGCGTCGGCGTAGCGTCCGCCGGCGGTGAGTTCGAGGAGGGCGCGGCTGTGCGGCGCCAGGAAGCAGCCGCCGGCCGCGGCGACGAAGAACATCAGCCGTGAGGAGCGGCCGTACAGCTCGCGGGTGCGGGCCCGGTCGGCGAGCTCCTCGGCCGATGCGATCTCTTTCCAGAAGATGTTGAGCAGCGAAGTCGTCGCGAGCAAAGCGATGGTCGCGAACTGCTGGCCCAGCGAGAAGAAACCCTGCTGGACCGAGCCGCCGTAACGCTGGAGCAGCCAGCGGTCGCCGAAGTCGGCGACGAAGCCGAGCGCGGCATACAGCGCGAGAGGCGCGCAGTACTTCGCGTAGCGGGCCGCGAGCGTCCGCCACTCCGGGCCCTTGCCTGCGGGCCCGAGCAAAGAGCGGTCGAAGCGAAGGGAGAACCAGGTCGCGAGCACGGCGTACTCGGCGGCGATCAAGACGAACAGCGCGGGGATGCCGAGCGTGCCCGTCGCGCGCAGAAACAACACGAAGGCAAGGTGGGTCAGCGAGAGCGCGGCGAGAGCGGACTGCACGAAGATAGTCTTGCGGGCCGACTCCGCGAGCTGAACGAGGTAGCCGCGGACCACGACGGAGGCGAAGAAGGCGATGAAGGCGCCGAGCACGAGGCCGCGGGGATGTCCGAGCCAGGCCCGGTCGAGCCACGGGCGCGGCAGCAGGGCGATCGCCGCGCCGACGAGGACCAAGCGCAGGCCGAGCCAGAACGCGTAGGCGGAGGCGTGGGCTCGGGCGTCGCGGCCTTTGGAGAGGAAGGTGTAGAACGCGGTCGGAGTCCCGAGCTCGAGCCAGGTGTTCAGCGCGGCGAAGCTCGCGATCAGAAACGAGTAGTCGCCGTAGATCTGCGGACCGAGGCTTCGGGCAATGAGGAGGGAGGCGGTGAACGAAACGCCGCTCGAGACGGCGTTCGTCGCCAAGGTCGCGCCGAAGCGGCGGAGGATCGAGTCGCTCATCGCTCGGCCTCTTCCTTCAGGGCCGCGCTCCAATCCCGGATCCAGTTGGGCGAGCCGAGGGCGAGGGTCTTGCGGAAGGCCGTGACGGCCTCCCGCGCTTCGGGACGGGCCCACCAGCCGCGAGGGTCGCTCCAGAGCGCGGCCGCAGCGCGGGAAGCCTTCTCCGGCTCGTCGAAAAGAATCCCGGCCTTCCGGAGGCGGTCAAGCGCCGGCCTCGCCGAGGGGCGGCAGTCCCAAATCTCGGGCCGCCAGAACAGGAGGGTGGGCCGGCCAAGGGCCAACGCCTCCAGCAGGGAGGTGGCGGGGTGGTCGATGACCGTCAAGGCGGCGTGGCGCATGCGCTCATGGAGCGGACCTGACGCCACCTCGACGCGCAGTTCCGGGAAGCGGGCGTGGAGCGCGGCACCCGCACTCCAGCCCCAGGTCTCGTCCTGCTTCGTGACGCGGACAGTCGAGGCCGTGCGGACCCCAGCAGGGAGCGACGCGAAGAAGGATATCTCATCCTCGACGCCCTCGAGGCAGCGCTCGGCCTGCGCCTGGCTCTGGAAGCCGTACGGGTAGCGAGGCTGAGCATTTGTGACGAACAGCAGGCCGTCGCCGCGCGAGCCGTCGTCGGGCGAAAGTGAGAGCGACGCGGCTGGGACGTCCTTCAGCTTGGAGTCGCTCTCCGAGGAGGCCCAACCCCAGCACCAGTACGCGTCAGTGCATGTGCGCTCCAGGTGCTCCTGCCACATGCGGCCGTACAAGCCGTAGCCGCCGCCGTGCTGGACCGCGACGAGCCGGGTTCCCTCCTCGGCGCAGAGGCCGGCGACGGCCTTGAACGGTTCGTCAAAGGTCCAGCCATTGGCGGAGATGATGGAGCGCGCGCCGTGGGGGCGGGCGCTCCGGGCCAACTCTAGCAACCCGGAAAAATTCTCGACGAAGCAGGCGGGAATGTCGTCGCCGAGCGCTTTAAAGAGGATCTTCTCGAACTCGTCGCGCGCGGCGAGGGAGGGGGCGATCCGGGTCCGGCGGGGCCAGGGGAGGTTTCCGCCCTGGAGGCCCCGGACGCGGAGGGGCGACGCGCATAGGCCGCTGCCCGCCACGAGCGCGAGCGCCTGCGCCTTGCTCACTCCGATCTCGTGGAAGCGGACGGACGCCCCGAGTAGCGAAGTGAGGTGATCGGCGAGCCGCGATTCCGCTGCGGGGGAAGGCGACCGCGCGTTGAGGCCGGCGTGACGGACCGGGAGCGTCTCGAGCCCCATCATCTCGGCCAAGGATGAGACTAGCTGGAAATTGTATGCGTCCTCGTACGCGAGGACGGTAAAGCGGAGCGTGTCCGCGGGGACGATCCGGTCAGCGCGGTCCAGCGTCACGACGACCGGGGTGGGGCGGGAGTCGGCGGCGGCGCGCAGCCGGGCGTAGCGGTCCTTCATGATCTGGACGTAGCGGATGAGCCACGGCCCGACGAGGATCCGCCAGAAGCGTGGGGAGAGGGAGATGAAATGGGCCGCGTTCAGCGCCTCGGCGAGCGCGGGAAGGAGGCGTTCGAACAGGTCGATGGATTCACTGTACGCACGTTCGCGCGATTCAAGGGTGGGCCAGGGATCGGCGACCACTGGACCTCGTCCCCCGGGCCGACACCATGGGCCGAGGAAAACCAGTTCGCCTTCTGGCCAGGTATCCTGGAGGCCGGTCGGGATCAGTCGGGGGAGGTCAGCGCCGATGATGGACCTTCACGAGCGCGCAAAAGACGCGATTGTCCAGGATTATCTCCGAGACGAACTCGCCCTCGGCGCGCAAGGCCTCGCGCAGGACTTCGAAGCTGGGCACGAACCCGATCGGATTCGGCGGGATATGCAAAGTCACATACATGTACATTCCCTTGCGGGCGAGGTGCTTTAGAACCTTCCGCCATTCCGGGATGAAGGAGAAGACCTCCATCGCCACCACGAGGTCGAACCTCTCCTTGAGCGAGGGCAGGCTCTTCCCGTCGAGCACGCGGAACTCGACGTGAGGATAGCGGACGCGGGCCTTGCGTACTGCGGTCGCCGACATGTCCGCTCCCAAGACACGGTTGTTCTCCTTCTTGAGGAGGTGGGTAAAGGCCGCCTTGCCGCAACCGAAGTCGAAGATGCTGCCGAAGTTGTAGGCGTCAAGCACGGCGAGGGAGACTCGCTTCTGCAGTGTCGTTAAGGTGTCCTGCTGCCAGCTATCGAAGCCCTCCCGGTCCTCCCGGGCATACATGTTCTCGAAGCGCCCGACGAAACGGCGGTCGGAGATGTCGAAGACGAACTTCTGGTACTTCCCGGTCTTGATTTTTTTCATGATTTCTCGAGCACCACGAAGTGATAGCCGCCGCGCGCGCCTTCCTTGCGCTCGAGCTCGAGCATCTCCTGCATCAGCGGCAGGGCGGTCTCGATCCACAGGGCCTTCGTCTCGCGGCGATCGCGCGCCGACAGGCGCTTCGTCATCTCGAGCAGCGGCGGGAACAGCGGGCGCAGGCCGACATCCCAGAAGCGCAAGGTGCGCGGGCTCAGGTAGCGCTCGGCGTGGACGACGCGCAGGCCCGCGGGCTTGGCGAAGGCCTTGAGCTGCGGCAAGGTCGCGGTCCAGTACGAGCACTCGGCGCGACCGCGGTTGAGCATGCGCAGGAGGTTTGAGCGCTTGGCCTTCCACTGGTAGCTCTCGCAGATCGTCTTGAAGCTGGGGTCCTGCAGGCTCAGGATCGCGCGTCCGCCGCGCGACAAGGTCCGTCCGATGTCCGCGAAGCGTTCCCGGGGATTCTTGAGCCAGTAGAGAATGTTCGAGTACACCGTCGTGAGCTCGCCGTCGGCAAACGGAAGGCGCGCGTTGCCGTCTCCCTGCTTGAGCGCGCCGTATAGGCCGAGACGCCCGGCCTGAGCGAGAAGGTTCGGCTTATGGTCAAGCGCGAAGGTGAAGCGGTAGCGCGGGCGACGGACGATGTGGCGCGACGCGTCGAAGCGCGGCACGACATCATAGCTGTCCTTGTTCTTGGCGAAGCCCGAGGAGCGCGCGTTGACGAACCAGTCGTGCTCCGGCCCGATCGCGCCGCCGGCGGAGATGAAGCTGTACAGGCCGTTGCCGCAGCCGAGGTCGAGAGAAGTTCCTTTCGGCGCGAACGGTTCGGCGATCTCCGAGGCGCGGGCGTCCCAGACCGATTGCTCGGGGCGAAGCCACCAGGCGTTGAGATGTTCTTTGAGGTAGTCCATGAATTCCTTAGGGGAGCTTCCGTTCCGAGAGGATCTTCTCGCACAGCCAGAAGTCAAACGGCTCGTCGATCTCAAAGCCCTCGGCGCGCGAGGTCTCGAGCACGGCGAAGCGCCGGCCGATGCGGTCGCCTTTCAGCACGAGCGCGGCTTTGTTGACATAGACATTGCCGTTGTCGAGAAGGCGGGGCTTGATCTCCTGACGCCGGGGCATCTCCTGCCCGTACTCGTAGGAGTGGTCGTGGTGGATGGTGCCGAGGGAATCGGACTTCGTCTTCAGAAACTTGGCGACGCAGCGATCGATGAGGCCCTTCGAGCGGATCGGGGAGGTGCACTGAAGCACGACGAGAATGTCCGCGGGATATTTTTTAAGCGCGTGCTGGAGGACCGGAAGCGTGTCGGCCTTGTCGCTCGCAAGCGCCTTCGGACGGTCGAGGACCTCGGCGCCCCACTTGCGGGCGACGGCGGCGATCTTCGGATCTTCCGTGGAGACGACGACGCGGTCCACCGACTTCGCCTCGAGGGCGTGCTCGATCGTCCAGGCGAGCAGCGGTTTGCCCGCTATCCGTTTGATGTTCTTACCTGGGATGCCTTTGGAGCCGCCGCGGGCGGGGATGACGGCCAGCACGAAGTGTTTTTTGCTCATGCGGAGAGCCTCCGAAGTCGAGCGGCGAGGCGTTCGGCGCCGCGTCCGTCCACGAACGCGCGTCCGGCGCGGGCCATGCGGGAACGCAGGGAGGGGGCGTCGAGGCGTTCGAGCGCGGAGAGCACCCGAGCGGGAGTGGCCTCGCGGTGCGAGCCGAGGAAAAAACCGCAGCCTTTGCGGGCGAGCAGGCGCGCCTGACGGCGCTCGTGCGGGGCTTCTTCCAGCAACAGCGTCGGCGTCCCGGCGCAGGCGAGCTCGAGCGAGGTGTCGCTGCCGAGCGTGATCGCGGCATCGGCGCGGGCCATCAGCGCGGGTAGGTTCTTCGGGGAGCGGACGAGAACGAAGGAGCGGTCTTTCGCGGCCGCGAGCGCGCGGCGCAGCTCGGGCAGGCGCGCGAAATTGGGGCCGGCGATCACGAGCGTGCGATATGAAGTGCGACCGGCCAGGGCTCGTACGAGATGTGCTGTTGAGCCGGACGCGTCGGTCCCGCCCATCAGGATCATCAAGGTCTTCACGGGGCCGCGGTGAGCGCGGGGCTTGGCGGCGAGCGCGGAGAACGCCGGGGAGAGGATCATGTTCGACGGGCCGAGGGTGAGGCTCAGGTGGGCGCCGGTGCTGCGGCGGTTGACGGAGAGGGCCGCGACTTTGAGGCCGCCGTGTTTGAGAGCATTGACCATGGCGGGGGTGACTTGCAGGGCGTTGATGACGACGGCCTTGAGTCCCAGTGAACGAGCCTTGAACGAAACGGATTTTAACGACTTAACGGATAGATTGGGAATCGTCGCGGGACGGCGACGGAACGAATTGAGGATTCCTTGGGGAGTGCCTTTGGTCAGGTAAGCACGGCATTCGACCGAAGATAAAAGATTAATGAGATTGCGCGTTTCGACGGCATGGCCGCTGCCGATTCTTTTGTTGCATTCCGCCACGAGAGCCAGTCCGCTCACGCGAGATGATCCCAGGTCAACGGCTGGTCTTTTTTTAATGCGATCTTGAGCTTGCGGCCGATCGCCTTCGCGGCCTCGGCGGGAGGAATACCGAGCGCGGGGCGCATCACGGCGAAATCGCCGGCTTTCAGCACTTCGCCGGCGGCGAGGTCGCGGCGCGCGATCGCGCCCTTGCGGGTGTAGGCGCGCATGCGCGACTCGGTCGGCGTGGGCTTCTTGATCCCGTCGCCGAGCATCGCCTCGGCCTCACGCAGCGCCGTCACGATCGCCTTCATCTCAGCGGGGTCGGCGGAGAAGGGCGCGTCGGGCGTGCCGTTCGTCCGGCTCAGAGTGAAGTGACGCTCGTACACGCGGGCGCCGAGGGCCGCGGCGACCACGGGCGTGACGAGGCTCGTGGTGTGGTCGGAGTAGCCGGAGAACACCTTGAGCTTCTCCCGGTAGGTCTGGATCACGCGCGCGTTGACGAGCGTCGGGTCCTTGATCGGGTAGTTTGAGGTGCACTGGAGTAGGACGACATTCTTGTTGCCGGTCGCGCGGATCGTCTTCAGCGCGGTCTCGACCTCCTCGAAGGAGGCCATGCCGCTCGAGAAAATCAGCGGCTTGCCGGTCTCGGCCACGAGCGTTATGAAAGGGAGGTTGGTCAGGTCATCGGAGCCGATCTTGTAGAGGGAGGAGCCGACGCGTTCGAGCAGCACCAGGTCGTCGGGGTGGCTCGGGGTCGATAGAGGGACCATGCCTCGGTCCCGGGCGCGCTTGAAGAAAGAGCGGTGCAGGTCCTCGGAGATCTCGTAGCGCTTGAACTCGTCCCACTGGTCGTTGCCGCCGGCCTCGAGGGGAAAGTCGAAGCCCTTAGCGACGACGGTGTCGGCGCGGAAGGTCTGCAGCTTGATCGAGTCGCAGCCCGCGGCGGCGGCGGCGTCCACCGCGGCCAGCATCTCCGCCTCGTCGATGAAGTTGTAGCCGAGCTCGGCGATGATGAAGCACGGCTCGTCCGGACCGATCATCTTGTCTTCGACGCGGAAAGCTTTCATCAGGTGAAGACCTCTTTGAGGCGGGGTGCGGCGGGATCGCGAAGGATGCGGGCGGCTTCGGGTCCGTAATTAAACAAAAGGTCGAAGGAGCTCATCGCGGGCAGGAAGGGCTCGAAGCGCTGCGCGTACACGGGATGGTGGAAGTCCTGGTAGCGGACCTTGATCCTGGCCGCCGCGAACTTGGATTCGTCGAGATACTCCTTCCCCGAGATGCCGGAGAGATACTCGGTGGCGTTGAGCTTGCGGCAGATCGCGAGGAGCTTGTCGGTGGCGGCGCCCTCGCAGCCGAGGGAGGAGGAGACGAGGACCTCCGCCTTCACCTCGAACTGCTCGAACAGGTAGCGGATGGCCGCGGTGTTGAACTCGCCTATCGTGGTCAGCGGGCGCGCGTACAAGTCGTTGATGAAGGGGAGGTGGCTCGCGCCGTGCTTCGCGGCGCCGTAGCTCTGCGTCCAGGTGGCGAGGTGCTTGCGCCGCCAGCCGTCCGTTCCCATCGCCGCCTCGGCGAAGGTCTGCGACGCCTTGCCGGCCGTCTCGACGGGGATCGTCAGCCAGGACCAGCCCTGGGCGGTGCGAACCTTGTTGCGGTTGTTGAAGTAGTTCTTCGAGTACTGCGCGTCGTCGAGAAGGACGAACGCGTCGGCCTGCGCGGCCTTGTCCACGAACCCCAGCCACGGGAAGCACTCCGGCTGATGGATCGTGACGACGCGGGGGGTCACTTACCGATGGCCATCTCGCGGCCGACGAGCTCCTCGAGCTCGATCGTGCGGTGGCCGACCTTGTAGGGCTTGACCGTCGTCTTGCGGGCGAGGTAGCAGACCTTGCACGGCTCGTAGGTCTTCACGCCCTCGGAGCGCAGGTGGGTCTTGCGGATGTCGGTCATCTTCGGCCCGTTCCAGATGTTGAAGATTGATTCCTTGTGCGTGTCGCCGATGGAGACCTGCCCCATCTCGTCGTTGATGCACATGAACGCGCGGCCGTCCGAGCCGACGACGAGGCGTTGGAAGGGGACCGGGCACTTGAAGTTCTCGACATACTCGTACTGCTCGTCGTTGCGCAGGTAGTCGAGGAGCGAGTTGACGCTGACCTCATCGACGATCGGCTCGAAGGTCTCGAAGTATTTCTCGGGGTTCTCCGCGATCGCGGGCCAGATGCCCTGGATGCGGATGACCGGCTTGACCGAGCCTTTCTCCTTCTTGATCTCGTGGAAGCGGCGGATCTTGGCGACGGCCTCGTCGAACTTGGCGGGGGCGCGGATCTTCTCGTAGGTGGCGCCGGTGCCGTCGAAGGAGATCGTCAGCCACGCCATCTGCATGTCCACGAGCTCGGAGAACATCTCGGGCGTGAGCTTCAGGCAGTTCGTGAGGGAATCGATCTCCTTGATGCCTTTCTTGTGGGCGTAGCGCACGAAGTCCATGAACTTTGGATGGATCGTCGGCTCGCCGCGCCAGGACAGGCGGATCGAGAACACGCCGTTGTCCGTGAGCTCGTCGATGACCTTTTTATAGACCTCGAAATCGAACAGGGTGTGGGGAACCTCGTCCTTGAAGCGCTGGGTCGTCGTGTAGCACATCGGGCACTTCATGTTGCAGGCGGCGGAGAGCTCGAGGTCTACATGGTCGGGGTACTTCCCGGCCAGGCCGAGCGCGGGGTACAGGTGCCATCGGACGCGGTTCCAGAAATAGCGCAGCCGGTGGCCGTGGCCGCGGCGCCAGTGGAAGCGCATGTGCGTCCAGAAATCGGAGGGGTTGTCGAGCTTATTGAAGAAGATCATCTTAGGCCACCATCTCGCGGATCAGTTCGAACGCCTCGGCTGCGCGCACGCCGACGGTGGAGCCGCGGACCTGGGCGAGGGCGCGCAGGCCTTCGGCCGAGCGCGGGTGCGGGAAGGCGACGAGCTCGTCGTCGTAGAGCGCGAGCGCCTTGAGCTTGGCGTCGAGCGTGTCGGTGATGTCCACGAAATAGTTGGGGCTGAACTGCCAGCCCGGGACCTGCGGCGCCTGCTCGGTCGTCGAGACGGTCTCGAAGCTGAGCACCTTGCTGACGCGGGGCTTGGCATAGCCGCGCAAGGCGATCATCGCGGCCTTGAACACGCCGCGGTGGTCCTGGTTGAGGTCTCCGCCATGATGAAGATAGACGATCTCGGGCTTGAGCTCGTGCACGGCCTTCTCGATTGCGGTTACCGTCGAGTTGAGGTCCTGCTCGAGCATCTCGTCTTTGAGGTTCAGGTTGCGCACCGACTTGAAGCCGAGCTTGCGGCCCACAGCCACGGCCTGGCGTTTGCGCTTGGCGAGCACGGCCGCGCCGTAGCGCGTTTTCGAGTACATTGCGAGGTTGGGGCGGCCCACGCAGATCACGGAGTGGACGGCGTCCCCGGCCCGGGCGTGACGGATTAAGGTCCCGCCCGGGCCGAGAAGCTCGTCGTCGCCGTGAGCGGCGAGGACTAATACGATCAAGCGCCGAGCCTCTTGAGCGCGTCCTTGAGGGACGCGACCACATGGTTGAGCTCGGCGTCGGTGAGGCCGGGGTAGAGCGGCAGGCAGATGTGGCGCGCCGCCGCTTCCTCGGCTCCCGGGAAGTTCTCGTCGCAGTTGAGCGCCGCTCCGGGGTTGTTCGCCCAGACAGGCTCCTTGTGCGCGGGGTAGTCGTAAATCTCGCCCGTGAGCGAGACCTTGTACTCTTCCTTGAGCAGCTTCTTGAGGGCCGCCCGGTCGAAGCCCGGCTTCAGGAACAGGACATACTTGTAGAAAGTCGTGTCGAGGTCCTTGGGGATCGGCAAGTGCTCGATGCCGGTCGTGCCGGCCAGCGCCTTGTCGTAGAACGCGGCGACGCGCTTGCGGTCGGCGAACAGCACGCCCGCCTTGCGCGTCTGCTGGAGCGCCACGAGCGCAGTGAGCTCGCTCATGCGCCAGTTGTGGCCCATCTCGGTGATGCGGTTGCCGAGCTTGGGGTTCTTGCCGTGGTTGCGCAGCATCAGGGCCTTCTCGTAGAGAGCCTGATCCTTCGTCGTGATCAACCCACCCTCGCCGGAGACGAGGGGCTTGGTCGGGAAGTACGAGAACGCGCCCGCGATGCCCCAGGCGCCGGCCTTGATGCCCTTGTAGGAAGAGCCGTGGGCGTGAGCGCAGTCCTCGACGAGCGCGATTTTGCGCGCGTCGCAGAGAGCCTTGATGGCCTCGATCTCCGGCGTGATGATGCCGCCGATGTGGACGAGGATGACCGCCTTGGTGTCGGGGCGCAGGCGCTTCTCGACATCCTTGGCCGTGAGGCACAAGGTCTTCGGGTCGCAGTCCGCGAATACGATCTTGGCGCCCGCATGGACGGCCGCGAAAGCGGTCGCCATGAAGGTATTCGTCGGCACGATCACCGTGCCGCCGCGCACGCCGATCGCGCGCAGGATGATCTCGAGCGCCGTCGTGCAGTTCGAGGTCGCCACGGCGTAAGGCGTGCCGTAGGCCTTGGCCGACTCCTCTTCAAAGGCCTTCGTGTGCTTGCCCATGGTGAGGCCGCCCGACGCGAGGATCTCAAGGAATCCTTCGGTCAGGAACTTCTGGTCCTCCGCGTCAAACGGGACGCGCAGAATGGGAATGTTCAACGGCTTCTCAAGCGGCGACAAGGCGGGCGATGGGGTCATCGTTTTTCTCCTGTTTCTTTTCGGCGATCACCTGCTTAAGGCCCGTCAGGAAGTCGATCTCCGGCTTCCAACCGAGCAGCTTGCTGGCCTTGGCGTTCGAGATCTCGACGCCTTTGAAGTCTCCGGCGCGGGCGGGCGTGTGCACGACCGAGATCTTCGGGTTCGCGTACTCCTTCATCCACTCGGCGAGCTGCTTGATGGACACCTTCTCGTTGCCCTCGAGGTTGAAGATCTGATTCTCGCCTTCGGGCTTGAGCGCCATCACATTGCCGCGGGCCAGGTCGGTCACATGGACGAACTTGCGGAACTGCAGGCCGTCGCCGTCGATCGTGATGTTCTTGCCTTCGAGGGCCATCGAGACGAACTTGCTGATGACCGTCGCTCCACGCGCGCGCGGTCCGTACGGGATGCCATAGCGCAGGATGGTGTAAGGCAGCTTGTACAGCTGGCCGTAGGCGCGGCAGTAATGCTCGCCCGCGAGCTTCGTCGCCGTGTAGAGGTGGGTGGGCGGCGGGATCAAGGTCTCCTCGGTGATGAACTCTTCCTTGACATCGCTGTAGGTCCAGATCGTCGAGGCGAACACGACACGCTTGATGCCCTTGCTGCGGCGGGCGGCGTCGAGGACATTGAGCGTGCCTCGGACATTGATCGACTCGGCGTTGACCGGGTCGTTGAACACATCGTTGACATCGGCAATCGCAGCGAGGTGGATGACATAGGAGCAGCCAATGAGCGCGAAGCCCAGGGCCACGGGGTCGAGGAGGGAGCCGTGGTAGAACTCCACATCGTCGAGGCCGACGGGATAGACCATGTCGTAGACGCGGACCTTAAAGCCCGCTTTCTGCAGCTGCTGGACGACATTGGCGCCGATGAAGCCGGAGCCGCCGGTGACGAGTGCTCTCATGTTTCTCCTTTATCCTTCGAAACGGAATTCCAAATCCATCTTTTCCAAAAGCGGGACGACGCGGCGGCCCGGGACGGCGGCCGGAAGGGGCTCGACGGTCGCGGCGAAGACTAAGGTTTCGCCGGGGGGGACGCGCCGGAACTCCACGCAGTATTCGATCGATAGGCCGGGCAGGTCCTTTTCGGCCAAGGCGCCCTTGATGATCATGGCCGTCTCCGGCCAGGCGACCACGGTCGCGTTGCGCGCGCCGGAGCGGTACTCGGAGATGACGGTCTCCTGCACGGCGTGGGTGATCTTGCGGGCCTGGCTCCAGGCGTAGAGGGCGTATGAGTAGGACTTGCGCGCCTTCTCCGCTGCTCCTTTATAAGTGAGCAGGTAGCGGGTGCGGTTCCAGTCCAGCTTCTGCGCCTTGATCAGGCCCTTCTTGGCCAGACGCTTGAGCAAAATGTTCGTCATCCCGAGCGAGACGCCGAGCTCCTGGGAGAGGAGGCGCTGGGACCCTTCCGGCCGGCGTTCGAGGGCCTGGATGAGCCGGTATTCCTGGGGCTGAAGGGCGTCGGTGGTGAGAGTGTTCAATCTTTGAACATCATACCAAAGTGGCGGCCAGCCGTCAAACTTGATAGCATGGCTCGTGGCTCGCTTGAACGACTATGGCCGGTTCCTCCGCTCCGGCTATACTGTGCGGGAATTGGCCTTCAACGGCTTCCGCCTCCTCGTGTGGTCGCGCCTGACCTCGCTCTTGAAGCATTCGTTCGCTGAGCGAGGCGCAGCGGTCGTCATCGACTATACCGCGACTGTCCAGGGCTCGCGTTTCATCGAGATCGGTGCGGGGACCTGGGTTCAGCGGCATGCCTGGCTGACGGTGCCCCTCATCGAGCTGGCGGAGCCGCCGAAGGCGCCCGTCCTTCGAATCGGAGCGCGCGTTCAGATCGGACCGCGCACGACCTTGTCCGCGGTGCGCGAGGTCATCGTCGAGGATGATGTGCTCTTCGGCATGAATGTCTATGTCTCCGACCATGTCCACGCTTTCCGCGACCCGAAGGTTCCGATCAAGGACCAGGGCCTGCCCCCCGCCGGACGGGTGCGCATCGGCAAAGGCGCGTGGATCGGGGCAAACGCCGTGATCGTGGCCGACGGCAAGGATCTAGAGATCGGCGAAAACGCCGTGATCGGAGCCAACTCGACGGTGACCAAGTCGATTCCGGCGCGCAGCGTCGCCGTGGGCTCTCCGGCGCGGGTTGTCGACCGCTGGGACGAGGCTACCGGCCGCTGGACGAGCGGACGCGAAGGCGCGGGCCCGTCGGACTGACGGCCCACACCGCCTCGAAGACGTGCTCGAACAGCGTCGAGGTGCCTTCGGAGATTTGCCGCCAGGCAGGGCGCACGGGATAGTTCGCGCCGGTGTTCAGCGAGTTCGTGTAGATGTTGACTTCGCGCTTGTGCTGCTTGAGGTATAAGGCGCTCACCTGAAGACGGTCGATGAGGCCGAAGTAGGTCTCGATCTGCTCGCGGCTCATCTCCATGAAGGAGTAGATGTTCACAAACGCGTCCACCGAGCCGAGCGGAACGAGCTTGAGCTGATGTGGGAGCGCGAAGACGAGCCGATGCGCGGCCAGGGCCTCGGCGGACTCGATGACCTTCTCGGAATCGGGATACAGCGCGGCTTTCGCGCCGGGATGTAGAGCCGTCAGGTAGTGCTGCGAAAGCAGGAGCGACTCGGGCAGGTCGAAGATCAGGTAGGTCGCGTTGGGCATCGCGCGCAGTACCACATCGGCCAGGCGCCCGTAGCCCGCGCCGAGCTCGCAGAAGGTCACCTTGTCGTCCTTCTCGAAGCCCATCGCTTCCTTGAGGCGGTAGAGCTCGTCGATGGACTGGAGCAGGTCGAGGCTGACGCGCTTGCCGCGGTACTCGAGCCAGGTGCCGTTGCCGAGCTCGGGCTCCTCGAGCGACTCGAGCAGGCCCCAGACGTCGCGCGGGGCCAGGGCTTGGCGGTAGAGATGATGCGCCGCCTGGAAGATCCACGGGTTCCCGGGCTCGTAGGTGGAGAGGAAGCGGCCGAAGGTCGATTTGAAACCGTCGAGGCCCCATGCGCGCAGAACCATGCGGTAGAAGCGCGTGATGATCGTCCACTGCTCCGACGGATGGAACACCGCGTCGTTGGCGGCGAGGTCGCGGCGGGCGCGCTCGTAGCGCTCGCGCCAGACCGGGTCGAGCGCGTGCGTCAGGCGCAGGTTGCCGAGCAGCACGCCGCCGATGAGACGGATGCGCAGGGCGACGACGCGGAAAATACGACAGATCGCGCCTGACCAGTCGGTTTTGGTGAACTCCTTCGAGTCGCCGTTCATCGGGGGAAATTGTAACATATGCCCTCCAATGACCTTCCGGCGCCCGGCGTCCGTCTTTTTTGCCGCATCCCTCGCGCTCGGCGCTTTTCTCTACGCTTCGTTTTTCGCCAACCTCGCCACCACGCTCTCGGACTGGTCGGGTTTCGGCTTCACCTGGACGCACCAGATGTTCCACAACTTCCTGCACGGCCGGCCGTTCCAGAGCTCTCTGTTCGCCACGCTCGACGCCGGCCGCTCGGTCGGTTTCTCGTTCAATCCCCACGCGTTCATCCACGCGGATGTGATTCATGTGAATTTCACGCCGTATCTGTTCGCCTACTTGTGGGCCCTGCGACCGACGCCCGGCGCGATCTACGGCCTCATCGTCGTCTGGAATCTCGCCGCCGGCGCGTGGCTGTCGCGCTCGATCCTGCGCCGCGCCTCGCCGGGTGACCAGAACGGCCGCCTGCTCATGGCGTGGGGCGTGCTCGCCGCAGGCGGTTTGCTCGCGGTGCTGTGTCAGATGGGGCAGATGCTGCTGTTCGCCGGGCCTCTCATGCTCGGCGCCTACGACGCGTACCTCGCGCGGCGCAAATGGGCGTTCACGCTGTGGATCGTCGCGCTGGCTTTGGTCTCCGAGGACGCGGCCATGGTCGCCGCCTGCTTCGGCGCGCACTTATTCCTCGTGGAAGACGAGGGCCGGCCGTACGGGCTCATCGCGGCTGGGATTTCGATTCCTTACCTCCTGCTGCTGCTGCTCGTCGTCCAACCCGCGGCGCGCGCGGAGCTGACCTTGACCGGCACGACGACGACCGCCGTCGTCGCGGCGCGGCTGTTTTCGCTCTCGGGCGGCCCGCTGTTCGCGAACCTGAAGTCGATGCTGCCGCTGACGCCGTTCATTCCGGCCTTCCTCCTGGCCGCCGGCCTGTTCGGCGTGCCCGATCGCCGGGGCCTGTTGCGCGCGGCGAGTCTCGTCGTGCTGTCCGCGTTGCCGCATTGGGGAGAATGCGTCGTCGTCGGCGGCGCCCATCACCTCCTGCCCCCTTGGTTCGGACTGTTCCTCGGCCTGCTGTCCTGGCTGCGCGACGCGCGCGTGCCCGCCCCGCGCGCCGCGAAGCTGCTCGCAGTTTCTGCGGCGGGTTTTTTTATCATCTCGTTGCGCGTGCAGGCCGGGCATCTGCCGCTGCGAGTGAAGCCCGCGCTGTTCCGCCTGGCCGGAAAATCTGACAGGGCCACCTCGCTCGAGCGCAGCCTCATTGTCGAGGAAGCGTCCAACCGCGCGGTGATCGCCGCGGCGGCCGCGATCCCTCTCGACCGCAGCCTCGTCTTCCTCGCCAACAACCGCGTGTCGGGCTTCATCGTCGGCCGCTCCGAGATCTGGGACTTCCCGGCGTATTACGAGCGCGCGGATTTTCTGCTGATGCAGAAGGACGCGCTCGACGCGAACTATATTTTCGTTCCGAAGCCGGGGGCGGCGCTGTCCGCCGTGATCTCAGCGACGCCTCGCGCCAACGAGCGCGATCAGGCCGTGACGCCGGCGATGGTCTCGGCCATTCGGGACGCGCTCGCGAAGACGCATCGCGTGGCGCGAGAGGATGAGCACGTCCTCGTGTGGGAACGCAAGGAGCGAGCGCCCTTCGACAATCCGCCCTCGACCTACGGTTGGGGCTGGCTTAAAGGCGTGAGCGGTCGGGGTCGAGGAAGAACACCGGCCGTCCCGTGATGTTCTTGTAGGTCCGCGCGAGATACAGCGCGAGCATCGGGATGGTCAGCAGCAGGAAGAGAAAGGCCATGACGCCCGCCAGCGCGCCCGCTTCGATGAGGCCGAGTCTCAGCACCGGGACGAGCAGCAGGTACAGCCCGGCGAATCCGGCCGACAGGTACAGCGACGCGCGCAGCGGGAAGGTCGACGAGGCCAGGAAGCCGCCGATCGCGAACATCGACATGCGCCAAAAGTTGTAGTGCGAGCTTCCGCGCAGGCGCGCTTGGCGCGCGTAGGGCACGCCTTCCATGCGCAGCCCGACATACGCGAGCTCCGCGCGCAGAAAAGGGAAGGTGGTCTTGTTGGCCAGGATGTAGTCCCGCACCGGCCGGGTGAACATCCCGAACTCCGCCATCCACAGCTTGATGGGCCCGTCGGCGATGTGCTGATTGACCCAGTAGAACAGCCAGCGGAAGAAGATGATGTGGGCCGGCTCGGGCCGCTCGCTGCGGATGCCGTAGACGGTGTGCGCGCCCTTCACGATGGCCGCGTGGAACTTGGCGAGCAGCTCGGGCGGATCTTCGCCGTCGACATCGACGATCGCGTAGAGATCCGCGTCGGCGTTGGAGAGCCCGGCGACGAGAGCGGAGTGATAGCCGAAGTTGCGAGACAGCGTGGCGACCTTCACGCGCGGGTCCTTCTCGCGCAGCGCCAGGATCTTGTCGAGGGTATCGTCGGCGCTCGCGTCGTTGACGAAGAGGAGCGTCCAGTCGAGAGGCAACGCTTCAAGGACCCTCTTCGCGGAGTCGTAGAACGGCGCCACATTGGCCGACTCGTTGTGGCAGGGGACGATGACCGCGAGCTTCTTTTTCGCGGTCACCAAACGACCTTGTTTTTGAAGTGCTTCACGATCTTCGGGATTTCCTTCTCGAAGACGCGCTTGTTCTTCCAGCCGAGCGTGCGCAGGGCCGAGTCGTCGACGCCGTAGCGCACATC
This sequence comes from Elusimicrobiota bacterium, assembly GCA_043745445.1. Lineage (GTDB taxonomy): Bacteria > Elusimicrobiota > Elusimicrobia > UBA1565 > UBA9628 > GWA2-66-18. The sequence goes on from JAYTSX010000303.1 coordinate 21,289, forward strand.
CTCGCCCTGGCGGACGAACGCGAACTTCGCGTGGCTCTCGAGAGGAACCGTTCGCCCGAAGTACGCCTTCAGGACCATCCGGACGACATCCTTGTTCGCGTGCTCGCTGTTGCCGGAGATGTTGTAAATCCCGCCGAGCTTGCCCTTCTCGATGATCGCGATCAGAGCGTCGGCGGTGTCTTCGACATGGAGCCAGTTGCGCCGGCAGGTGCCGTCCCCGTGCAACGGAATCTTCTTGCCGAGCGCGAGGTGCTTGACCGCCTTCGGGATCAGCTTCTCGGGGTACTGGCCGACGCCGTAGTTGTTCGTCGGGCGCGCGATGATGAAAGGCACGCCGTGCGTGCGGTGCCACGCCATGATCAGCATGTCCGCGGAGGCCTTCGACGCGGAGTAGGGATTGGAGGGCTTGAGCGCGTCCGTCGGCTTGTGCACGCCGTCCTTGAGGTCGCCGTACACCTCGTCGGTGGACAGCTGCAGCAGCACCGGCATCTCGTAATGGCGCTTGGCGCGGATCAGCTCGAGGAGATTCTGCACGCCGAGAATGTTGGAGTGGAGGAAGCGTGACGCGTCGACGATCGAGTTGTCCACATGGGTCTCGGCCGCGAAGTTGACCACGAAGTCCACATCGTAGAGATGGTCGAGCGTGGCGATGTCTGCTTCGCGGAATTCGAAGGTCGGATACTTCCGGAATTCGACGAGAAGCTCCTCGCGCGCGGCGTAGGTCTTGCTGTCGATGCCCCACACGCGCCAGCCGCGCTTGAGCGCGTTGCGGGTGAAGTGCGAGCCGATGAAGCCGAGGCAGCCGGTGACGCAGACGGTTTTAATCGGGGTCTTCATAGTCAGTCGGCCGAGACGATCCGGGCCTCCGGGACGGGGACCAGGAACTGGCCCTTGTACCCGGCGTCCCGGCAGCGCCGGCGAATCTCCTTTTCGAAGTTCCATGCGAGCAGCAACAGATAGTCGACCTTCGCCGACTTGAGCGCCTCGATGCCGACGACCTCCATGCGCGCGCCGGGCGTCAGGTAACCCCACTTCTTGGGGTTGTCGTCGATGGCGCGCGGCACGGATTGGGCGTCGAGTCCGAAAAAATTCATCAAGGTATTGCCCTTGGCGCTCGCGCCGTAGGCCCAGACCGTCTTGCCTTCCGCGCGGAGCTTCGCGACGAGCGCGCGCAAGCGGTCGCGATTCTCGATCACGCGCTTGGAGAAAGCGTCGTAAATCTTCGGGTTCCTGATGCCGAAGGACTCCTCTTTGAGGAGCATCGCGGCGAGGCGGGAGGTGGGCTTGCGCTCGCCAGCGCGGGCGATGTAGGAGCGGATCGTGCCGCCATGAATGTCGGGAAAGTGTTCGACGTCGTACAGCTCGAGGCCGTGCCGTTTCATCAGCCCGGCCAGCGGCGTCAGCCCGACGAAGGAGACATGCTCGTGGTAGGCCGTGTCGAACTCGTTCTTCTCGATGAAGTCCACCAGATAGGGGCACTCGATGGCGAAGACGCCGCCGGGCGCCAGGCACGCCGCCACGCCGCGCGCGAAATCGATGAGGCCGTCGGCGTGAGCGAAGACATTGGCCGCCGTGATCACCTTCGGGCGGCCCAGCTCACGGGCGAGGCGCTCGGCGACGGGAACCGACCAGTAGTCGCACCAGGTCGTGAGGCCTTTGGTGTTGGCTTCTTTCGCGAGATTTTCGGCCGGGTCTACGCCGACGGGCTTAAGGCCGACGGTTTTGAACGCGGCGAGCAAGGTCCCGTCGTTGGAGGCGATGTCGAGGGCGAGGTCGCCGGGCTTGGCGTCGGCGGCTTTCGCGACGGTCGCCGCGAATTCGGCGAAGTGTTCGCGGATCGTGGCCGTCGTCGCGCTGACATAGAGATAATGCCGGAACATCCGGTCGGGATGGACGACCTTGGTCAGCTGGGAGAGCCCGCAGTCGCGGCACAGCTGGATGCACAGCTCCTCTGTGAATTCCGGCTCTTTGCGCGTCTTCTCGTCGAGATAGGAGTTCGCCAGCGGCGTGCGCCCCAGGTCGAGGTAGCGGTGGAGGGAGCTGGAGCCGCACATGCGGCAGGCGTCCACATTGCGTGAAGCGAGGGCGTCGGGCATCAGAGGGCGATTATACGATAAACCCGACCTAGACGGTGGCCGGGCCGGGCAAGGCCCGCGCGGCATAGGCGCGCCAGGCCGCTTCCATGGCGGCCATGCGCCGCAGCCCTTCATCGACTCCGGACGGAGCGAAGCCGAGCGCGGCGCGGACTTTGCCAGAGATCAGGCTGGTTTTCCGCGGTCGCTGGGTCGGGGATTTAAGCTCGGTGGACGACACGGGCTTGAGGAGCGCCGGGTTCAGGCCGAAGGCCTGGGCCGCGCGCACGGCGAAATCGTAGCGGGCGATCTCGTCGGCTCCGACGGCGTGGAAGATCCCGCTCGCCCCGGCCCCGACGAGCGCGGTGACGACTTCGGCCACACTCTCGACGAAGGTCGGGTTGTAGCGAAGATCGTGCGCCATGCGCATCTCCCGGCCCTGCGACAGGTTGGTCCTCACCTGGAGGACCAGGTTCTTCGGCTCCCATTGCCAGCCGTAGGCGCCGGTCGTGCGGACGATCAGATTTCGCGGATCGGCGGCGAGCACGCCCGCTTCGGTCTCGGCCTTCTGACGGCCGTACTCGTTGATGGGGGAGGGCGCGTCCTCCTCCGTGTAGACGCCCTTGATTCCGTCGAAGACATAATCTGAGGAGAAGAAGATCATCTTCGCGCCGATGTCCCGGCAGGCGCGCGCCACATTGAGGGTCCCGTCCACATTGGTCCGGCGGGTTTCCGCCGGGTGCAGCTCGCAATAATCCACATGTGGATTGGCGGCCGGGACCGCGACCACGGAGGGGCGGCGCTCGGCGAGCAAAGCCCGGACGCGAGGCTCGTCCTGCATGTCGAGCTGGAGAAAGCTCTCGGAGGGGTGGCAGTGGTAAGTGGCGGCCGACACCTCGGCGCCTTGCGCCGCCCAGGCCCGCACCAAAGCGTTGCCGACGAGCCCCGTGCCGCCGATGACCAGAATCTTCGACTTGTCCATGCGCTCTGGTATCACAGCGGCGCGTGGCCCGCGAGGACGGCGACGCGGTTGAATTCGAGCGGGTCGAAACGCCAGACGGTCCGCTCGTAGCCCGAGCCGCGCTCCGCGCCTGCGCGTGACGCCGCGCGCAAACGCACGATCTCGGCGAGCTCGACGCGGGCCTCGGGCGCGCGTTTCAACCGGACCAACGCTTCCGCGCGTAAAAGCCGCGCGCTCAAGAAGCCCGGCTCGAGGCTGGCCGCCTGAGAGGCCAACTGTTCGGCACGCGCCCAGGCGACGAACGCGCCGGCGATCTGCGCGCGTCGCCAGGGATAGATCGCGTTGAACGGTTCGAGCCGTTGCGCCGCCGCCCAATGCGCGTCGGCCTCGGCGGCCTTGCCGGCCGACATGGCGGCATAGGCCAGGTCCTCGCGCGGGCCGGGCTCGGCCGGGAATACCGCGGCGGCGCGGGCGGGGGAGACGGCGGCGAGCGTCTTCGGTATCCAGGAGATCAAAGCGAGGGCGGCGCCCGCGAGAATGGCCGCCTGGGGCCAGCGCTTTTTTCCGGCGGGCGGCGCGGCCATCGCGAGAGCGCACAGCCATAGAGCGGCTAAGGCGGGAATCTGAAGCATGTTGTCGATCGCGAGTTGGGCCGTCATCGCGGCGGCTGCTGCGGCTACGGCCTCTCGTATCGGATCGGTGTCGGCGCGCTTGAACAGTGCGCGTAGAGCGGCCCCCGCGCCGAGGATCCAGAGCGCCAATCCCGCCCAACCGGTCTCGGCGGCGGCGTGGAGCGGCTCGCTGTGGGCGTAGTCCGTGCTCATCGACCACTTCGAGGCGCCGTCCTCGAGCGCCACGGGGTGTAAGCGGAATCCGACGGCGAAGCTTCCCGGTCCGACGCCGAGCCAGGGGTGGTCCGTTGCGACGGCGGCGGCCGCGCGCCAGAGCCTCGGGCGCGCCTCGGCATGCATCCGGTAATTTTTAAAAAGAAGATTGTCGATGGAGCCGGGAAGTAATCCGCAGGCGAACGCGCCGCCGAACAGAGACGCCGCGATGGCGATGTAGCCCATTGCGCGAAGGCCCCAGCGGCGGGACGACCAAACGGCGGCGGCGACGACGAGGCCCAGCCACGCTCCTCGTGAATGGGCAAGAAGAAGGCACAGGATGGCCAGGACGCAAAAAGCCGCTGCGGCTTTCGCTTCCTCGCCCCGCGCGCCGCGCGGATGCAGAATCCACGCGACGGCGGCGGCGGCCGCCGCTGATAGGACAAAGGCCGTGTAGTTGTAATACGGAGGGAGCAATCCGGTCATCTCATTGCGCCAGCCTTTCCCGGCGCCGGTGGCGAGCGCGGCGACCGCCAGGCCCGCGGCGACGATCAAAAACGACTTGAGCCATTCCTCACGCTGCTTCGCGTCCCAAGCGGCCGCGAGCGAAGCGCAGGCGAGAACCGCGGACCATCGGGCGATCACCGGAAGGCCCGCGAGCGGTTGGACGGAGACGAAGGTCGAGATCAGGGCCCAGCCGAGCCAGGGAAGCCACGCTGCCGCGGGGCCGAGCGCCGGGCGCTCGAGCCAAACGGCGGCCCAGGCGGCCGCTCCCGCGACGGCAAACAGACGCGGGTCGCGCAGGCCGCCGAGCGCCAGGCTGAAGGCGAGGAGCCGGACCGTCCACGCAGGGCGACTTCCGAGCATGGTCAGGATTCTACCAGACTCCAACGCTTGGGCAGCGGAATGAGGCGCGATTATTCGGTTAATAGGCAACTTTTTCGTGCCCTCAATCGTCTGATAGGTGGGACATTCGGCCCGAGACGATACGGAGGGTATCATGCATAAAGATGAAGTGAGCGTGCGCGGCGAATGGCCGGCACTTGCCGGCTATATTGGGACAGCCTGCGCCTTCCGCAAATTCGCTAACATCGCCCAGGTTGTGGACGGCAAGAAAGGGGCGGCCGACTTGGCCGCCGTCGCCAAGTTGAGGACGCGTCTATGAGACGGAACGAAAGCCAGAATGAATTGGCTGTTTTTGAGGGTCATGAAATTCGGCGCAGCTATGATGAGACGACCGAGATGTGGTGGTTCTCCGTCGTGGACATCATTCAAGTGCTCACCCAACATGCTGATTTCCAGGCGGCAAGGAAGTACTGGAACAAGCTCAAAGAGCGACTGGTCAAGGAAGGCAGCCAGTCGGTGACAGATTGTCACCGACTGAAAATGACCGCGGCGGACGGTAAGGGCTATCTCACCGACGTCGCCACCGCAGAAACGTTGCTACGCCTCGTTCAAAGCGTTCCCAGCCCTAAGGCCGAACCCATCAAGCTGTGGTTGGCTAAAGTCGGCTATGAACGGATGCAGGAGATGACTGATCCCGCCCGATCCCTCGACCGCGCCCGCGAGACTTGGCGCAAACAGGGCCGCAGCGGCAAGTGGATCGAGCAGCGCATGACCGGGCAAGAAACGCGCAATAAGCTCACTGACTATTGGGCCGGACATGGCATCAAGAAGGGCGATGAATATGCCGTCCTCACCAACATCATCCATCAGGAGTGGGCCGAGGTGAGTGTAAAGGCGCACAAGGAGCTCAAGGGCCTCCAGACTCAAAACTTGCGCGATCACATGAGCGAGGCGGAGTTGATTTTCACCGCGCTGGCCGAGTTGTCCACCCGCCATGTCGCTGAGAGCGTCGAGGCCGCTGGCATGACGAAAAATGAAGCCGCCGCGAAGACCGGCGGCCGCATCGCCAAAAGAGCCCGCGTGGATTTGGAAGAGAAAACCGGCAGGAAGATCGTCTCGAGCGAAAGCTATTTGGCTCCGTCCAAGACCGTCAAAAAGATTAAATGAGCGACGGCGAGGCTCCGGAAAATTCCCCGTCTGCGCTTCAGCGGCGGTCGGGCTTCGGCGCGGGGGCGAGCTTCTGCATCGGCTCGGGGCGCGGTGAGTCGCGCACGCCTTGCTTCTTGAGCCAGTACTCCATTTTCGGCACCTGCCAGCTGTAGTCCACGGGGCCGCCGCCGGCTTGCTTGAGGGGAAGAATTTTATCGCCGAGCCAGGACAGCTCGGGGGCGTCGGGCTTCAGAGCGTCGAGCACGCGGGGGCGGAGGACCGCCGCGCCCCAGTCGGGAAACCATGGCGTGCCGGTTTCCGGCAGGCACTCAGCGTAGGGGACAAGCCGGCCGTCCGGAGATTCCCGGAAGGCGCGCCGCGGGTTCCAGCGGTCGTAGGGTGAGACTGTCGCCGCGGAATCAAGCTCGGGCGTATCGAGCAGCGCCTGCACGCCGGCATCGATCAGAGCGGTGTTGACGGCGCCGGTATTGGCAAATAGCAGCACGAGAAGCTCGAGTTCACCTTTCTCAGATTTCAAATCGTCGACGATGTGCCGGTAGCCCGACAGCACTCGCGCCGTGTCGGTCGGGCGCGGGCCATCTTCCTTGGATGGCGGCGGGTCGATGATCACCGCGCCGAGTTGAACGGCGATGCGCCGCACCGGCTGGGACAGCGTCTGCGCGTACAGCCGGCGCGCCTGCTCGGAGCCTTTCGCCGCCAGCAGAGGATAGGCGGCGAGCGGGCGGCCGAGGACTTCGGCCTCGTTGCCGGGGAAATCGATGCTGTCGTCGGGATCGACGAGGAGCGCGCAGATCATGACGCCTTGACCTCAAGCGTCTCGACGGCTTCAAGCGCCGCGGCGGCGGTGGCGTCCCACGAGTGGCGCTCGACGGTGCGCACGCCTTCGGCGATCAGGCGCAGGGACAGTCCCGGCGTCGTGTTCAAGGTGATGATGTGCTCGGCCAGGCCTGCGGCGTCGCCGGGCGCGAAGAGCAGGCCATTTTCGCCGTCGCGGATGAACTCGGGCAGCGCTCCGGCCCGCACGCCCAGCACGGGGCAGCCTTCGGATAAAGCGTGAAGCGCCAGCGAAGGAAAGCCTTGCCGCCCCGTAGGCTCCACAAACGCTTTGGCGGCGCGAAAATATTCCATCTTCTTCGGGTGCGGCAGCTCACCCAGAAAAGTCACGCGGTCGCCCAGCATCAGGGCCTGCGCACGTTCCTTGAGGGCGGGTAAGGCAGGCCCGTCGCCGATCACGGTGAGGTGCACATCCATGCGCAGGCGCGCGACGCCGGAGAGCACCGTTTCAAAGCCGGAAAGCGACGCCGCGTCGATGACGCCCGCGGTGACGACGGTGAATCCGCGCGCGCGCGATGAGCGCACGGTCACGAGCGCGATCTGCTGGGCGAAGATCTGGTCGTACGCGTAGGGAATGACGCGCATGCGGTCGGCCGGCACGCCCCAGGAGGCGACGAGGCCTGCCATGTGGCGGCTGGGCAGCAGCAGGAGATTCGCCGCCGTCGCGAGACGTTTGACCTCGGTGAGGGAATCGGGCGACGCGCCCGCATAGGATTCGATCATGCGCAGGACCGTCGGCTTGGACAAGGCCTTCGACGCGATGAGGGCCGCCGGCTGAAGGCTGTTGATAATGACGGCGTCGCAATCGCCGCCAAAACCCTGTGATACGAGCAGTTCCGCGGCTGCCTCGGGCGGCCCATTGGGGACCATTTGCATTTTCGCCGAATGTCCGCGCGCGGGGGCGCGCTTGACGATCTCACGGCAGAAGGCGTCCTCTCCGTTGGGCGAGGTTGGATCGGGAATAAGAAGCAATCGCACCGTCAGCTCTTTACCGTCGCGTCCGAGGTGGCGCGCAGGATCGTCGCGGGCAATTGGCCCATCGAGTGCTCAAAGCGCTGCGCCGGGCGTCCCGCGTTAAAGGGGATGTTGAGGGTCTTGCGCACGTCTCTCTCGACCTGGTCGCGCAAGGTCACAAGCTTTAAAGCGCTCAGATGATCCGTGTACACATAGGCCTTGTAGCCGCCGTCGGGGTCGCCCTTGTAATAATCGGCGATCATCGTGTAGTCCACTTCGTAGCCGTACAAGCGGTCGCCCGTCTCCGGATAGGTATACACCCAGACGTTCTTCAGGGTCGGGTGCTGGACCGCGCGATCGTAGTAGGGCGTTCCGGGATAGGTCGTGATGATGGTGACGTCGAAATCGTCGGGCTTGGCCTCAAGCAGCCAGTCGCGGGTTTCCATAATCGTCTGTTCGGATTCGCCAGGATGGCCGATCGACATCAGCGCTTTCACTTTGAGGCCGTGGCGCTTGGCGATCTCCACGCAGCGGGTGTTCTCGTCGCGGGTGGCGCGCTTGTTGATGTTCTGCAGGATGCGCGGCGAACCGGATTCAAATCCCGTCAGAATCCAGCGGAACCCGGCGCGGTACATCGCGTCGGCCTGCGCATCTGTAAACAGCTGTGACTTGATGAAACCGCGCAGGCGCCATTCCACGCCGCGCTTCTTCTGCTCGGCGGCGATCGCGTTCATCAGCTCGACCAGCTTCGGGTTGACATTGAGCTCGTCGTCGTAAAGCATGAAGCCCATGGTCCCGTAGGTCTCATGAAGGTGGACAAGCTCCTTGACCACGTTTTCGGTGGTGCGCGTGCGCACGCGGCGTAGCATCGGAGACTCGCGGCCGCCGCAGAAGCCGCAGGCAAAAGGGCATCCGAGCTGAGCGATCATGCTCATCGCGGGCACGTTGTCGATCGAGTAGTGGTAGCTTTTCGCGTCCACGAGATGCCGCGCGGGAAAGGGAAGTTCGTTGAGCTTCTGGTTCGTGAGGAACAGCGCGGTCTTGGGGTCGTCGCCATCGACGATCTTCGGCGCGTCCGGCTTGATCGCCTCGAAGATGGCCTCCTCTCCGTCGCCCGGGACCAGGACATCGTAAGTCGCGCGCATCTTCTCCAGGGCTTTGGCCGCGCGGCCGGGAGCTTTGCGGGCGAGCTCTCCCTTGTACGCCGCGTTGATCAGGGTGATGTGAGGGCCGCCCAAGATGATCTTAGCGGACGGTTTAGCGGTTCGAAGAGCCTGAGTCACGCGGAAGGCGGCGGGCATCTGCGGCGTCGTCGCGGTCAATCCGAAAACATCGGCCGTGCTCGTGCGCACGTGGAGACGGATAACCTCCTCGAAATTCTCGATGCCCGAGAGATCGAGCATCTCCACTTCGTGCCCCGCGCCCTCTAAAGCCGCGGCCACACGCAGGATGCCCAAGGTCATGAAGACCCGTTCATCTAAGAGGAAGATCGAGGGGGGCGTTATGAGGCAAATACGCATTAGGTTCATTGTAACAGGGGCTTCAGAGGTCGTCAATGTCGGTCTGGTTACGGAGAAGCCTGACACCAAGCTTCCCCCAAGTTCTTGGGTTAGTCGTCGAAATGCTTTTTGGCGCATTCGGGGCATACGCCGTGGGAGAATTGGGCGGGTGTTTTGTCGGAGACGAAATCCTCCAGGCTTTGATAGGCTCCGCGCTCGTCACGGATACGCCGGCAGTAGGCGCACATCGGCAAGATGCCTTCAAGAGTACGCACGCGTTCGGTCAGTTGGACGATTCGCTCGGCCACGCGTAGACGGATGCTCAGTGCGTCGAAGTCGAGGGGCTTGGTTAGAAAATCATCGACGCCTTGCGACATCGCATCGGCGTAATGGTCCGCACCGAGCATCTTCCCCGTGAGCAGAATGAAATACACATACGGCGCACCCTTGCGGGCGCGCACGCGGCGGCACAGTTCCAGGCCGTCGGTGTCGGGCATGACCCAGTCGCTGACGACGATGCGTGCGCCGGTCCGTCCCAGCGCATCCCAAGCCGAGGCGCCGTTGACCGTTTCAACGACCTCATAGCCAAGCTTCAATAGCGAGCCCAGTAGGAGGGCGCGGCTGGTGCGGTCGTCTTCTGCAATAAGAACTTTCATGGGGAGTATTTTAGTAAAAGTAGAAACTCATGGTTCCCTTTTGGGCCGACGACCGGGGATTCGAGCAGTCCGGCTTCGATAAGCCCCAGATCTCTCGCGGCGGCGCGGATTTTGTCCACGGCCTGAAGACGGACGGCGGCATCTCGAACAACCCCTTTGGGGGCTAATTTAGGGCCAACCTCGAACTGAGGCTTGACCAGAACGATGATCTCGAACGGGACGCTGAGGCAGGGAATCACGAAGGGCAGGACCTGCGCCGATGAGATAAAGGAGACGTCCATGACAGCGAGGGTCGGCTTTGTGGTGAACCATTCGGGACGCAGAAGCTTCGCGTGTGTTTGTTCGCGGGAGACCACGCGCGGATCTTTTTTTAAGCGGCTGTCGAGCTGGGCGGTGCCGACGTCGATTGCGTAGACCTTCGAGGCGCCGGCTTGGAGCAGGCAATCCGTAAAGCCCCCCGTGGAGGCCCCCACATCAAGACAGACGCGGCCTGCGGCGGCGATGGAGAACTCCTCGAGGGCGGCCTTTAATTTTAAACCGCCGCGCGAGACGTACGGACACGGATCGGATTTAAGCGATAGAACGGCGCTTTCGGCGATGAGGTCGCCGGCTTTATCCGCGGATTTCCCATCGACTAAAACCAAGCCGGCCATGATCGCCGCTTGGGCTTTGGTCCGGGACTCAAAGACCTCCCGTTCGACGAGGAGGATGTCCAACCGTTCGCGTTTGGCCATGGCTTAACCGTAATGATAGTATAAGCCTTAATGACGACGCGCTTTCTTGATTGCCGAGGCACCGCCGCCCGTTATTTCGACTGGGTCTCGCGCGAAGTGGCCGCGATGCGTAAGAAACCGCATCTCGCCACGGTGCTGTTCCGGCCGAAGCAAAACCCCTCGTCCCTGCAGTACCGTGACCTGATGCTGCGTGACGCCGCGCGCCTCGGCATCCCCGTCGACGGCCACGAGGCCGAGGACGAAGAGTCCTTGCTGTCGCTCGTGCGCCGCCTTAACGCCGACCGGACGGCCTCGGGGCTCATGCTTCTGTATCCGCTTCGCTGTGCTCTCAAGGACGAGGATGTGATGGATCTCGTTTCTCCCGCGAAGGATGTCGAAGGTCTGAATTCGATGAACCTCGGCTACCTTCTTAAGTTCAAGCGCTTCCTCGACGAGGCGCGCGGCATCAAGTGCGTGGTGCCGGCGACCGCCAAGGCCGTCGTGAAAATATTACAGGCCTATCCCGAGATTCCGATTGAGGGAGCCTTCGCCGTCGTCGTGAACAACTCGATGCGCGTGGGCAAGCCCTTGGGCTTGATGCTTGAGAACCTGGGCGCCACGGTCGTGAAGTGCTACGACAAGACCCCGCGCGCGCTCCTTGAAGATCAGGTTCGGCGCGCCGACCTTCTGATCACCGCCGTGCCCGATCCGTCGTTTAAAATCGATCCGTCGTGGGTCAAGAAGGGTGCGGCGGTCGTCGATGTTTCCTATCAGGGCAATATCGACGCGAACGCGCTTGACGGCATCGCGTCCTTCCTGACCGCGTCCGACAACCGCATCGGCGCCATGACGCGCGCGATGACATTCGTCAACTTGGTTTACTGCGCCAAGAATTCGCCTCTGCGCGGGTCCCGTGTCCCCAGCCTGGGCTGATTTCGGGCTCGTGTATTGCGCCGCAGTTTGGGGCGCGACTTTCTATATGGTCAAGGACGCTCTCGCAGGCGTCGATCCGGTGGCGATGGTATGCCATCGATTTTTGTTGTCGGCATTGCTGTTGGCGCCCTGGGCACTCGTCCGCCCCTCGCGCGGCCGTCATTTGAAAGAGTCCCTGATCCTCGCCGTTTTGTTATTTCTTCTGTATACGACGCAGACCATAGGACTAGGTTTTACGTCTGCGTCGAACTCGGGGTTCATCACTGGTTTATTCGTCATCTTCGTCCCCATATTCCTGTTGTTTTTCTTCCGCAAGTCCCCAACCGCCGTTCAATGGATCTCGTCCGGCCTCGCTCTGTTGGGGCTGTGGATGCTGACCGGAGGCATCTCTTCCGTTAATTTCGGTGATGTCATCACTTTGGTCGCCGCCGCCACCTACGCCGCCCACCTTCTGGCCACCGATAAATATGTGCGCGACGACGCCGACACGCTCGTCCTCGCCTTCCATCAATTCTGGATGACCGGGCTCATGGCGTTGATCTTCTGCCTGGTCACCGGCCGCTCCCTCGCCGTGACCGGCGACAAAGCCGCCGGCACCATCGCCTTCCTCGCCGTGATCCCGACCTTATCCGCTTTCTTCATCCAGATGTGGGCCCAGAAGGTTACCGCGCCGATCAAGGTCAGCCTGATCTTCTCGCTTGAGCCCGTGTTCGCGGCGCTGTTCGCCTGGACGATCGGGGGAGAGGCCTTCATCCCCGCGCGGGCGGCCGGCGGCGGGCTCATTGTCGCGGCGATGATGGCGGGCGAGATCTCAAAGCTTGATTTGCTCAAGGGCCGAAAAAAAGAAGTTCTTCCGACCTGAGTTTTACAGCCCGAGGGCTGAAAGTCGCTTCTTCAGATCTTTCGCGCCGCGATAGCGGATCGCGTGCAGCCCGGCCTTGCGCGCGCCCGCGCAGTTCTCCTCGAGGTCATCGATGAACACGGTCTCCTCGGGAAGAGTCCCCGACATCTTGAGGGCCGCCTCGTAAATCTCGCGTTGTGGTTTGCGCAGCTTGAGCTCGTGGGAAAGAATCGCGCCTTTGACGAGCGAGGGGAACGCGTAGCGCGTGCGGATGTGTTCGATGTGCAGGGCGTTCGTATTCGAGAGCAGGTAGGTCGGCACGCGACCCTCGAGTCCCTTTAAGATTGCGAAGGAACCCCGGTCGAGCGTGAAATGGTCGCACCAGAGCGCCTTGAACTTGACGAAGTCGCCCGTGTAGCCGAGCTCGCTGACGAACAGGCCGTGGATCTCCTCACCCGTCAGTTCGCCTCGCTCGATACGGTCGACGAGGCGTCCTTTCCAGATGTGACGCGCGACCTTGACCGGGTGGCGGCCGACGGCCCAGGCGAACTTGCGCAGGATGCGCTTATTGGAAAAGCGCAGAAGCACATTGCCGATATCGAAAAAGACGGCCTTGATCGCCATGGGCCCTGATTATAGCGTTTCGCGCTCAGAGCTTCAGCTTGAAGACGGGCATAATGAGCTCGAGGGCGATCAGGATGATGACGATCCACTCGAGAAACTCCAGGCGGGCCGCGGAGAGGGCGGACTCCATCTTGCTGTAGATGCTCTCAAGGGTGTGGAGCTTGCGTTGGATGCTCTTGTCCCACGCGTTGAGATGATAGCGGCGGGCGGCCTGTTGGTAAAGGCGGGCAAGGTACTGATCTCCCAGCAGCTTGATCGCGTTGTTGATATTCTCGTAAAGAACCGCGCTTTCAACTTGGAGTTGGCCGATCTCGCGGAGCTTGTCGTCGGCCTTGGTGAATAGGCTGACGGGCCCCGTCGGGCTGTGGGTCAGAGCGTCGTAGTAGCGCTGAAGCGCCGAGTCGAGCTGATGGTCGAGGTGGCGCAGTTCAAGGAGTTGGACCGTCGCGAACTCGAGGACCGCGCGGGTGTCGTCGGCGGCCGGGGCGAAGATGATCGCGGCGACCCAGTCGACAAGGGTGAGATCGTCCGAACCGTAGGAGACCTGGACCGCGAGCGCGTCCTGCACCTCCTGCTCGGAGCGCAGGTCCTCGTCAGCGCGCAGGACCTGCGCGATCATCGTCGGAGATTCGGCGAGCAGGCGCGTATGCGCGCCGTGGTCGTCGAACGCGCGGATTTGAAAAATGACGTAGTCCTCGTAGAACTCGGAGATTTGCGGACGGTTGATGGAAGGATGGATGGTTTTGATCAGCTCCTCGACGAGCCGCCGGCTGTCCGCCAGCAAGGTCTCATTGTCATAGAGCAGTTCAGAGAGTCGAGCAAGCGAGGCGAAAGGGCCGGACAGCGGAATTTGATAGGTCACGCTGACCGCGCCGAAGTCGTAAACCACGGTTTCCACCGCCGGCAGGGTCTTCCACTCGCCGATCGTCTGGACCGTGCTGGTCTGCGTCACTCGAAGCGGATAGGGCTGAAATTCGAAGTACTTCGGCGCGCGGCGCTGGTGGCGGATGGGGGCGCGTTCGGTCATGGCGGTCACGCTTTTCTCGGCGGCGTCGAGGCCGATGGCGAGGCCGACATCGTAAGCGAACTGAACGAAGGCGACGCCGTCCTTGATGGGGGGGTTAAAGCCTTTCATGAGGGTCTCAGGGGGAAATCCTCGGGGACCGGCGCTTCAAACGCCAACGCGCGGCCGTCTTCCGGGTGCTTGAACGAAAGGCGCCAGGCGTGCAGAAGCTGGCGGTCGGCGCCGAGCGCGTCGAGATCGGCGCGAGACACCTCCTTGCGCACGGCCTTCATGTACACCTCGCCGTCGCCGCAGTAGAGCTTGTCGCCGACGAGCGGGTGGCCGAGGTGAGCAAGATGTGCCCGGATCTGGTGCAGGCGGCCCGTGCGCGGCATCGCCGAGACCAAAGAGAGCCGCCCGTCGGTCGCCAGGCGGCGAAATTCCGTGACGGCGGTCTGGCCGTTCGCGCCGCCGACGGCGCGCCGGACGCGGATGGCCTTGCCTTCTTCGCCAAGCGGAGCGTCTACGACAATCTCCGTCCAGGCCACGGCTCCGAACACGACGGCGAGGTATTCTTTCCTAATCTTATGGGAAAAGAACTGCTCGTAGAGGCTTCGCGCGGCGTCCGGGTCGAGGGCCAGGACCAAGGTGCCGCTCGTCTCCCGATCAAGGCGATGGGCGAGATAGACTTTTCGTTCGAGTTGCCTGGAGAGAAGATGCGTAACGGTGTTGTGCAGAACCTTGTCGGTAGGATGGCTCAAAGTGCCGCCGGGCTTTGAGATGACTACGATCCTCTCGTCTTGGTAGAGAATGGGCATAGTCTCATGCGGGACTGGAGGCTCCTCGACTCGCGGGTAGCGGATGAGGACCGTCTCGCCTTCGCCGACGCGGGCCGAGGCTTTGACAGGCCGGGAGGTGCGCGACACCAGGCCGTCGTCGATGAGCTTCTGAACGGCCATGCGCGAGTACTTCTTGCCCAGGCGCTCGGCCAGGAAGGCGTCAAGTCGCCGGCCTTCGTGCTCTTTGAGCACGCGGAAGGGGACTTCAATCCAGTCGATTTCTTTTGTCATCGCAGCGGGCATTCCGATCTCAGTATAACACCTGCTCTAGAGGCCGACAAGCGTAGAAAGTATCGAGGATATATGGACTTTTTGTATACTGCCCCCGATGAAATGCCCCAATTGCGGCGTTGAGGCTCCTGCCGCCGCGTCCGAATGTGCCGGCTGCGGCGTCATTTTTGCCAAGTTTCAGGCCCAGCGTGAACGAGAAAAAAAGGAAGCGGCCGAATTCCTGGCGCTGTCGCAGGCGGCGGTGGCCCCTGCTCCCCAGCTGTGGCGTGGCCGCGTCGCGGCGGGTGTAATGCTCTTGATTTGGTTTGGATCTCTTCTTTGGTATTACGCGAACACGCTTAACGCGCGGGAAGAGCGCATCCAGTCCGACCTGCGGGCCCGCTCGCGCGCGGCCGCGCTCGCCGCGCCCCCTCACTGACCTCCAGTCTGGTATAATGTCCTCGACGGACGAAGCTCCCTCCTGATGCGCACGAAAACCCTCAAGAAGAACAAGGTTCAGGTCATCACGCTCGGCTGCTCGAAGAATCTTTACGATTCCGAGGTGCTGATGGGCCAGCTGCGCGCCAATAAATTCGAGGTCGAGCACGAGACCGACTGCGACGACGCCTCGATCGTCGTCATCAACACCTGCGGCTTTATCGACAACGCAAAGCAGGAGTCCATCGACACGATTCTGGACTACGCGGCCGCCAAGAAAGAGGGGAAGCTCGATAAGTTGTTTGTGACGGGCTGCCTGTCAGAACGGTACAAGGACGATCTCGAGAAGGATATTCCCGAGGTGGATGCGTACTTCGGGACGCGCGACTTGCCTCGGCTTTTGAAGGCTCTCAACGCCGACTATAAGCATGAGCTGGTGGGCGAGCGGATGCTCACGACGCCGCGGCATTACGCGTACTTTAAAATTTCAGAGGGCTGCGATCGGCCGTGCTCGTTTTGTGCGATTCCGCTCATGCGCGGAAAGCATGTGTCGACGCCTATTGAGGATCTCGTTGAAGAGGCTAAACGCCTGGCGGGCGCGGGCACGAGAGAGCTTTTACTTATCGCTCAGGACTCGACGTATTACGGTTTGGATCTTTACGGCAAACGGCGTTTAGCGGACCTCTTACGAGCCCTTTCTGACGTCCCCAATATCGGGTGGATACGGTTGCATTACGCCTTCCCGGCGGGATTCCCGATGGAAGTTCTTGATGTTATGCGTGAGCGCGATAACATCTGTAAATACCTCGACATGCCTCTTCAGCATATTACCGACAAGATGCTTGCCTCCATGCGGCGCGGCACCACGAAGGCCAAGACCGAGGAGCTCGTCGCGGAGATCCGTCAGAAGGTTCCGGGCATCGCCTTGCGCACCACCTTGATCGCGGGCTATCCGGGCGAGACGATCGAGGATCACGAGGAGACGTTGGCTTGGGTCGAGAAGACCAAGTTCGATCGCCTCGGCGTGTTCCAGTACTCGCACGAAGAGAACACGCATGCCTACTCCCTTTCGGATAATCTTCCCGCGAGCGAGAAGAAGCGCCGCGCGGAGGCCATCATGGCCGTGCAGCAGCCCATTTCTCTCGCCATAAACGCGTCCCGGATCGGAAAAACCGTTAAAGTCCTCGTGGACCGCAAGGAAGGAAAGCACTTCATCGGGCGCACCGAGCAGGATTCGCCCGAGGTGGACAACGAGGTGCTCATCCCCGCCGACAAGCACTACCTGCGCGTCGGCGACTTCGCCGACATCAAGATCACGGGCGCCGAGGAATACGATCTTCTCGGCGAGCCGGCTTAGTCCTCAGTCGCGAAAGGCTTCTTGACGAGCTTGCCGCCTTCCATCGATAGAGCTTCGACTTTGGTTTTGGCGTCTTCCAGGCGCTTGGACAATTCCTTGGAGAGCGTCACGCCCTTTTCGAAGAGCGCGAGGGACTCATCGAGCCCCTTGTCGCCGGCCTCGAGCTCGCGCACGAGCTCCTCGAGCGACTCCAACGACTTTTCGAACGTCTCCGGCTTCGGGGTCTTGGTCATCACGCCACCTCGCAATTGATTTCGCCTTCGGACAGGCGCACGGTCACCGGATCGCCCGTCTTCACCTGACGCGCGCTGGTTAAAACTTTGCCCTTGCTCGTCGCGATCGCGTAGCCGCGCGCGAGCACGTTAAGCGGGGAGATGGCGTCGAGCCGACCCGCGGCCGCGCCCAGGCGCAGGCCCAAGTTCTCGAGACGACGGCGCAAAGCCTCGGGCAGGCGCATGGCCAGCTCATCGACGCGCTGGACGCGCTGTTCCCACAGGCGTCTTGGGTCGGACAGAAGCGGATGCGCACAGGCGTAGGCGAGGCGACGCCCGAGATTTTCAAGCGCGTCGCGCAGGGTCTGCTCCGCCGAGTCGGCCAACTCCGCGACGCGGTCAAGCACGGCCGCCTTTTCAGGGACGGCCATCTCGGCCGCGGCGGACGGGGTCGGCGCGCGCAGATCGGCGACGAAATCGGCGATCGTCGTGTCGGTCTCATGCCCGACGCAGGAGATCACGGGGATATCGGATCCGGCGATGGCGCGCGCGACGGGCTCCTCGTTGAAGGCCCAGAGGTCCTCGATGGAGCCTCCGCCGCGCCCGACGAGCAGAACATCGGTGTCCGGAGCAAGCTCATTAAAGCCTTTGATCGCGTCTGCGATCTCGGCCGCCGCGCCGGGGCCCTGCACCTTCACGGGCCAGACCCGAATCTCAATGCCCGGCCAGCGCCGGCTGAGGACATGGATGATGTCGCGCACTGCCGCGCCCTGGCCCGAGGTCACGACGCCGATGGCCTTGGGAAAGGGAGGGAGCGTTTTTTTACGGGCCTCGTCAAAAAGTCCCTCGGCCTGAAGCTTGGCCTTGAGCTGTTCGAGCGCGAGCTGGAGGGCACCTTTTTCGCGCGGCTCCGCGGCGGAAATGATGAACTGCAGGTCGCCGCGAGGCTCGTATGAGGTGACGCGGCCTCGTGCGAGGATCTTCAGGCCGTCGGTGAATTTAAATTTCACCCCGAACGAGGAGCCTTTGAACAGCACGGCCTTGATTTGAGCCTTGTCGTCCTTGAGGCTGAGATAGGTGTGCCCCGACGGATAGGCCTTGCAATTGGAGATCTCACCCTCGACCCACAGCTCCGGAAAGGACGATTCAAGGAGGCCGTGAACCTGGGCGTTGAGCTCTGAAATAGTCAGGACGCGGCGGCTTGGTTCCATTGCGCTACTCCGCGCGGGGGTGGAGGTAGACGGCGAGCGCGGTCGCGGCGAGCGTCCAGCCGGCGAAGTGCGCGAGCGGGCTTTGCGTCGTCGCGGCGCGGGGGCCGGCGAGCCAGGCGATCGCGGCGGCGGAGAGCAGAACGCCGATTTTTTCCACGATCGAGCGTGAACCGAACTGGAGGAGCAGGAAGGTCGCCAGAACGCCCGTGAGGACGCACGCGGGCCAGCTCCGGCTGGAGAAGGGGCCGTAGATGATTGCGAAGATCAACGTCCCGAGGAGCATGCGCTTCATGAGGCGATTATACAACTGTTTATCCAAAACCGCAGGCAGTCGCCACCGGGCCCCTTGCGCATTCCCGCGAGGGGGCTGTACACTGGTGGCGCGATGAGCGAATGGAGAGAAGAAGAGGGCGAGGCCGCGCCCCGGGACTGGGGCCCATTGAAGCAGGGGGCAATCATCGGCGTGGGTTGCTCCGTCGCCGTCATCGCGTGGATGATCTTCGCGCGCCCGGGAGAGGAGGCGCCCTCGACGAGAGGATTTAATATGAGCGCCGATGGAGGATCGTCGAAAAACTCCTCGGGCCGGACCTTCGCGGCGCGGCCGAAGACGAGCCTCGACATGGTCAGCGCTCAGATCGGCGACGGCCCTCCGGGCGTGAGCGCCGGTATTTACGCGGGAAGCATGGCGGCGGAGATTCCTGAAGCAACTGGTGCCGCCGGCGCGTCCTCGGGCGGACGCGTCGCGGCGCCTGCAGCCGCGGCGCCGGCCCCCGCGCCTCCAGCCGCGCCCACCGCCGCCGAAGATGCGAAGGATATGGCCGCGGCCGGCATACCGACCGATGCGAATGGGCTGAGCAACCTCGGCGCGAAGGAAGGCCTGCTGTCGTCTTTGGCCGCGAAGCTGCTGGATCATCCGAAGATACTCGCGGCGGTCTTCAACAATAAAATGGTCGTGGATGCGTTCATGAGCCGCAGCCGCGTTAAGGAGAACTGCCAGAGCGGAAGCGCGCTCAAAACCTATCTGTCTGATCCAAACAGCGGCGGCATGACTAAAGTTCTCCCGGTCATCCAGCAGGCGATGAGCAATCAGGCGACCTCCACGGCGCTCGTATCGGCTCTCTCCGGCACGGAGATGGTCAAGCGCCTCTCGGCCTGTCCGTCCGCCCAAGCCCTCTCAAATGATTCGACCGCGGTCATGAGCATCGCGATCTCCAATCCCAAGGCGTTTGGCGTGATGATGGATCCTCGCGCAATGGCCGCGCTGGCCGCCAATCCCCAGGCGGCGGGCGCTCTCGCGGGCCTACAAACGAAGGCGGCCGGCGGGAAGTAAAGTCGGGCGGGCTGAAAGACCCTCAATCAACGGGACTTTAGCCCCTTGGAGCAATCACCTCCTTCCTTCATAATAGGAGCATGCTTCAATTCTTGCTGGCGGCGTTGCTACCGGTGTCGCCTCTGTCCGCCCAGGTCGTCTCGATCAGGACTACGGTTCCCGCGCTAACGGGCGCGTCCGGCGTCGGATCTTTCCAGCCGCCTTCCCAGGCCGCTTTCCCCGTCCCCGCGCTTGGAGCGGGCCTGGCGCCGTCGCTGATCCCCGTTCTGTCCGCGCCCGCCGTGCCCCTCTCCGTCGCGCCGGTTGCCGCGGAGGCCGCTCCGATTCGGACTCTCGCGGCGATCAAACAGCTCAAGATCGGCTCGTACAATGTCGAGAATCTCTTTGAGCAGGTCGGCAAACATGTCCCCGATCCGGCTAATCCCGGCAAGCTTAAGAAGATTTCCGACGCGAAGCCCAAGCCCGAGTGGGCTCTGCGGGAGGAAGGCCGGATCATCCTCGAAAACGACCTCGACATATTGACCTTGGCCGAGGTCGAGGACATTCAGGCGCTCGAGGACTTCAACACTCGCTTTCTCAACGGCAAGTACCGGACCTTCCTCATCGAAGGCAACGACGAGCGCGGCATCGATGTCGCTTTCCTGGTTAAAAAAGACATGCCGCTTGAAATCGAACAGCGAAGCCACAAGGAAGAATCGTGGGTGGACCCCGTTCTCGGCGGCGGCCCCAAGCCTTTGTTCTCCCGTGACCTGACCTCGCTCGTCGTGCGCGCGCCGGGCAAGGCCCGGCCGTTGTTCGTGCTGTTCGGAACCCACTATAAATCCAAACGCGATCGCGACGGCCGCGACCCCGAGTCCGTCATCATGCGCACGGCGCAGGTTCAGCGCACGGCTGAGATCATGGGCCGCTACCGGACGGAGTTCGGCCCCGATGTTCCCATGCTGATCGCGGGCGACTTCAACGGCGCCGTCGGCGAGGAAGCGGCTTACAAGCCGTTGTTCGACGTCGCGGGGCTGACCGACAGCTTCGATGCCGCGCCGGTTGCGGCCTCCAAAGAGGAGCGCATCACCCACACCTATCATCCTCGCGGCGAGCCCGCGCATTACGCGCAGATGGACGCCGTGCTCGTGTCTCAGTCACTGCGCGGCGCGGTGCAAAGCGCAAAGGTGTACCGCTATAAGAATCCCGACGGGACCGAGCGCCCGATTCCGAAGACTTTCCAGGAGCGCGAGCTCAATCCGTCGGACCATTTCCCGCTTCTCGTCACGCTCGACTTCTCTCACATCCGCGGACCCGCGACTTTCGACGAGGTTCCGCCGCTCGACGCGCGCTTTACCGGGCCGGAAAGCCGCGCGCGTACCGTGACGATCCTCGGTAGCTCCAAGTCCGTTGACCCCATCAAGGAGCAGGTCGCGCTCTCCGCCCAAGCCGCCGGGGAGTTGATTCGGCGCGGCTACAACGTTCTCACCGGGGCCGGAAATGCCGGCGTCATGGGCGCGGCCTACGCCGCCGCGTCCGAAAGCGCGAGCGCCGCGCCTCAGTCCGGAAGCCCGCGCGGCGAGAATCTGTCCATCGTCGTCCGTCCGGCGTGGGGCGACGAGAACCTCGCCGACGCCCGGGCCATCGGCATCGCCGATTCCGAGGCCGAACGCATCGAGAAGTTCACCAAGGCCTCCGACAGCTTTCTCATCTTCCCGGGAAGCGCGGGCAGCCTTCAGGAAGCCGCGACCCTCATCGCGAAAAATGCCTACCGTGGAAAGGAGGCGCTTAAGCGCATCATCCTCGTGGGCCGGGATTTCTTCGGCGGATTATCGCAGCAGTACCAGCGCCTCTACACCGACGGATTGTTGAAGGAGAAGCCGGAGACCCTCTTCCGTGTCGTCGACACCGCTGAGGAGATTCTCGAACTCGCACCGGTGCGAGTTCCGACCCATCCTTGAAGAGAGTCGTCTAGCCGCGAAGCGCTTTGAGCCGCTCGGCGATGCGCTTTTCGTCGCCTTCCTGAGTCGGTTCATAGAATCGAATAGGATTGGGCATATAATCCTGCGGCGTGTAGTGGCCCGGGAAATCGTGGGGGTATTTGTAGCCAAGACCATGCCCGCGTTCTTTGGCATCCATATTGGCGTCGCGAAGGGGTAGAGGTACCTCGCGGGCCGGGCCTTCACGAACCTCGGCCGACGCCTTGTTAATCGCCAAATACGCCGCGTTGGATTTCGGCGCGGTCGCGACAAAAGTCACTGCCTGGGCCAAAGTAATTCGCGCTTCCGGCATGCCTAAGACCTCAACAGCGCGAAACGCCGCTTCGGCCACAAGCAACGCGCGGAAGTCAGCATTCCCAACGTCCTCGGATGCGGCGATCAGGATCCTTCGTGCGATGAACCGGGGCTCTTCCCCCGCTTCAAGCATCTTCGCCATCCAGTAAAGCGCCGCGTCGGGGTCCGACCCGCGCATCGATTTAATGAATGCAGAGATATGATCGTAATGATCGTCCGATTTCTTGTCATACCGAATCTGCCGTTTTTGTATCGATTCTTCGGCCACCGCAAGATTCACCCGCCGTTCTCCGTTGCCGTCCTGCGCCGTCGTCAGCGCGGCGATCTCCAGTGCGTTCAATAGCCGCCGCGCGTCCCCATGCGCCTGCCTCACCAAATGCGCCTTAGCCTCGGGCGTCACAATGATCCGTAACAACGCGACCCCTCTGTCTTTGTCGTTCACTGCGTGATCCAGTATTTTCCCGAGCTCCTCTTCCGGCACCGGCATAAACTCAAACGCCGTCACACGCGAGCGCAACGCCGCATTAACATAAAACCCCGGATTCTCCGTCGTCATCCCTATCAGCAGCACATCCCCGCGCTCAACCGACGGCAGCAGCGCGTCCTGCTGCGTTTTATTAAAGTGGTGTATCTCATCGACGAGCAGCAATGTCTTCCTGCCCAGCGTCGCCGAATACTTCGCCTGCTCAACCGCCTTGCGGATATCCGCGACACCCGCCGTCACCGCATTAAGCTCCACCACTTCCGCATTCGAATGTTCCGCGATGTACCGCGCCAAGGCGGTCTTCCCGCAGCCGGGAGGCCCGAAAAAAATCGCCGATGTGAATCGCTTGCTCTCCACGAGACGCCGGAGTAGCTTCCCCGGTCCGAGAAGCGCCGCCTGCCCGGCGAACTCATCCAGGCTTCTCGGCGCCATCCGCGCCGCCAGCGGGAGGGCGCCGGCGCCCGCAGAAAAAAGCTCGCTCATCCGTTCGTGTCTGAGCCAGCCTGGAGCGATTCGCGCAAGGACTGCGAAAGTGACTCGGCCTTATTCTCAAGCAGTCGCCGCGTCATGTCGTGCGCGGCTCGTTCCTTATTAAGCTCGGCCGCGAAGGACAGCGCGACGAGCAGCGCGATCTTGGAGGTGTCGGCCACGCTCGAGTTATGGTTTTGCATTTCGACCACGCGCTCGGACACCTTTTGCGCGAGCGCGCTAATCTCGATCGGCGTCCACCCTTCCATCTCGACGACGAGCCGGCGCGTGCCGATCTGAACCTCGACCTTCTCGTTCATCCGATCCTCGCGAGCTTAT
Organism: Elusimicrobiota bacterium; assembly: GCA_043745445.1. Classification (GTDB taxonomy): domain Bacteria; phylum Elusimicrobiota; class Elusimicrobia; order UBA1565; family UBA9628; genus GWA2-66-18. Next base: position 44,380 of record JAYTSX010000303.1, read on the forward strand.
CGGTGAGCCGGGTCAGCCGTGTTTTCAGGCGCTCGTGTCGGGCCAGCGTTAGGCGCGCCTCCTTGAGCTCATCCTTGAGAGCCTTGTTCTCGGTCTCAAGGCGGCGTAGGATGTCCTTGAACTGGCGGTTCTCGGAGCCGAGCTTCTGAAGGGCCTCGGACGCCTGCTTGACCAGGACTTCGAGCTGCTTGAGACTCTGGAGGGGGCCCTGCACGGATCAGCCTCGAAGGCTCGCGCCGAGTTCCTTGCCGAGCGCGGCCACGATCTTCTCGACGGCCGCGTTGACCTCGGGGTCGGTCAAAGTGCGGTCCGCGCGGCCAAAGGTCAAGCGAATGGCGAGGCTGATCTTGCCCTCGGGAATATTTTTGCCCTCATAGACATCGAACAGCAGAATATCTTGAAGCTCTTCGACGGCGCAGCCCCGGATGACCGCCTCGAGGTCGGCATACGGCGCGCTCTTATCGACGACGAGCGCCAGGTCGCGGCGTGAGACCGGCAAAGCGGAAAATTCCTTAAAAAGCGCCGCCGTGGTTTCGTGATCGGCGAGCCGGTCGAGGTCCGCGTCGAATACGACGGCGCCCTCGCGCTCGAGATCGTAAGCGCGGGCCACGCGCGGATGCAGCCATCCCATGGTCGCGACGGGCTTTCCATTAATAAGTGCGCGCACGCTGTTGGTCGGGTGGAAGAGGGGGTCGGAGGCGGTCTTGCTTGCCGCAGGTGCGGACAGCTTGGCCCACACGATGGCGCCGGCGCCCGCTAAGAGATCCTCAATAATGGCCTTCACATCGTAAAAAGACGCGCGAGGGGCCCGCGCCGCTTGCCAGCGAGCGTCAAGCACCGGCCCGAGCATTATGCCCGCGACCCGCCAGGCCTCGTCAACTTCTTTGCCGCGGATCGCGTAGGATTTGCCGAGCTCGAAGAAGCGGACGGCGTCGGCGCCGCGGCCCAGGTTGTATTGGGCGTTTTTAAGAATGCCGGGCAGGAGCGAGGAGCGCAGCACCGCCCAGTCCTCGGAGAGCGGGTTGGCGACGCGCGGTTGGCCGTCGGCGCTGAGGCGGCAAGCGGCGAGCGACTTTTCGGAGAGCAGATCGTAGTTATACACCTCGGACAGCCCCAGCGCCGCGAGGCGGGTGCGCACGCGGCGTGATTCCGTCTCAAGCGGCGTCAGGCGCGCGGTCTTCGACGACATCGGCGCCATCCGGTAGGGGATGTTGTCGTAGCCAAGAAAACGTCCGGCTTCTTCCGCGAGGTCGTTCGCCGTGAACAGATCGTGGCGCCAGGACGGAGCCGTAAAGGAAAATCCGGCGCCCTCATCCTTAATGGTGCCGATAGACCCCAGCGCGTCCTTAATGGTCTGCGCGGGAAACTCCGTGCCCAGAATCACATTGATCGCCGCGGCGGTGGTCCGTATCGGAGCCGTCGCTCGGCGGGGGGCCGCGGCCTCAACGGGCTTCGCCGCGTTACCGCCGGCGAGTTGGAGAATCAGAGCCGCGGCGCGGTCGGCCGCCGCTCGCGGGGCGGCCGGATCGGCGCCGCGCTCGAAACGATACGAAGAATCGGAACGAAGCCGCGTGCGCTGAGAAGATTTGCGCGCCTCAGCGGGATTAAAGA
>JAYTSX010000304.1:0-3807 GCA_043745445.1 Elusimicrobiota bacterium
GGCGCCGCTCTGATCACCGAACGCGTGGAAGTGATTCTCGCTCCGGATTTCGAGCTCGCTCTTCTTAAAGAAGCGGAAGCTGCGGGCCTACGCGCCGCCTGCCGCCTGAAGGACGCCGAGGCCTCCTACCTGGCGCTTGAGACGCTCATCATCGAGCCCGCGAAGGTCAAGCCGCAGTACAAGGATCTTGTCGAGCGCGCGCGGAAGGCGAAGGAAGCTTCGAAAGTCGACGCCGAGACCTTGGTGAAGCTCGAGGAAGCCCTCCCCGCGGCCCGCGCCGACTCCGCCCCCCAGCTTTGCCGCTACGAGACCAGCCGCGTCGATGAGGCCCTTAAGCTGGCCAAGCGCCTACCTCCCGGCTGCGACCGTACCCTGCCCGAGCTGCACGCCCTGCGCGCGACGATCACGCGCCGCGCCGCCGATCAGAACTGGTTTATGAAGGCTTCGAACGAGGCTCGCTCGAAGCGAAAATCCTGCGATCTCGACGCCGCTCGTTCACGTTGGTCGGAGGCCCTCGCCGCCCTCGACGCCGACCCCGGTGCCCGCTGCGGCCAGGTCGCCGACGAGGAGACCCGTGCAAAGACGGAGTTCGCCGAGCTCACTCGCAAAATCGCGTGGCATGATGAGCTCAACAAATCCTTGGCTAAGGCGGAAGCCGAAACCGCGCCGGCGCGCCGACTTGAGATTCTGCGCCCGGTCATCTCTCGCCTCGGCGCTTTGAATGGGGATTGCCTCAGCGCCGAGTCCAAGCGCGCGGCCTCGCTGTCCGCCGCGGCCTCAAAAGCCCTAACGGCTCCGGCCGACAACGATATGGTTCGCCGCCTCCCGGCCGAGCACTCGCTCGCTTCCACGGTCGCCGAAGTCCGGGCTGAGCGCGCCCGCCGCCTTGAGGCCGCCACCGCCGCGGAAAAAGCCGCCGTCGAACCGGGGACACCGCCGGCCGCGACCACCGCCCCGAAGGCCACAACGGCGGCCGCACCCGCGCCCGTCAAGATTTCTCCGAAGAAGCAGCCCGCAAAGCGTCCGACACGCAAGACCAAGGAGACCGCGGCTCAATGAAGCGAACACTCGCCATCATTCTGATCACGGTCTGCGCCTTGCCAGCCGGCGCGAAGCGCCCCCCCCACAAGCCCGCCGGTAAGCGGGCGCCGAAAGCGGCCGCTCCCAGGAGCGCGTCGAAGTCGACTCCCATGGCGGCCACGGCACCGGTTGCCGGCACCTCGGATTCCCTCGATGAGACCACGCTATTCGGTCTCGGCGCCGCTCTCGTCGCTCAAGACGACAGCCTCTTCGTTGCCGCCGTTCGGCCCGGGTCACGCGCCGAGCAGGCGGGCCTCAAATCCGGAGACCAGTTATTGCGCGGGGACGGCGGAGTCTCGTCGCGGGCCGCCGTCGCGGCACAACTGCGCGCCTGGACGCCCGGCACGCGTTTGGCGCTCCTCGTTCGTCGCGGCATTGAGGTCCGGTCGTTAGAGACCTCCCCCGTCGCTCCCTCCCGAGACTACGCCCGAAGCGAACGGGAGCTCTCCGAACACGAGAAATCTCTTGCCGCCGAACGCTCGGCGCAGGCCGTCTCCGACGGTCGCGCCGTCGTCAAAGCCGTGGGCCCGCTGACTGTCGCGGTCCGCGCCGACCAAGGGCTGTGGCTGCGCTTCGCGAAGGGCCTGCCTGCCGGCCTCAAACAAGGCGATGAAATTATCGCCGAGGCGGCGACCGGCCTTACGGTAGACTCCACCCTCGATTTCCTGGCCGTGCCTCCCGGCTCAAAGATTCGCGCGCGCGTCCTCGACGCCGTTGACGACGGAGTGACGCGGACGGTGCGCCTGGCTTTCTACGCCCTGGACCTCAACGGCGGAGGCACCTACACGACTCTCGGCGTCGCAACCGCGGTCTCCGGTGACCAGCGCATGGCCCGCGTCATCCCGGGCGGCACCTTCGTCGCGGCCGCGCCTCTGCCTGATGCCAAGCGTCGCGCACCCGAGCCGGTGCTCGACACGGATTCACGCTTACGCGTGAATCTTTTAGAACCACTTGTCGTAGATGAGCCCACCTCTTTCTGGCGTTCTGGCCCTGGGCTATGGGTCAAGACCGTTGAAGACAGCGGCCATCGTCTATTCGAGATCACCCACATAATCGCCGCCCGTTCGGCCGCGAACGCGGGGCTGAAAGTCGGCGACCGCCTCGACTCGATCGGCGGCCGCTCGACTGAGAAAATGGATTTTGCCGAGGCCATCGATCGCATATACGGCGCGCCGGGCTCGGACTTCGAAGTTTCCCGCCTTCGCGGCAAGAGCGAAACGCTCAAGCTTAAGCGCGGCCTGCGCTGGACCGCCGGCAAGTCCGAGCCGTTGCCACTCCCCTACAACGCGCAGTAAGGCCCTCTCCCGGTCTACTTGTCGATCTTCGAGAGAAACGACTTCGCGTCCGCAAGATTCTCAGGATATTCAGCGGGATCGGCGACGTCCTTGATGGCCTGAAGTGCCGCGATAGCCTTGCGCGCCTCGTCCTTTCGGTTAAAGTGGAGATAGGCCTCGGCCAAGGGAAGATAATTGGCGGAATGGGTCGGGGATAACTTCACGGCCAGTTCAAACTCGGCGAGAGCTTTCTTCTTGTCACCGCCGGCAATGCCGGGCACCTGCCAAAGAATTTCCGCGAGAACATGATGGGCTCCGCCGTGATTAGGATCGAGCCGTAGCGTTTCGGCCATTTCTTTTTTGATGGTCTTGAGCGTGAAGAGGGCTTTCATCATGCCTTTAGTCTCCGCCCAGCGACCTAGGCCGACGCCTAGCCAGAAGTGCGCGTCGGCGGAATTCGGGGAGCGCGAGAGCGCTCTTTCGCAGTTCTCCTTCGCCGAGTTGTACACCAAGAGTTTTTCCGACTTCGTCCTTTTCGTTTCGCCAAGACGAATCAACGAGCGGCATTTCCGCCAGGCATACTCGGCTTGGGCTGGGCTGTCCGGAATGTCATACTTCTCGATCAACGCTAAAGACTTGGCCAGATTTTCGTCCTTGTCGCGATGGAAATAAGCCTCGTCAATCGAATTGACGGCCTCCAGATTTCCGTCATTGGCGTGCGCAGGAAGCGCCAACACGGCAAATACCGCAAAGCCTGACACCACCATGGCGGCGGCCTTGCTCGCCCACTTTGCGGCGTTATGCAAAGAGTCGTCGCTGGTCTTGGCTCCCGCGTCAGAGAACGAGACGACCTTCTTAAACGGGAAAGTGCCCGATTCAACATGACCGGCGATCGCGACGCACGGCACGCCCGCCTGTCTCGCGGCCCGAGCCAGAGCCACCGTCGCTTTGCCGAACAAGCTCGTCTTATCGAGACGGCCCTCGGCCGTGACGACCAGGTCGGAGCGCTTCAACACCTTCAGCGCCCCCGTCTTTTGAAGCATCCAATCAGCGCCGGGCACGATCTCCGCGCGCGCGAAGGCGAGCAGCCCCGCGCCTAAGCCGCCGGCCGCACCCGCTCCCGGAAACCGGGCGACGTTCACTCCGGTATCCCGGGCGAGAATCGCGGCCCAGTGCGTCAGCGACCGTTCAATGAGTTTGACCTCGGATTTTGACGCGCCCTTCTGCGGGCCGAACACCGCGGCCGAGCCATTGGGACCGAGCAGCGGGTTTGTCACGTCCGAGAGCGCTATCACGCGAACGCCCGCCAGCAGACGCTTGGAAACCACCGTCTCGACGCAGACGAGGCGAAGGAGCGCCTCCGTACCGTCGGGAAGCTCCCGTCGCTCGGCGTCCAGGAGCCTCGCGCCCAGGGCCCGGGCCATACCTGCCCCGCCGTCGCTTGAGGCCGTGC
>JAYTSX010000305.1:0-3787 GCA_043745445.1 Elusimicrobiota bacterium
CCCAAGGACGTCGTCGGCATAGACGTCGGCTCGTACTCGGTCGAGGTCGTCCTCTTTAAGATAGAGGCCGGCGCCTGCCATCTTAAGGCCTGGGGCAACCTGCCGCTGGGTGCGAAGGCGGACGTCGGCCCGGACGAGAAAAAGAGCGCCGTGATCAACGCGCTGCGCGCCTTCTTTATCGAGAAGGGCGTTAAGGTTAAGGATGTCTCCACCGCATTGTCGGGCAACGCGGTCATCGTGCGTTATGTCAAGTTTCCGCGCCTGACGAAGCTTGAGCTTTTGTCGACCTTGGCCACCGAAGCCGAACCGTTCATCCCCTTTGACATCAATGAAGTTCAGCTCGGCTTCCATATCCTCAGCGAAATCGTCGAGGACGGCCAGAAGAAGATGGAGACCGTGCTCGTCGCGGCCAAGCGTGAGCTCGTCGTGCAGCGTCTGGAGATCTTGCAGGGCGCGGGGTTGACCCCCGCGATCATCGACGTGGACAGCTTCGCCCTCGAGAACGTCCATGAGAAAATTCGCGACGCGAAGGAAGGCCCCGGCGCCACGCTTTACCTCAACATCGGCCACATGGTCACGAATCTTTCTATCGTGGAAAACGGCGTCACGCGCGTCGTGCGCGACATGTTTATCTCCGGCAACACGATGACGAAGGCGATCATGAAGGCTTTCCAGTGCGACGCGGCGAAAGCCGAGGAGTTGAAACACTCACGCGGCGTCTTTGTCGACCCCGCGGAAAAAGAGAAGGCACTCGCCGACGGTGACCGTGACGGCCTCGGTGTCTCGCAGGCCGTCGGCCAGGTCGCCCGCGACCTCGTCGCTGAGGTTCACCGCTCCGTCGACTTCTACCTTTCGCAGGGTCCGGATCGTTCGATTGGCCGGATTATTCTCGCGGGCGGCACCGCGCGCCTGATCAATCTCGATAAGCATCTCGCGCAGGAACTGAAAGTCCCCGTGTCGGTGCTCAATCCGTTCTCTTTTGCGAAGGGCGGCGAAGCCGTGCCGGAAGCGTTGGCGCCTTCTTTCGGCGTGGCCGCGGGGCTGGCACTTCGCCAGAATAGGGACTGGGAATAGCAGCGCGATGATTAAGATCAACCTTGTTCCCGCGGAAATCCTCGCCAAGGCCAAGCAGCGCCAGTTGGTGCTGCAGGGCGCGGTGCTCGGCAGCCTCATGGCTCTCGTTCTTGCCGTTGTCTCCGTTGGACACTGGTATGGCAAGCACACCCTCGAAATCACATTGGCCGCGGACGAGGCCGAACTGAAGCGACTTGATCGTGTCGTCAAGCAGGTCGAGGAACTCGAGAAGGCCGCCGCCGCCGTGCGCGCGCGCTTGGGCGTGATTGAAGATCTGCTGCTCGGTCGCGCCTACTACCCCATATTTATGTCTGAGTTCGCGCGCTCGGTTCCGGCCGGCATTCGGGTCAACTCGATGGCCACCTCGGCCGTGACGCCCGGCACCGTCAAGCTGGTGATTTCCGCCATCGCAAACTCCAATGAAGACATCGCGGCGTGGGTGAAGACCATGGAGAAGAACGCCAAATTCGCGTCCATCGAGCTTGGCGCCGTGACCGCCGCGGGCACGTCTTACAACTTCGCGATGACGGCGACCTACACGAGCAAATAAAATGGCCATGCAACTCTCGAAGCAGCAGCAGCAGTATCTCGGCGCGGGGGCCGTGCTGTTTGTCGTTTTTGCGGGCGTCTATGTGAAATTTTTCTGGCTGCCCATCGCGCAGGCCAAGGCCGAGGCGACTGAGAAAATTGAACAGATCGAGGCCAAAATCGTGAAGGCCAAACAGCAGGCCGCCCGCCTCGAGCGCCTGCAGGCCGAAATCGCGAGCCTCAACGAACGCGCGGCGGAGGCCGAGAAGAGGCTGCCGAAGACGAAGTCCGTGCCTGACATCCTGTTGGCCATTTCATCGCTCGCGCAAAAGAACCGCGTGATCATCCAGAGCTTTACGCCCGGGCCGATGAAGAGCCAGACCTATTTCACCGAGCTGCAGTATCCTTTGGCGATCCGTGGCTCTTATCACAACATCGGCCGGTTCCTGGCCGCCGTCGCTCTTGAGGAGCGCATCTTCAACATCAAGGACATCAATTATCCGGCGGCCGACGGGGTCGGGGATATGACCGTGACCTTCACTCTGCTTTCGTACCAGTATAAAGGATGATCATCTTCACTCTCGCTTTACTCCTTGCGACGGCCGGCCCCGCCTTGGCGGGGCCGGCACCGTCGCCGGCCGTCGTAGTGAAATCGACCGGAGCCGCGCAGATGCCGATCGGCACTTCGACCCAGACCGTTTCGAGCCTCTATACGGGTGACCGCGTGCGGGATCCTTTTCTGCCGGCGGCGATGGGCGGCACCAGCACGCGCCGCGTCACGGACGCGAAAATCGACGGCCCCGAGATCGTGGACATTCACGGCATGACTTTGCGCGGCATCATGAAGGACTCAAAGGTTGATTACGCGATGTTCACCGCCGAGACCGGCGGCTCGTATCTCCTGCGCGGCGGGAAGCTTTATAACGAACGCAACAAGCCCGTCGCCGGCATTGCCGGCGCCATTAAATTGAAGCAGAAGACCGTGGAGCTCATCACGCCCGACAAGGATGTCCAGGTGTTCCGTCTCGGCGAGGATGATAAAGAGAAGCAGAAGCCGTAGCCGCGGAGAATCTATGATCAATCACCAAATGAAGAAAGCCCTGTCCGCGGCACTTGCCGTCATCCTCGCCGTTCCCGCGGGCGTCATCCCGGCTTTGGCCGCTGATGCCGCGCCGGCTCCGGCCGTCTTCCAAGGTGTTGAGGTCACTGATGATCTCGTCACGATCAAGCTCAGCACCGCCGTTCTCTACAACAGCTTTCTGACCCAGACGCCTCCGCGCCTCGTGATGGAACTTCTTGACACCAAGCACGAGGGACCGACCCAGTCGGCCAAAGGCAAGGGCTCTCTTCTATCAGGCGTTCGCTCGAGCCAGTTCGAGAAATCGCCTCGCCTAATCACCCGTGTTGTGATGGATCTCGTCAAGATGGCGGGCTACAAGGTCGGCACGACAAAGGCCGGACTCACTGTGCAGATCGTCGGCTCTGTCGAAGAGGGGACGCCCGCGGCGCCCAAAGCCGCCGCCGTCGCGCCTAAAGCCGCTGCCGCCGCGCCTGTTCCCGCACCGGCGCCCAAGCTTCCGCTCGTCAAGCCCGTCGTCGCCAAGCGTGCCGCGGCCATTAAGGCGTCCGCGTCCCCTGAGCCCGCACCTGCGGCCGCAGCCACTTTGCCGGTCATCGACGAAGCCGCGACGCTGTCGGCGCAACCCTCGACCGCCAAGGCCGGGCCCGACTCCTCGTCCAAAGGCAAACCGCGCTTCAATGTCACGGCCGCGCAGGCCATGAAGCGGGCCGGTCTTGATTCGACGATGACGCAGGAGCTTGCCGCCACCGCTCAGGCTTCCGACATTTCTAAGACCAAGGTCGATCCTTCCGGCGAAGTCGAAGAGGATCGGGCCCAGCGCTCTCCCGGCGGCCGCATCTTCCGCGACATCATGAGCCGCCTGCCGCGCGACATCGTGACGCTTGATTTCGACAACACCGACATCCGCGACGTGATTCACCTTCTCGCGGCGAAGGCCAAAATCAACATCGTCTTCGGGCCTGATGTCGCGGGTTCGCTGACCCTGCACCTGACGGACGTTCCTTTCAACGAAGCTTTTCGCACCGCGCTGTCGATGATGAAGCTGACCACCGACCAGGTCGGCGACAACATCCTGCGCGTCATCACCCCCGCTGAGCTCACGAA
>JAYTSX010000306.1:0-14154 GCA_043745445.1 Elusimicrobiota bacterium
TCCTTTATAAGGCGCGGCTCCGAGGCCTCCGAGACGGAAACGGCGAGGAGGGTTTATGTCCATCCAATCGAGCGGTGAGTATCAGGACCGAGGACTCGAGTTGCTCTTGGCGGACGATGCGGAAGCGGCGCTCGCTATTTTCGAGGAAGGCGCGCGAAAGTTCCCCGGCGACGCGGAGCTGAACTTGGGACGGGCGTTGACGCTTAACCGCCTCAGCGAGTATGTCCGGGCGAGTGAAATCCTGGAAGGCTTACGCGGGACCTCGACGCAGATCGAAGATGTGCTCTCGGGCCTGGTCGAGGCGTATCTCGGCCGAGGCATGTTCGTTCAGGCTAAGGCGGCGGCCAAGGACGCGTCCGACGGTCCGGCCAAGCATGACGCCGAGACCTTATGCCGGCTCGGTCGGCTGTTTTATATGAAGAAACGCAGCGGCGAGGCTCTGCCCTTTTACGAAAGAGCCGCCGAGATTTCCCCGAAATGGGGCGAGGCGTGGTTCGGGCTGGGCGCGTGCCAGTGGTCGCAGTCCCATCCCGACGCGGAAGCCGCTCTACGGCGCGCCGTCGAGCTCGACCCGGAAGACTGGCAGGCCCGGCAGTTTTTAGGTTGCGTGCTGCACGACTTAGGTCAGAAGAAGGAAGCGCGCGAGATTCTGGAAGCCGTGCCGTTGAATGTCTCGTGGCAGAAGCCCGCGCTCGAGCGAATGGTCGCGATGGCCTGGTGGCCCCAGGACGCGGTCAAGCGTCAGCAAATGGAGTCGCTCTGGAAGGGCGTGATGGGCGGCGCCCCTGGGCGCGGCGCCATGGACATCCTCGAGGAAGTCAGCCGCAAAATGGAGTTCAAGCCGTAAACGTTTGGTGTCAGGCTTACCGGTTACAGTATTCCAGAGCGGCGACCTATGCGATAATGACGGTATGAAAGACCGCCGCGCCGAACTCGACGAGACGATCGCCCGCTTCGCCCGTGAACGCAAATGGGGGAAATATCACGGTCCTAAGAACCTCGCGATGGCGATGGTCAAAGAGGCCGCCGAGGTCGTCGAAATCTTCCAGTGGCTCACGCCCGCCCAGGCCAAGAAACTGACGCCCCCGCAGCGCGCCCATCTCGCCGAGGAACTGGCCGACACCTACATCTACCTCAAAAAGATTGGCGACCACTTCGGCATCGACCTCGTCGAGGCGTCGCTCGACAAGATGAAGAAGAACGCCCTTAAGTATCCCGCGGCGCTCAATCGCGGCCGCATTCAAAAGCGCTGAGCTTTAAATACTGTAACCGGTAAGCCTGACACCTATTTCAGGGCGTTGAGGCCGTCTTGGATGACGGCGAGGCGCTGGGGGATGGTGAGGGTGGCGGGCTTGGTTTGGAGTTTGAGGCCGATGAGGGGGCAGAATGGTGCGGCGGCGAGGGCGGCTTGGGCGGCGGCGGGAGTTAGCAGGGAGTTTGGAGTGGTTGTTGAGAACGGGGCGTGGCTGTCGCGCCATGTTCCGAATTCGGGGTCTTTCGGAGTGACGCCGGAAAAAAACAAGGCGCCGAGAAGATCGGACTGAACGGCGCGGGCGATGTGAGCGAGCGGGCCTTCGGCGGTTCTTGTTTCAAGGGCGGAGCGGCCCCAGTTGATCGCCACGCCGACGGGTGTTTTCCCGGAGGACAGTTTCGCCGCTATCACGTCGTCCTCGATTTTCAAGAACCCCTTGTCGGGCTCCTGGCCGGGAAGGGCGGCGTCGCAATGCTCGACGAGGAGCTTCGCGCCCTGCCAGTCTCGCCCGCGAAGGTCGGCGAGCGAATCGGCGAAGCCCTCGAGCGAGGACTTCGCGCCCGAGCCGCCAAGGCGCGGCGCCGAATGCACCATCACGGCGCGCACGGCGCGGCGACCGAGCGCGCGGTGGAGATGTTCGACCGCCAGGCGCGCCAACTCAATGTAATCAAGGGCGAGTTTTCGGCCGTCGGGGTCGGCGCTGGCCAGGCCGAAATTCTTATTGGCGTTGAGCCGATCCATCGCGCCGGGCAAGGTCGTCAGGACGAGGCTCCAGTCCGGGCGAATTTGACCGATGAGCCAGCCTTCGTCGCGGCGATGCAAGGTTCCGAAGAAGGGCTGCTCGAGTCCGGCCACATCCATCGCGGCGATGCCGGCGTAGAGGGCGGTTTCCGCGGCTTCATCGAGTCCCAGGGCGGCGGCGTAGGCGCCGATATGAATCTTCACGCTGTCATCGTATAACTATCGTCGCGTTGCGCCTAGGCCTTTTGCCGTCAGCAATGTTGGGCCTTCCGGACCCGGGAATTCGGCTTGAGTGGGTTAGACTTGGCTTATGGTGAACACGCTCCGCCGTTTCGCCGTCATCGTCGTCTTGATGTCCCTGGTGTCGTCATCCTCGGCCCAGGTAAAAATTTCTCTGCCGGCGGCGTCCATCAGCGGAGTCAGCGTGCCGTTAGCGCCGGCCGCGCAATGGTCCGCCCCCGCGCTTTCCATCTCCCCGTTATTGTCCGCCGCGGCGCTGACTCCAAGCTTAGCGCCGTCCCTTGCTCCCGCGCTTGTTCCCGTCCTGGTGGCGCCCGCCGTCTTGTTACCGGCGGCGCTGGCCCCCGCCAAACCCGTGGACTCTTTGCGCGCGACGGGCTCCGTGCTCGGCAAGGTCGGCCCCGCTTCCCCTGAGGCCGTCCAAGAACTTCAGGGCCTGTTCGACGGCGCGGCCGCGAAGGCCGACGCTCCTGTCCCGACCAACCCCGCGCGGGCTCTGCGCGGTGAGTCCGTGGCGCTCAATGGAGTGTCCCTTCCCGCGCGCATGTTCTCCGACCAAACCTCGATCGCCGGCCATCTGATTCGCGCGATCGACGCCGCCCAGATTTCCATCGACATCGCCATCCACGGCCTCGCCCTGCGCGATATCGCCGCCGCCCTCGTGCGCGCCAAGACCCGCGGCGTGAAGGTTCGCATCCTGATGAACCAGACCCACATTTTTCCGGAGAAGCCGCGCGACAAGCGCACTCCTGAGGTGCAGCAGCTCATTGACCTTGGTTTTGAGATGAAGATGCTCCGCGGCGGCGATATGTTCGGCATCATGCACAATAAGGTCGCGATCTTCGACGGTCAGATGTTGGAGACGGGCTCGTTCAACTGGACCCACGCCGCCGACGCCTGGCATTGGGAGAACGCGATGTTCCACGCGGAGCGGACCCGCATCGACGCCTATCAGTCGTACATGAATTGGATGTGGTCGATCGCCGCGAAAATTACGAGCAAGGCGCCGCCGATCCCGACGCCGATTCCCGAGGGCGAGCCGCATCCCGGACTGCCGCCCGCGCCGCAGGATGGCGCCCGCCCCGTTCTATTTAACGGGGAAGATTTTCCGGCGCAGGCCTTCTCTCCGGGCGGGGTGACCGCGCATCTCGTGCGCGCGATTAACGCATCGAAGGCCACGATCGACCTGGCCAATTTCTCCTTCACCTCCGAAGACCTGCGCGACGCGTTGCTGCGCGCCAAGGAGCGCGGCGTGAAGGTTCGCGTTGTTTTTGACGCGGATCAGTATAAGTTCCTCTCCGAGATGCGGTGGTTCGCGGAGAACGGCTTCGACCTTCTGCTCTCGAGCGGCAAGGACGGTGAAAAGGGCGTGATGCACAACAAATTCGCGGTGTTCGACGGCGCCCTCGTGGAAGCGGGATCATTTAACTGGACCCGCAACGGGGAAAAGAACAATTACGAGAACGCGATGTTCCTCGACGCGCCCGATGATGTCGCCGGCTTCGCGGCCTACTTCGCCCGCATCCGCGCGCAGGCGTGGGCGCCCACGCCCGACGACCACCTCGACGCTCACGCCGCGCCTGAAGATTTTAATCCGGGCCGCTGACCGTTAAAGCGCCAGGGTTGACGGGGCGGCGTCCGGGGGCTACACTCAGCAGGCGTGTCCCCCAATATTTCTCGAGAGAATTTAGCCATCCGCCTGTTCGTGCTGACATTGTCGATCGGCACCTTGCGTCCTGCGGCCGCTTTCGCCAGTTCAGTCTCAAACACCACCACGATTGATGCCTGCTCGTTGCCGAGTGCGGCCCTTAATCCCAATTGCAACGGCGGCAAAAGCATGGGCGCTCCGCCGCCGCCGATGATTCCTCCGAAAAAGGGGAGCGGGATTAATACCGATCTCTCGAATCCGGACTTGGGCGGCCTTCATAAAGGGGCTCAGGTAGGTGGAGGAGAGGACTCTTCGCGCACCGTGGCCGTCGCGCCCCCGCAGAACTCCGTGGGGGGGGATTCCGCTGGGCCGGGCGGCGTGGTCGTTCCAGGCGGCGCCGCTGCGCCCGGAGGCGTCACCGCTGCGCAAGAGGTCGGCTCCGGCGTTGCGCCTAAGGTTTCGGGCTTCGCCGGCGAAGGCTCAAACCTGGCGATCAAGGCGGGCGTGGAGCTTCAGATGGGCGATGTCGCGGCCGCTTGCGAATCCGCCACGGCCGCCATCACCGAGAATCCCAAGGATGCCAAGGCGATCAAGATCCAGTCGCTCGCGTGCCGCGCCGGTCTGGCCAGCGGTCCGAAGGGCAATGTGGGCGACGGTCTCAAGCCCGGACCCGCGAACCGCGAAGTCACGCTCGATGTGAACTCCCGGTCGAAGCTTTTACGGGGCGACTTGGGCGGTGGCGCTATGGCTCCCGGACCGGGCGCGCTTCAGGCCTGGCTCGTGCGCATCGAGGAGGTGAAGGCGGCCGGCGACGCGCCCCAGGTCATCATTCTTTGCAACGAGGCATTGCGGGAGTTTCCCGGAAACCTAAATCTGCTCAACGCGAAGGCGACCGCCCAGAACAAGCTCAAGGACTTTCGGGGCGCGCTCGCGACGGCAAACGAGGCCCTCGACATCGATCCAAAAAATGCCGTCGCATTTGTGAACAAGGCCTTCGCTCTCGGCGGTCTGGGCGACCGCGAGGGAATGCTCGCCGCACTTCGCGCGGCGGCCGCGCTTGATCCACGGTTTGAGTCGACGCTAAAGGCCGCCTTAGCCGGGGACGCGGCCGACTTGTTTGGCGATGTCGGCGCGCAGCGCGGCAAGCCGATTGCGAAGGAGGTGTGGGTCATCGGCTCGGCGGCCGTGGGTTTTGTCCTCATGGTTATTGTCGTGCTCCTGGCGCGCCGCGCGGCACCGCAACACGCGACAGAGCTCGCCACAGTACTCGCGACCGAGCAGGCACCTCCGCCCGGGCCTAAGCCTCCGCGCACGATCGGCCGCGGCGACGTCGTCGGTGGGAATTTTCGCATCGACGGGGAGCTTGGCCGCGGCGGCATGGGCGTGGTCTTCGACGCGTTCGACCAGAGGCTTGAGCGTCGCGTGGCGATCAAACAGCTCCAACGCGATGCGATCACGACGGAGGACGACCGCGCCCGCTTCCTGCGCGAGGCTCGCCTCGTCGCCCAGCTCAAGCATCCCAATCTCGCCGAGATCTACACGGTCCTCGACGAGCGGGGCGAGCACCTCCTCGTCTTTGAATTCGTCGAGGGCCGCACGCTCGACAAGGTCATTTATGCGAGCCGCAAGTTGCCGCCGCCTCAAGCGGCGAAAATCCTGAGTGAGATCGCCTCCGGGCTCGACTATGCGCACGAGCGCAAGATCATCCACCGGGATTTAAAGCCCTCAAATGTCATGGTCGGGCGCGATGGCGCGGTCAAGGTGATGGATTTCGGCATCGCGCATCAGGCCTCTGCTGCGACGGGCATGACCCGCACCGGCGCTTCCGGCACCCCGCCCTACATGGCGCCCGAGCAGGGCATGGGCTCGGTCTCAAAGGCGTCCGACCTTTATGCGCTTGGCGTCATGGCTTACGAGATGGTCACCGGCGTGCGCCCCTTCCCGGGACCGGATTTTCTTGAGCAGAAGCTGCGCCAGACCTTCACGCCCGCCACGCAACGCGACACCGCGCTTCCTGCGAGCCTCGATGTTTTTTTCGCGGCGGCGCTCGATCCGGATCCCACGAAGCGCCCGGCCTCGGGCGCGGAGTTCGTCGCGGCCTTTCGCCAGGCCAGCGGTGTGGCGTGAAGAACACCAACGACGGTTTTATCGAGATCAGAAAGGCGGGTGACCGCTTTCACACCGAAATTTCCTGGCTCGATGGAAATCACAGTTTCAGCTTCGGCTCCCACTATGACGCGACGAACACCCATCACGGCCTTCTGCTCGTCAACAACGAGGACTTCATCGATCCGATGAAAGGATTTTCGACGCATCCTCATCAGGATATGGAGATCGTCACCTGGATGCTTGAGGGAGAAGTCGAGCACAAGGACTCAATGGGCAACAGCGGGATTATCTATCCGGGCCTGGCCCAGCGTATGAGCGCGGGCACAGGCATTTACCATTCCGAGATGAACGCGAAAGGAGATTCACGCGCGCACCTCGTGCAGATGTGGGTTCCCCCGGACACCGAGCGGATCACCCCCGGCTATGAACAGCTCGACATTAATTCCCAACTCGCTAAGGGCGGGTTAGTGCCCGTTGCCTCCGGCAACAAGGACCTGGCCGCCATCCGCATCCGCCAAAAGGACGCCACCTTATGGGCGGGACGCCTTAAGGCGGGGGAACTCGTCAAGGTCCCCGACGCCTCTCACGTGCACCTGTTCGTCGCCAAGGGTGCCGGCATGCTCGCCGGCGCCGGCAACCTCTCCCAAGGCGACGCCGCGCGCCTCGTCCGCGCTGGCACCCCCCTCTGGACCGCCGGCCCCCAAGGTTCCGAAATCCTCATCTGGCAAACCGAAGCCTAATACCGGTAAGCCTGACACCATAACTGTCATAATCGGATTATGAGAGGACGCGGACGGGGCGGGCATCAGAGCCAGAAGGGCGGCAACCGGGGCGGCGGCAAGAGCTCGGGGGGCGGGACTTTTCTTGACGGCAAGCTGCAGCACAAGGGGCGCTTTGGGTTCCTGATCTCGGAGGTCGTCGGCGCGGCGGACGTGTTCGTCAGCGGCCCTACGCTTGGCCTTGCCATGGACGGCGACCGCGTCAAGGTCCGTCTCGGCGGAGAGCGCAACGGCAAGCGCATGGGCGAGATTGTCGAAGTCATCACGCGCGCGCGCACGACCGCGATCGGATTTTTGCGCAAGGCCGGGAAATATTGGGCGGTTCTCCCCGAAGGCTCCGACGAATCCCAGGCCCTCCTCGTGCTCGGTTTCGCGCCCGGCGCGGGCAACCCGGAGTCCGGCGTCCTCGTCGCGCTGAAGATCGAGCGCTGGCCCACACCCAGTGCCCCCGCGGCCGGTACCGTCACCAAGATTCTCGGTAAAGCCTCCGAGCCTGCCGTGCGCTTAAGCGCCACGCTCGCTTCGAAGGAAATCGACACGACATTCCCGAAGTCGGTCGAGAACGAGGCCGATCGCATGGGCCTGGACCCGACGCCCGAGCAGTGGGCCGGGCGCAAAGAATTATTTCACCTTCCGGTCTTTACGATCGACGGTGCCGACGCGAAGGATTTCGACGACGCCGTCTCCCTTGAGGAGCTGCCCGGCGGTTCCTGGCGGCTGGGCGTGCATATCGCCGCCGTGGCCGAGTACGTTAAGCGCGGCTCTGCCATCGACGCGGAGGCGGTCAAGCGCGCGACGAGCGTGTACCTTCCCGGCCGCGTGATCCCGATGCTGCCGCCAAAATTATCTGATCATCTTTGCTCGTTGCGCCCCGATGTGCCGCGCCTGACCGTGACCTGCTGGCTCGAGCTCGACGCGCACGGCGCGCCCGGCAAGGTCGAGGTCCAGGAGACCGTCATTCGTTCCTGCCGGCGTTTTACATATGAAGAAGTGCAGGACGTCGTGGACGGTAAGCCTGTCGAACGCGTGACCCCGGAAGTCAAAGCCGTGGTCCTGAAGATGGCGACCCTCGCCAAGATGCTGACGAAAGTCCGCATGCGCCGCGGCGCCCTCGACTTCATGACGACCGAGTACTACGTCAAGATGGATGAGCAGGGCCTGCCGCTCATCGTCGTTAAGCGGCCCCGGCTCGACAGCCATCGTTTGATCGAGGAGTTCATGGTCGCGGCCAACGAGGCCGTCGCCCGCACCTTGTCAAAGAACAAGGTCCCTTTCATGCGCCGTCTGCACGAGACGCCGGACCCGGTGCGCCTGCAGGCGCTTCAGGAAGAGATGGGCCAACTCGGCATCATCGCCAAGACTTCTCTCGTGGCGCACCCGGTGGAAGGCCTACAAAGCCTGCTCGCCGCCGCGGTCGGGCATCCTTTCGAGGAAACCGCCAATATCCAAGTCATCCGCAGCCTGAAACAGGCGCGCTATACGGCGGAGGCGGGCGGCCACTTCGGCCTCGCCTCGAAGGATTACTGTCACTTCACCTCGCCGATCCGCCGCTACCCCGACCTCGTCGTGCATCGCGCCGTGAAAGGCCTGCTCAAGGGCGATAAGACGAGTCACGTGTCCGGCATCGACCTCGAAGGACTGGCCGTGCACTGCTCCGAGCGTGAACGCGGAGCCGCCGAGGCCGAGCGTAAGGCCGTGGACATGGCGCGCGCCGCGATCCTGGGCCGCTCCGTGGGACAGGAGTTCGATGGCGTCGTCATCAACGTGACCACGGCGGGCGCCTTCGTGTCCCTGCCCGATTCCGGCGCTGTCGGCTTGTGGCGCGGCGCCAACGCGACGATCGGCCAAAAGCTGAAGGTGAAGCTGACGGGCGTCGACGAGGCCCTGGGCCGCATTGAGCTCGAGCCCGTGAAGGATTCCCTGCCCAATCAGATCCGCGTCACGCCTTGGCAGAATAAGAACAAGCCCGCCAAGCCGTCCCCCTGGCAGAACAAGAACAAGCGCCGCCGCCGCTGACGCGGTTAGTGACTCTAGTTACGAGGTCCTGACATGTCATCGTAACAGGCCTCGGGCATACTCCAAATGTCGGCGCCCCCCGACTAGGAGTACACCGAGAATGAACATCATGATGGTCGCCGCCGTCGCCGGGCAAGGAACCAACCCCGCTCTCCCGTCGCAGGAAGGCATGCTCTTCTGCCTTTTTCTAGGAATCGCCGGAATGATGCTGCTCAGCGCCGCCGCGATGATCGTTCGTCGCGAAGTGCCTCGGCATGGCGTGCGCTACGCGCGCTCACATCGACGGACGAACGGTCTTTAAATCTTCCCAGCGCGTCGTCCAGCAGGGGGATTGGCTTTCGCAGCGCGAGCCCCAGGCGGTTGATGATTTTTCACCGCCGTAGCGCAGAGCGCCCGCTCCCAGCGAGGCGTTGAGCCGGTCGACCGTCTGGGACAGGCGCGTGGATTTCTCCGCGGATCCGTCATCGAAGAACTCGCTTTGCGCGGTGTCCGCGGGCTCGAGGCCGCTCAGCACGATCCCGGCCTTTTTGTAGGGGCGTCCTTCGACGAACAGCTTCTCCGCGAGGGCTTTCGCCGCGCGAATTAAGGCCGGTGTGTCGTTGGTCGGGGAAAGCCGCACCGAATCCCCATCCATGACGGGCCGGTCGTCCTCGCGCCATCCAAAATGAACATTGAGCTCGCCCGCGCGCAGTCCGTGCCGCCGCGCGCGCTCGGCGGCGCGGGCCGTGAAAGTCGCCAGCGCGGATTGAAGAGCCTCGAGGCCATAGACGGGATTGCCGAATGAGCGCGAAACGGTCATCGTTTGGCGGGCCGCCGGCACGTCGGCCAAAGTGAGGCACGAAATTCCGCGCAGCTCGTGGGCGAGCTTGAGACCGCCGATGCCGAGGATCGATTGGATTTGGGCATCACGCATGCGGGTGAAATCCCCGGCGGTGCGGACGCCGTACGGTGCGAGCCGGAGCGCGGAGCGTTTGGCGATGCCCCAGATCTGCGTCACGGGCGTCTCGTTTAATAGCGCCTCGCGGATTTTCGCGTCGAGCAAAGTCATCACGCCGTTTCCCCTCTTCGCCTTATCGGAGCCGAGCTTGGCCAGCGCTTTCGTCGGCGCCAGGCCGACGGCCACGGGGAGGCCGGTCCACCGGCGCACCTCGGCGCGCATGGCGTGAGCTCTCGCTTCGAGTTCCCGGTCGTCGGGGAAAGTGAGAAACGATTCGTCGATCGAATAGTTTTCGATGACCGGCGCGTGGCGTTTGAGCACGGCACAGACGCGCCGTGACATGTCCACATACAGTTCGTGATTGGCCGAGATCGAGGCGACCTTGTGCTCGACGACGATCGCGCGGACCTCGAAAAAGGGAGCGCCCATAGCGATGCCCAGACCCTTGGCTTCCTCGGAGCGGGAGATCACGCAGCCGTCGTTGTTGGACAGCACGATGACCGGGCGCGATTCAAGTTCGGGTCGGAACGCGCGCTCGCAGGAGACAAAGAAGTTGTTGCAGTCGACGAGTGCGAAGGCGGGCACGCTCAAGGCGCGCGCACGACGAAGGTGACCACGCCCCAGACCTCAAGGCCGTCATCTTCGCGCCAGCCCGGGGGCAGGCGCTGGGTCAGCATCTCGCCGCGCACCACCGCCACGATGACGCGCCCTGGGGTGGGAGGTTCGGCACGGTCCACGATCAGGAGGTCTCCGTCCTTAACATCCGCGTCGGGGGCCGAGCCCGTCGCGCGCAGAAAAAAGGTGGCGGCCGGTCTCTTGATCAGCCTTTCATCGAGCTTCAGCCCGACATCGTTGTAATCTTCGCTCGCGACGAACATGCCTTAGTATAGTCGAACATCCGTACGAGCGCAAGAGATGTGAGCCTAACACGGAGGAAAGAAGAAGGGCCCCGCTCGCGCGGGGCCCTTTCCTTTTTTACGGCCTGACGATTAGTACGCGCCGATCTCGCTTTCGAGGTCGTGCTCGGGGAGGCTCTGGTGGCGGTCTGAGCGCACCGGGCCGAGGTCGTCTGTCTTTTCAGACGGGAGCTTTCGGCCGTCGAAGACATTGTCGAGCTTCTCGCGGGAGGCCGCGGCATCCTTGGCCGAGCCGTCCTTGGAGGGCGCCGAGAGTTGGGCGCGAAGGGCGGAGGGGAAAGGCAGCGGGACATTGTCGTGCATCGCGAAGTTCCACATGTGCTCGGGGATCACGGACACGGGAAGGGCGGGCACCACGGGAGTGACGGGGAGAATCGGCAGGACAGGGACCGGAATCTGGGCCGGGACCGGAGCGGGAGCGAGGGCCACCGTGATGGAGGGGGCGAGCAGGGGCGCGGGAAGGGTGATGCGCGGGCTGATCGTGATGTTGCTCATCGGGCCGGGCAAGGTCGTCGGCGTGCCGATGTACAGATTGCCGCGTCCGCCGGGAAGAATCGAAATCATCTGCGCCGAGGCCGAGGTCGCGAGGATCAAAGTGAGGGTCGAGACGAACGTCATCATCTTGGTGTTCATTGCCCCTACAGTATAGGCGGCGCGGCCGGAATCACCGATGAGAGTGGTCAACCTATGTAATTGATGTCGGTCAACTCGAAAAACACAATAAAAACAACATATATTTTTAATATTGCCCGAAAGGCCTAGGAGGTTGCGAGCTTAGAATTGCGCGGTGTCGACGATGATGGTGACGGGCCCGTCGTTGACGGACTCAACCGCCATGGACGCGCCGAACTCGCCGGTGCGCAGCGTGAGGCCCGGGGAGGCGAGAAGCTCAGCGGCGCGGCGATACAGCGGCTCCGCCTTTTCGGGGCGCGCGGCGGCGGTGAAGTCCGGGCGGCGGCCGCCTTTAAGGGAGGCGCAGAGAGTGAACTGCGAAATAAGAAGGATCTCGCCTTTGATGTCGACTACGGATTTGTCGAACTTGCCCTGATCGTTGGAGAAAATCCGCAGGGCGAGAATCTTGTCGATGAGTTTTTTGGCCGAGGCCTCGTCGTCCTCGAGGCCGACGCCCAAGAGGATGAGAAGACCGGGTCCGATCGAACGGCGCTCACCCGACCGGGAGCCGTCACGGATCAGAACGGAGGAGGACAGAACCCGGGTCACAACGCATTTCATGAGCTATAGTTTAACTTCTTATGCGTCTATTCATTGCCGTCGCCGCAGACGAAGAGCTTAAATCGGCCGCCGCCGCGGCTGTCGCGCGGCTGCGCTGCGCCGGCGGCAATGTGCGTTGGGTGGATCCGCGCGACATGCACACGACCTTGCGCTGGTTCGGGGCGACGACCGAGGAGAAGTTGCCTGAAATCCAGGAAGTGATGATGCGCGCCGCGGCGCACATCGCGCCGTTTGAGATCGTCTACGGCGGCGTGGGCGCGTTCGATTCATTCGAGGAAGCGCGCGTCATTTGGATCGGGCTCAGCGAGGGGATGAGTGCGATCGAGCGGGCCGCCGGGCTTGTCGGCCGCGACGAGCCGCGGCCCTATGCCCCGCACATAACCTTGGGGCGCAACCGGGACGCCGTCGCCCCGCCCGGATTTGTCGCCGCGCTTAAGGCGGAGCCCGTTTTAAATCTGCGACGGCCGGTCACGAAGATCAGCCTGTATGCGAGCAAGCCCGCGCCGTTTGGGCACGCGTATGAGATTCTGTTTGAGGCCGCGCTGACCGGCGCGGCTTAGTCGCGCGCGAAGATCTTTTGGTAGGTGCGCGCGCGGCCCATCCTTCATATCGCCGTGGCGCAGGCTCAGGATGCCCCAGTCGAGGTTGTAGGTTCCGCTTTCCTTCATCGCCACGACTTCGACGACGACCGGGCGGCCGCGGACCTCGGCCGCCTGCGCGACCTGGGCTAGCACGGCGACGGCGGTCGGAGAGGCCTGGGCCGCTTGAAGGATGGCGGTGAGTTGGAGGGCGTCGGCGGGATTGGCGACGCTCAGATACGACGGCAACAGCGGAACGGCAGCGCCGGCGTCCATGGAAAAAAACGAATGAGGCATTTCGACGGGTGCGCGCACGACGCCCGCGTGGAGCGGGATGGTCAGCAAAAGCAGAAGTGCCGCGATCATAAATCGATTTTAGATCGTCGAGGAGGGGGTGTTGGGCGCCGTTATGGGCCGGAATCGACCGCTAGACAGCCCATGTCCATTTGGGACCGAAGGCCTACAGGGGCTCGTAGACCTCGCCCTTGCGGGCGAAGCCGGGTACTTCCGGATGGATCATTTCAATGAGGCCCTCCAGGGTTTCAACGACGCGAGGCCCGGGACGATTGAAGAAGGCGTTTCCATCGGCGAGATAGGCGCGGCGCTCGCGTACGGCGCGTAAGCCGGAAAAGCCGGGATGGGCGGTGAGTGCCGATAGGTCGCCCTTGGTCCGCGCCAGATCGAATCCGCAGGGAGCGATGATTAGGACCTCGGGGTCGGCTTGTTTAAGCTCATCCCACGTCATCGTCCCGGAATGCCGGTTCGCGACGCCGAACAGTTCCTCGCCGCCGGCGCGCGCGACCAAGGTGGGCGTCCAGTTTCCGGCGGACATGATCGGGTCCATCCACTCGACGACGACGACGGTGCGCCGGACAAGGGCTTTGACGCGTGCCGCGGCTCGGTCCATGCGATCATCGAGCACGGATATAAGTTCTTCGCCGTTCATTGGCGCACCGAGCGCCGCCGCGACGCGGCGGATGTCGGCGCGCAAATCGGCGAGGGAGTTGGGATTGAGGGAGACGACCCGAGGCGTGAGGCCGAGTCGTTTGGCGAGCGCCGCCTCCACATCTTTGAGACTCACGGCGCACACCTCGCACTGCGTCTGCGTGATGATGACGTCGGGTTTAAGCGAGGCGAGCAAGGCGTCATCCACGCGGTAAATCGACAGCGCGTCACGCGCGGACTCGCGCACCTGCCGGTCGATCTCGGCGCTGGTTCCGTTGATGTCGATCGCGGGCTCGGTTATTTTTGGGAGAAGCCGGGCGGACCTCGGGTAATCACATTCGTGGGAGCGTCCGACGAGCGTGCTCTCAAGCCCCAAGGCGCTTACGATCTCGGTCGCGCTGGCGATAAGACTGACGGCGCGCACTAAAAGTCCTCGTATTGTGGTTTCCACAGCCGCGAGAAGCCGATGGACACGCCCATGGTCATGCTGTAGCCCTTGTTCGGGCGCGTCTTGAGCTGGAACCAGTAGAAATCGAAAAAGGGCGCCACCGACAGGTACTTGCGCACGGGGATGCGAAGCTTGACGTTGAAGTCGCCTTCCAAGCGCAGGTCGCCCGCGGTGTCTTGCTTGGTCAGGAAGAAGTAATTGTTCCACAGCTCGCCTTGGAGCAGAGCCTTGGCCGGTCCGATTTCGCGCGAAAAGACCGAGCGCAGGCGAAGACCGCTCTGCGTGTTCAGGGGCTCACGGCCGAGGTCGCG
>JAYTSX010000307.1:0-3756 GCA_043745445.1 Elusimicrobiota bacterium
TATCGAGAGTCATGAGTTGAGTATAGCCTTATTGAGATCATATTTCAATAAGAAATCACGCGTCCCCGAGGAGCGCCCTGACAGGAAACGGATTGCTATAATCTCCCCGTGACTGATCCTTACACGCGCCTTGAATCCGCCCGCGAGCTCTGCGCCGTCGGCCGCCCGGACCGCGCCCTGGCTCTCCTGAAGCGCGCCGTGCCGGCTGCCCTTGAATCCGAGCGCCTGCTGATTCTGGGAGAAGCCCTGCGTGGCCAAGGTTATTTCGGCCGCGCCGGCGAGGCGTATCGCTCCGCCTTGAAGCGTGTCGATCGCGAGGACTGCGATCTGGCGTTTGACGCCTGGCTCGGGCTCGCGCGCTGTTCCCGCAGCCTGGGGGCGACCGCCGACGCGCGTCGCTCGCTGGCCCAGGCCCGCCGCATTCCCGGCGCCGATCTCGAGACGCTTTCCCTTGAAGACGCCCTCGTACTGCGCGCAGAGAGCCGGCATCGTCCCGCCCTGAAGGCCCTGCTCCCGATGCTCGCGGTCGCGCGCCGGCGCCGCGACTGGTCCGCCGTCGGATTCCTTCTCTGGGCCATTGCCGGCTCCCGCCGCTTCTCCGGGGATTTGGCCGGGTCGCATCGGGATTTCAAGGAATCGCTCGCGTCCTTTCGCCGCGGCCGCGACGCGGAGGGGGAGGCCTACGCTTTGTTCGGCTTGGGCGGGATAGCCCGCGTCCGCGGCCTATTCCCCGAGGCTCGGCGAGCCTATGTGGAGGCCGGCAAGCGCCTGCGCAAGGGGCCGGATCTATTCGGACGGGCCTACGCGCATTGCGGCCTCGCCAATTGTCTTCGGCAAATGGGTCTTCTTGCGCAAGCCGAGAAAAACTACCGCGCGTCCTATACGCTTTATGCCGGCCTCGATGATCGTGTCGACCTGGCATTCGTGGACTGGGGCCTCGGCCAAATCCATCAACGCCGCGGCAACCTCCCTCAAGCCGAGCGCCATTACCGCGCCGCCCTCGTCGCTTTCTCAGGCGGCGGTGAAGACCGCGGCCTCATTCTGGCTCGCAAGTCTCTCGCCGAGATCCTCCACGCCCGCGGTCGAACCCCCGAGGCCGAAAAGCTCTTCGACTCCGCCGTCTCCCTCGCCCGCCGCGCCGGCCTCACCGCCCACCTCGAGTCCTACACCTAGGCCGGTGCCTGGCTTACACATACGCGCAATTCTTTGAGGTGGCTTCGTTCAAATATTGCGCGTATGTGTAAGCCAGGCACCCTAGGTCGGCACCCTAGGTCGGCACCCTAGGTCGTAACAGAATGGAAATGCGGGAGTCGTAGAGTGTCCGCATGGGACAACGAATATGGGCGGTGTTGGAAGAGTACGCCGGGTTGTGGGTGACTATCAATAAGGATGGCGCGGTGATCGATTCCGCCGAAACCTTGCCGGAGTTAACGAAGCGCGCGGGTGACGCGACTCATCGTCTGACCTTCGTGTTCGCCGCGGGGCAACGGGAGCCGGCGGCGGTCTAGATCTTGAAGTCGTTGCCCAGGTAGAGTTGTCGCGCCTGGGGGTCTTCGATTAGATGCTTTGCAGAGCCCTCGACGATAATGCGGCCATCGAAGATCAGGTAGGCACGGTCGATGATGGGCAAGGTCTCCCGGACGTTGTGATCAGTGATCAAAACACCGATGCCCTGGCCCACCAGCTTTCGGATGATGGCCTTGAGCTCGCCGACGGTGATCGGGTCGATACCGACGAAAGGCTCGTCGAGCATGATGAGCTTTGGGCGGCCGATCATGCAACGCGCGACCTCGAGGCGGCGCTTTTCGCCGCCGGACAACGTCCAGGCCTTCTGCCGGCGCATGTCCCACAGACCGAATTCCTCAAGGAGGCTCTTGACCTGGCGCATCTGCTCGAGCTTCCCGTCGACTGTCCGCTCGAGCACAGCGCGCAGGTTTTCCTCAACGGTCAGGCCCTTGAAAACCGTCGGCTCCTGGGCGAGATAGCCGAGGCCGAGCCGGGCCCGCTCGTACATCGGCAGCGCGGTCACGTCCTTTCCGTCGATCACAATCTTGCCTTCTTCCGGCGTTACGAAACCGGCCAGACTGTAGAAGGATGTGGTCTTACCCGCGCCGTTGGGTCCGAGCAGGCCGACGATCTCGCCTGAGTTGACGGTCAGAGAGACGCCCTTGACGACCATGCGCTCGCCGTATGTTTTGCGGATATCCAGGGCTTCGAGCTTCATTTAGTGATTTCCTTGAGCTTGTCACGGTCCTTGAAAATCATCCAGCCTTTCACGCGACCGCGGGCCTCGATGCGTCTGGGAACTTCCGTCGCGACGACCTCGTCGGCCTTGAGCGCGGTGGTCCACTCGCCCTCGATCTTGCGAAGTACCGGCCGACCACCGTTAAGGGTCAGCCGCCCCGCCGCCTTTTCATACACGGCTTCGTCGGCGGCGAGTTCGAGGCGGGGCCCCCAGACCTTCGCGCCGGAAGAAAGCGTCACTTGGCTCTCGCCGTTCCAGGAAATGCGGCCGCTTTCGCCGTAATCGGGCTCAAGGCCTATGGGGGTGCGCTTAAAGGGAACCGTTGCACCCGGAGCGGGCTCGAGAAATCCTCGTTTAGAGGCCTCGTCATGGCCGGCCTTTTGCCCGGTGGCCTCGAACACCGTCCCATCAGCCGTCTCACGGCGCAGGCCCACCGCGCCACGCGCTTGCCAGGTCCGGTCGGCATGCTTAAATAGGGCCCAGTCAGAGGTCAGGCGCGTGCCGGCCGATTCATAGCGCACATTGCCGACAAATTCTTCTTCCTTGTTGGCTCCCCGCCGAATGACCCACTCCTTGCTGCGGACGACGCTGCCGGCGACGGGCGTGGCCGCGGACTCGGCGGACGCTGGAGCGCACAGGAGGGCTATTAAGGCCAGGGTCGTCATTTCGGCGCCCCGCTGAGGACCGATCGCTGTTCAAAAATGCGGATCTCGGATAGGTCGGGCTTGGCTTCGAGGCCTTTGCCGCGCAGCACGCCTTCCGGCCGCTTCATTAAAATGTCGGCGGTGGTGGTAAAGCGTCCGCGCTTGGAGTTGTAAAAAAGCTCGCTGGTGAATAACTGTGATTTATCCTCGAAAGAGTCCAGCACGACCGATGATGAAAGGCGCACATCATGCGAGGCAGTTTCGATCTCGCCGGTCAGCGCGGTGACGCGCGAAACGGACTTGCCGTCCTTATAAAATTCCATGACCGGCTCGACTAAGTTAGCCCGCTCGGAGTCCTCACGCAGAATAGCGTGGCGCGATTTAAGGGTCCAGGCAGGCTTGCCCTTCTCGGACTGGCTGATCGTCAGACCTTCCATCGCCTGCTGTCGCTCCGCATGAGGAGCTCCGCCGCTCTTCCTACAGGCCGCAGCGGCGAGCAGAAGGGCCGCGAGAATAAGCCGCATCTCACTTCTTCGAGGCCGCGGGCGCGTCGTCCGGGGGGGCTTTGAGTTGATCCTCGGGAAGGTGAAGCTTCCCGCCGGGATTAAGCCAAGGCGTCATTTCCATCGGGATCCGGCGCAGCCGGTACGGCTTGGGCAGGCTGCTCAACGCATGGGAAATCCCGAAGTAGGCCACGATCAGGACGCCGTAAATAATGCCGAGAGTACGGATATGCCATTGCGCATCGGGAAACCACGGCGGGGAGATCAGGGCTTCCTGGGCGGCCGCCTTTTTAGATTTCTTCGGTTGATTCGGCTGTGCGGGGTTCTGCTGGCTCATCGGAGCTCCTTGGACAGCGCGTCGAAG
>JAYTSX010000308.1:0-3725 GCA_043745445.1 Elusimicrobiota bacterium
GAAGCCGCTCTCGAAAAGGACCCTCGCAACGCCGCGATCTACGACACCCTCGGCAACATCCGCCTGCGCGCGCGCGATTACGAGCAGGCCGTCCGCGACCTGAGCCAAGCGCTCCAACTTGACGACCGGCTTGCCAGCGCGTACCAGCACCGGGGCCTCGCGTACGGCTCGCTCAATCAACTCAAGGCCGCGCAGGCCGATTTCAAACGGGCCCTTGAGCTCGAGCCCCGCTCGAAAGACACCTGGACCTACCTCTGCCAGGCCCGCCGCCTCGCGAAAGATCCCCGCGAGGCGCTCAAAGCCTGCGAACGCGCCATCGAACTCGACAGCCAGCATGGCCCCGCTTATCTTCAGCGCGCGCTCGCCAAATTTTCTTTAAAGATGTACCCGCGCGCGATCGAGGACATCGACACCGCCTGGGCGCTGGGTACGCGGCGCGCTGAAGGTTTGATCGCGAAGGCGATCTCGCACGCCGCCTCGCGCCAATATAAAGAAGCGCACCGAACTTATCTGCTGGCTGTCGGCATGGACGCTTATGTGCGAAGCCCTTACATCGGCTTCGCGGCCGGCCACCCCGAGGGCAACGACTTCCTGTCGGCCATCGTGGATCTCGACGAGCAGATGATGAAGGATATCGGCGATCCCTACGTGTTCATTTTGCGCGCCGACTCCCTCCACAACTCCGAGCAGTTCGACAAGGCCGTCCTCGAGTACACAAAGGCCATGGAGATCGACGGGACGGTCGCCGACGCCTACGTGGGCCGCGGCGTCGCGCTCACCGCGCAGGACGCGCTTGAAGCCGCGCAGCAGGACCTGGTGCGCGCGCTCGAGATCGAACCCAACGACTCGAACGCGCGCGTGAAGCTCGGGATCGTGCTGACGATGCGCCGCAACTATAAGGCCGCGCTCGGGGAGCTTGGTAAGGCGCTCCAGGCCGACCCCAAGAACGCCGAGGCCTACCTGCGCGCCGGCAACGTCCACTATTTTCAGAAGGATTATCCCAAGGCGCTCGAGAACTATTCGCTCGCAGTCAAGCTCGATCCTCTCGATCCGAACTCCCTTAACGGCATTGGTCTCGGATATTTCGCGCTGAAGCGCCGGGAGGAAGCACTCGAAAATTTCTCCCGCGCCATCTCCGTGAACTCTTACGTCGACCGCTACTACCGCAACCGCGCCTCCGTGTGGACCTCCTCCCAAAAATTCGGCAACGCGGCGGGGGACTTCAAGACCGCGAGCATGGTCAACACGGACCCGACCGCCATCGAGGAGTACAAGCGTCTCATCGAAGAAAGCGAAACGCGCTCAGCGAAAGGCAAGTCCTCGTAGCGGAATTTAGTAGAATCCCCGCCGTGCAAGAGATCCCTGAGCTGTTCGGGAAAGGGCGCCCGCTCTTCTCATTTGAATTTTTCCTGCCCAAGGCACCCGAAGACCTCGGCAAGCTCATCGCCGAGGCGAAAGCGCTCAAGAGCCTCTCGCCGGACTACATCTCGCTCACCTACGGCGCCGGCGGCTCGGCTCGCTCGCGCACCATCGACGCGGCGGGGCTTCTGCAAGCCGAAACCGGAATCACCACGGCCTGCCACCTCACCGGCATCGCCCACTCGCGCGGAGAGATCGCCGACATCCTCGACCGCCTCACCAAACTCGGAATCCGCCACCTCGTGGCTCTAAGGGGCGACGCGCCCAAGGACCAGCCGGTGCTTCCCCCAGACCGGCGAGACTTCGGCTACGCCGAGGACCTCGTGCGCTTCGTCAAAGCGAAGGGAAGCTTTCGCATGGCCGTGGCCGCCTATCCCGAGACGCACTCCGAGGCGGTCTCGCCCGACGATGACGTGAAGCGCTTCGCCGCGAAGGCCGCGGCGGGAGGCGAGTGGGGACTCACCCAGCTGTTCTTCGACAATAAGAGCTACTTCTCCTTCGTCAAAAAGGCGCGCGCCGCGGGCACGACCGTGCCGATCGTGCCGGGCATCATGCCGGTTACGAGCTTTGCGCAGCTCGCGCGCTTTAAGACGATGTTCGCCGCGCGCATCCCCGCGGAGCTCGAGGACCGCGTGACGGCCGTCCAGAACGATCCCGAAGCCATCATCGCCGAAGGAATCGAGTGGAGCGCGCGCCAGTGCCGAGAGCTTCTCGACGGCGGGGCGCCGGGAATCCACTTCTACACCCTGAACCGCTCGCACTCAACCTCCGAAATCCTCGCGCGCCTGCGCCGAACATGACAGCCCCGGGGCGAGGTCTCCTCGGGTTCGCCCTGGTGATGTTGCTCGCCCGCGCGGCGGGCGCCTATCGATCACCGGAGCCCGCGCCGGAGCCGCCCCCCGCGCCGATCGCCGAAATCCGGATCGAACGAGTGAACGTATTCGATCCGACGGTTCTCGGCGAAGACATCTGGCCTTTTCGCATCGCCAACAAAATCCACTACCCCACGCGCGAGGCGATCATCCAGCGAGAGCTGCTGTTCGCGCCCGGCGAGGTCTGGGATCCGCTCAAGGTCATCCAATCCGAGCGTAACCTTCGCGCCAACGGATCATTCCGCCGCGTCGACATCCTCCAGATCGCGCGTCGCGACGGTCGCGTGGACGCAGTTGTGCGCACCCAGGACAGCTGGACCACGAACCCCCGATTCTCCGCGGGCACGGAAGGCGGCGAAAGCTTTTTCGGCCTTGGGCTCGAAGAGGGAAACCTGCTCGGATACGGTAAGAGCGCCTCCTTCGACTACGGCCGCAGAGGCGCGGTCACCACGAGCTCCTACGCCTACGGCGACCCTCGATTTCTTGGCACGCGTCTCTCACTCGATGGCGGCTATTCGCGCAGCACGAGCGGCGATTCAGCCTCCGCGTCCCTGAAACAGCCGTTCTACTCGCTCGACTCCCGGCGAGCCACGGCGGTTGCATGGCAGCGTTCGGTAACGGATAAAATCGTCTACCGGGACGCGGAAGAATTTTCCTCATTCCGGTTACGGCGCCGCATCGCCGAGGCCTCGCTCGGACAACGGCTTGATGCCGACCACATTTTCGTGCAACGCGTCGAGGGCGGATGGTACTCCGATCGGGCGCAGTACGAGCCCTTGCCCAAAACAGTCGCGGGGACCTTGCCCGCCGACCGCGAGCTGTCGGGACCCACACTCGGATACTCGTGGGTGCGGCCCGACTATATCAAGGAAACCTACATCGACCGCATGGAACGCGTCGAGGACTTCAACCTGGGTAATGAGCTTTCAGTGCGCGGCGGCTGGATGTCGGCGAAGACGGGCTCCGACCGGGACCGCACGATTTTCAACGCCTCAAATCAGCAGGGCGTTCGATTTGCACCCGGGCGTTTCGCGATCGGTCGCGTTGCCCTGATGGGGCGGACCGTGGCCGGGAAATGGGAAAACGCCCTGGCCAACGCGGACCTCAACATCATCTGGAAGACCAACTGGAAGGGCGACCATACCCTTGTCGGCCATCTCGAGGGCGCCTTCGGCAAGTTCCTCGACCGCGACAGCGCGATCAACCTCGGCGGCAACACGGGCCTGCGCGGCTACAAGAATAACAGCTTTGTCGGGGGCCAGGCGGTCCTCGTCAACTTCGAAGACCGATTCTTCTTCCCGGGAGAAATGTTCCATCTTATGCGCCTGGGCGCGGCGGTATTCGTGGACAGCGGCATTGTCGCCGGCGAAGGCTCCAACATGACCCTGCGCGGCATCCGGTCCGATATCGGGGCGGGACTGCGCGCGGCCTCGA
>JAYTSX010000309.1:0-3697 GCA_043745445.1 Elusimicrobiota bacterium
CTCGCCCTCGTCGCCCGCGGCGCGGCCAAGGGGCTCGTCCCTGATTATCAGCTTGCCGCCTGGCTCATGGCCGTCCTGTGCCGCGGCATGGATGAGAAAGAGACCGTTCTCCTGACGCGCGCGATGGCGGACTCCGGTCTGAAGCTCGGGCTCGGCGCCATCAAGCGGCCGAAGGCCGACAAGCATTCCACCGGCGGCGTCGGCGACGGCGTGTCGTTGGCGCTTGCCCCCCTCGCCGCGGCCTGCGGCCTTGCGGTTCCGATGATGTCGGGGCGCGGGCTCGGCCACACCGGGGGCACGCTCGACAAGCTCGAATCCATCGAGGGCTTCCGCGTCCGTCTCGATCTGCCGGAGATACGCGCGCAGATGAAAAGCCTCGGCTTCTGCCTTTTCGGCCAAACCGGTACGCTCGCTCCCGCCGACCGCACTTTGTACGCCCTGCGCGACGCGACGGCGACCGTGCCCGCCCGCCCGCTCATCGTCGCCAGCATCCTCTCGAAAAAGGCCGCCGAGGAACTCGACGCGCTCGTGCTCGATGTCAAGGTCGGCTCCGGCGCGATCTTCCGCGACCGGAAAAGCGCGCGTGAGCTCGCCCGGGCTTTGGTCAAAACCTCGAAGGGTTTGGGAATGCCGACCGTCGCCGTCCTCACCGCGATGGAACAGCCGCTGGGCCGCTTCGTTGGAAACGCTCTGGAAGTGCGCCAGGCCGTAGAAATTCTCCGGGGCGACGAGTCCGCGGCGGATTACCTCGAGTGCCTGCTGGCTCTCGGCGGCTGGATGCTGAAGCTGTCGGGCCTGGCCAAGACGCCGCAGGCCGGCGCCGCTCTCATGCGCTCGAAAATCGCGGACGGCTCGGGCTTCCGCCTGTTCCGCGCTTGCGTGAAGGCCCAGGGCGGAAATGTCGACGTGATCGACGATATTTCTCTCCTGCCCAAAGCGAAGCAGTCGCGCGCGGTCCGGGCTGCGAAGTCCGGATTCGTCGCGGCGCTCGATGCGCGCAAAGTCGGTCACGCCGCCGTTCTTCTTGGGGCGGGCCGGGCGTTCAAAGATCAAGAGCTTGATTACGGCGCCGGACTCGAATTGCTCAAGAAGGTCGGTGACCGCGTGGCCAAAGGCGAGCCGGTCGCGATCCTTCACGCCGCCGACAAGACCCGGCTCGATCTGGGTGAACGCGAGTACCGGGAAGCGCTCGTCGTTTCCGCGAAGGCCGTGCGCCCCAAATCCGTCGTCTACGAAGTCATCGGTTAAACGGAGCCTCTATGCCCAAATTATTCGTCAGCGATCATCCCCTGGTTCAGGACAAGCTCGCCCGCCTGCGCGACAAGGCGACCAAGCCCGAGGACTTTCGCCGGCTCATGGCCGAGGTGGCCATGTTGATCGGTTGCGAGGTGCTCAAAAAAGTTCGTACGCGCAAGACGACGGTTCGCACGCCGTTGCAGACCGCGCAGGCCGTCATCCTCGATCAGCCGCTCACCTTCGTCGCGGTGCTGCGCGCCGGGCTCGGCATGACGCCGGGCCTTCTCGAGCTGGCCCCGAAGGCCTCCATCGGCCACATCGGCCTGTACCGGGATGAGAAA
The DNA here is from genome assembly GCA_043745445.1 of Elusimicrobiota bacterium. Lineage (GTDB taxonomy): Bacteria > Elusimicrobiota > Elusimicrobia > UBA1565 > UBA9628 > GWA2-66-18. The sequence continues at coordinate 1,578 of JAYTSX010000309.1, forward strand.
ACCTTGGAGCCCGTTCAATACTATGTCCGCCTGCCGAAGAACATCTCGGAGCACTTCGTCGTGCTGTGCGATCCGATGCTCGCGACGGGCGGCTCCGCCTCAGAGGCGATCCGCATCCTGCGGGCCGCGGGCGCGAAAAACATCGCGTTGCTGACCTTGCTGTCCTCAAAGCGAGGCGTGGCCCGCATTCAAAAGGATCATCCGAGCGTCCCCGTCTACACGGCCGTGGTGGACGCCGTGCTGAACTCGAAGGGCTATATCGTCCCAGGGCTCGGAGACGCCGGCGACCGACTGTTCAACACTTAAGGGCGCAGGGTCAGCAGAACATATTCCGGCGGGACGCCGAAACGGACGGGGATAATGCTGGTCCCCACCCCCGTCGTTACATAAAGAAGCCTTCCCCCTTCCTTGATCAATCCGCGCACGAAACGCTGGCCGAAGCGTGACGGCACGATCAAACTGCCGACGATCGGTAGGCGCACCTGCCCGCCGTGCGTGTGCCCGGCCAAGGTGAGCGCGATCCTCTCCGGAATTTCGGGGAAGTAGTCGGGCTCGTGGATCAGCGCGATCACCGGCTCGTGTTCTGGGACGCCGGCGAGCGGCGAGATGGGGTCAGGCTTTCGCTCGATATGATCCGCGAGGCCGAGGAGGCTGAATCGGGCGCCGCGCGCGGCGACGCGCACATTCTCGTTTTCAAGGACTTTGATGCCCTGGCCGGCCAATGCGGCGCGAACGCGCGGGCCATCGAGCCACCAGTCATGGTTGCCGAGCACGGCGTAGACGCCGAGCGGGGCCTTCAGGTCCTTGAGGAGGAAGGCGAGCTCTTCGGGCGGCATGAAGCGGCCGCCGACGACCGTTTGGATGACATAGTCGCCGAGGAGCACGATCATGTCGGGCTTCGCCGCATTGACGCGGAGCACCAGTTGATCGACGCGGGACTTCCCGACATACGGCGAGCCCGCGTGAATATCGGAGATGAGCGCGATCGTGAGACCGTCGAGCTCCTTAGGCCAGGCGCGCGGGTGTGCCTCGGCCCGGTGTTCGACGAGGATGAAACATGGCTCGATGAGGAAGCCCCACACGCCCAAACACAGAAGCACCGAGAGAATTCGTTGTTCCAGTTTGCTTCGGCGCGCGAATCGGGCGATCACGGCCGAGAGACTAGCAAAGACGACGGCTCAGCCGCAGATATTGGGCCAGACGCAGGTGGTGACGGGGCCGGCCGCGACGGTCTCGGACGAGGCGCAGCGGTTAGGCCACGCACAGGTCTGGATTTGGGCGACCGGGGCCACGACGCTCGAGCAAGTGTTGGGCCATACGCACGGGCGGAACTGGGCGGTCTGCGTCGGGGCGGGCGTCGCCGTCAGGAACATCGCGAGAATCAGAGTCATCATATGTGTGTCCTCCTAAAGCTTGTGAGGACAGGATATCGCTTCGCGGCGTTTCATCCGAGGACGCGGGTCATGATCCGGACTTGATTGGAATCACTTGATTTCGCTCAACGGGGCTCGACTCCCGCGGGGACTTGTCCCCAATTTCCCACCGGTGAATTTTGGGGATAACATCATCCGGCCCAGGCCTTCGGCCACCATAAAAAGAAGAAGACCCCGAGGGGTCGGGGTCTTCGTACGACGCCGGTTCGAGGTCGGCTTTAAAGTCTTAGGAATTCTTGTCGCACTTGCGCGGGAACACGCAGGTGGTGAACTGGGCGACTTCGATGACCGGGGCGATCGCGAGGATCGGTGCGGCGGACTCGCTCTTGCAGACGTTGGGCCACACGCAGGGCCGGAACTGGGCGACGGCCTCGGGGGCCGCGATGGTGTTGCAAACATTGGGCCACACGCACGGGCGGAACTGAGCCGTCTGGGTCGTGGGAGTCGGAAGGAGCGAGAGCGAGAGAAGGATGAAGTTGATCATGGATACAGTATACCGGCCGCTCCAATATTCTCTGATGAGAGCGGTCAACCGGCAGGCTTGATAGCCCTCATTGATCTAGGTCAAAGGTCCTAGGCGGGGTGGGTCGCAGACCCAGGGTCGTTCTGAGTCTTAAGACGCAGAACCAGCAAGGGCGCGCAGGCGCTCTTCGCTGAGGATCAGGAGATCCTTTTCCTTCTTGCGCA
>JAYTSX010000310.1:0-44834 GCA_043745445.1 Elusimicrobiota bacterium
GTATTGCTGTCGGGCGCCGGCGGCGACGACCTATTCACCGGCTACCGCCGCCACGCCGTTACGCATTACGAGCGCCATTGGCGCCGGCTTCCGCAAGGCTTCCGTTCCGGCGTCGAGAGGGCGACGGCGGGCCTCGACCAGCGCAAACCCATGTTCCGTCGCCTGGCGAAGCTTTTCTCGGGCGCCGCGCTGACCGGCGACGAGCGCGTCGCGGGCAGCTTCTTGTGGGCCCAAGAGGCGCGCCTGCTCGCGTTGTACACCCCGGAGTTCCGCGCGAGCTTAGGGGGGGAAGCGGCGGCGGCGCCGCTGCTCGACTTCCTGAAGCCGCTGCCGAGCACGGCCTCGCCGCTCGAACGCCAGCTCGTCCTCGAGCAGCGGTTTTTCCTGGCTGATCACAATCTGATGTACACCGACAAGATGTCGATGGCGGCGGGCGTCGAGGTCCGCGTCCCGTTCCTGGATCAGGACCTCGTCGAGCACGCGGCCCGCGTGCCGGCCGGCCTGAAGCAGCGGGGGCGAGTCGGCAAGTGGGTGCTCAAGAAAGCCATGGAGCCCTATCTCCCCCACGATTTGATCTACCGGCCGAAGTCCGGCTTCGGCGCGCCGCTGCGGCGGTGGATGCGCGAGGATCTTCGCGCGCTATTGGGCGATCTGCTCTCCGAGCAGAGTCTGCGGCGGCGGGGGCTGTTCGATCCCGGTGCCGTGCAGCGCCTGATCGCGCAGAACGACGGCGGCCAAGTGGATGCAGCTTACACGCTTCTATCCTTGCTCAGCATCGAGATTTGGTGCCGCGCTTACCTTGATACCGTTCCGACGGAGAGCTCGCGTGGGGAGGTCGGGTGAATATGAATTATCCGGATACCTTGGAGCAGGAAGGGCTCTACCACTTCAAGAATTTCTTTGAAGAGAAAGACATCGAGCCCATTGAGCGGGATATCTTTGATGTCGCCTGCGGTCTTTTATCTTCCCGGGGCGGCGGCCTCTTGCCGGAATTCCAACCGGGAGAAGTGGATCGGGCGCTGGTTCGGCTTGTTTCGGAATTCACGAATCTTCAGGGGCCCATGTACGACCGGTTGCAGCAAATGCCCAGCCTGCTGGCCGTGCCCGGGCAGCCGAAGATCCTGGAGATCGCTTCGAAGGCGCTCAAGACCGATCGCCTCGGCGTATGGCCGAGGACCCAGCTGCGTATGGATATGCCGAACGATGCGGCCAATACGATCCGGTGGCACAATGATTATATCTACAACGGGGGAACGACCGCCTCGTTGACTTTTTGGTTTCCCCTGCTCGATATCAGCGATGAAATGGGACCCCTCTTGTTCGCGCCGCGCTCGCACACTCTGAATCTTAAGCCCATACGCACCGGCGGCCCGGAAAAATTCGACTACGACCTTTCCAAGGAAACCCTCGAGAAACTTGAGATAATAAAGCCGGCGGTTCGGAGAAGGGATCTCGTGGTGTTTCACGGTTTGTTATGGCACGCGGGACAGCTCAATAAGACCAAGGACAGAGCGCGCCTGAGCGGGCTTTTCCGTCTACAGGATCTGAATAAAATCGAGATGAGGAGCTAGCTATGGATACGCAGGATGGGACGCTTCTTCATGAGTGGAATCGACAGACTGAATCTGATAAGCAGGCCTTCAACGATTATGGAAAATACTTTGAGAACGGTTTGGGCTCTACGATCTCGAAGCTGGAAAATTTCCCGAAAATGATCCGGCGGCAGACCTTAAGTCGTTTTTTGGCGCGTTCGGATGTTTTCCAGAGAGTACTCGGGGTCCATGGATCGGTGATCGATTGCGGCGTCAATGCCGGCTGTTCTCTGTTCACCTTCGCTCAATTGAGCGCTATTTGTGAGCCCTCGAATTACACGCGAAGGATCATCGGTTTCGATACATTCGAAGGCATTCGCGGAGTCGGCGAGCACGATCGCTCGCAGCAGGCCTCTGAGCACGTCAAGGAAGGCGGGTTCGCGGCGAAGGGCTATTATGAAGACCTGCAGCTCGCCGCCAAGCTTTTCGACGGCAACCGCAGCCTCGGGCACATTCCGAAAATCGAGATCGTAAAGGGCGACATCCGGCAAACCCTGCCCGCGTATGTGAAGGCGAATCCGCATCTCGTCGTCAGCCTCCTCCATATTGACCTTGATATTTATGAACCCACCAAGATCGCGCTGGAGATCTTGGTGCCGCTCATGCCCAGAGGCGCGGTCATTCTTTTTGATGAGCTGAATCAGCCCGGATATCCCGGTGAAACCCGCGCCGTGTCGGATGTCCTGGGGATCAAGAACCTGCGCATACAACGACTCTCGTATGAGCCCGGGATCTCGTTCGCCATCTTGGAATGAGGTTTACAGCAGGGTCTTGAGCATCGCCGAATCCATGGCGGCGAGAGGCGCGCCGGTCTGGAGCCGCCGTACGAAGTCCGGGTTCGCCAGGATGAGCCGTCCCCACGTGACCATGTCGAGGCACCCCTGTTGAAGCTCCTGCTCCGCCTGGTGGAGTGACAGCGACGCGCCGCCGATGATCAGATGCGGCCATCGCGGCCGTATCATGCGGACGATGCGTCCTGAGGTTTGAGGGTAGTCCGCGCGCGCGCAGCTGATATCGAGCATTCGCAGGCCCAGCGCGTCGAAGGCCGGGATGAGATGGCCGAGCATTCCGTCGAGATCCGGCCAATCGTAGATCTGATCCCGGAACTGTGAAGGGGATATCCGGACCATGACCCGGTTGGGGCCGACCCGGCGCAGAACCTGCTCGACCAGCTCCAGGCCGAAGCGGCAGCGGTTTTCGATGGAGCCGCCGTAATGATCGGACCGGTCGTTGATCCGCGCGTCGAAGAACTGGTCGGCGAGGTAGCCGTGGCCCAGATGCAGCTCCACTCCGTGAAATCCCGCCGCGAGGGCGTTTTCCGCCGCTGCCGCGAACATCTCGTGGATCCCCGGAATTTCCGCGGCGCGTAGGGCGCGCGGGCGGCCGAAGGGCTTGTTGTTTTGCCGGTTGATTCCATCCACCGGACGGCTCGTGGAGCTGACGGGCGGGACTCCGCCCGTATAGTCCTCATGCGAGATGCGTCCGCAGTGCCAGAGCTGGCAGAAGAGGGTGGATCCCGTGGCGCGCACCTTGGCGGTGACCAGCTTCCAGCTGTCGATTTGCGCGGGCGTGTGGATGTGTGGGACGCTGTTGTAGCCGTCTCCGGTGGGATGAACGATCGTGCCTTCCGTCAGGATCAGAGCCACGCCGTCGGCCCCGCGCCGCGCGTAGTACTCGGCCATGGCCTGCGTCGCGCAATGCTCCGGATCGGCGAAACCGCGCGTCATGGCGGACATGACCACGCGATTTTTCAACGGGCCTAGCCATGGGGATCGGAAAGGCTCAAGCAGCATGGAGGCCGTCTGCGAGGTCATTGAAGCAGCCCGCGGAAGTAGGGTCGGGCGAGATACTCGCCGAGGCCCTCGGACCAGGGCCGTTGCCGATCGAGCCCCTCCGCCGCAAGTCGTGCGTTTTTCATGACCGCGCGCAGCGGTCTGGGGGCCTTCTCTCGGGCGCTCATCGCGGAGGCCGACACAGACTGAACGGAGATTCGCTCCTTCAGCCCCATGCGCTCCACGCAGGCTCTTGCGACGTCGCAGAAGGTCGCTTCGCCATGGGCGGCCATATTATAGATGCCGACGGCGTCCCGGGCCAGCAGGAGCAGGCTGTTCGCGGCGAGATCGATCGTGTAACTGGGCTGCCAGACGCGGTCGCCCACCTCGATCGACGACTTCCCTTCCTTGACCATGCGGGCGAGTAACCCCGTGAACTTGCCGACGAAGTTTTTGTCCGCCGCGTCTCCTCCGAAGAATCCGCCCATCCGGACCACGAGAGCGTCGGACAACCGCTCGCGCAGCCGGACCTCCGCCTCCAACTTGCAGCGCCCGTAGACGGAGAGAGGGGACGGCGTGGTCTGCTCCGTGATGGCGGCGGCGCTTTCGCCAAAGATGAGAAAGGACTGCGGATATAGGACTTTCGCGCCGCAGCGCCGGGCGAGTTCCGCGACGGACAGCGTGCCGCCCACGTGGACGGACTCGGCAAGCGCCGGCTGGTCCTCGCAGCGGTCGGCGTTCACATCGGCGGCGCAATGCACGATGAAGCGGGGCCTCTCGGCCTGCAGCGCGAGCACCGATTCCCGCTGCGTGACATCGAGCGCCTTATGATTGAGCGCGAGCACACGGCAGTCCGGAACGGACGCCGCGAGGACATCTTGAAACGCCCGGCCGAGCATTCCGTCCGCGCCGGTGATGAGGAATGTTTTTCCCTTAAGAGGGTGCAGCCCGGTCATGGAGGGGCCTACCGCCGCCCGAGCTGGACGAGGCTGTCGATGGTGATCCCGGCGAATACGCAGTAGGCGAACATCATCGGCACCACATAGCGCGGCTCATAGTAGATCAGCGGATAGAAGGCCAGGGCGAATGCGGGAGGGACGAACACGAGCAGGGCCTGCCTTTGCGCGGCTCGCGGGCGCTTTCGAAGCGCCAGGTAAAGTCCGACGATGGCCAGGACGACCAGGATGGTGTCGGCGGCCCAAGGCACCGTTTTGATCAGGAAAACGGCGGGGTTCAGCCGGAAGAACTGGACGATGGTCATCGGCTTCCCCTCGGCCTGCAGCGCATGGAAGCCCGGGTTGTTCATGTGCACCGCGACGAAGCCCCAATCGGTCTTGGGAAACAGCGCCCGCGGGAACCTGCGCGCGACCTCGGAGAGGAAAAAGAAGGGATGCTGGGCGATGGCGGCGCTCACGCGTTTGTTGTAGAAAGCGTTTGCGGCGATAAGATCGTTCTGAAGGCCCAGCTTTTTCAGCTCGCGCGCGAGCAGTTCATCCGAATACCGCGCCCCCCATGGATTCGGATATTCGCCCATGGCTTGCCATATGCCCATGCTCGCGACCCCCGAGAGCGGTTGGCCCGTCAATCGATAGTTCCGCACGAGCAAGGGCGTCATCGAGGCTAAAGCGATGAGCGCCACGGCAATCCCCTGACGGATGCGGCTACGGTCGAGGAGCGTCACGACGCCGGCGAAGAAATATCCGAAGATCACGAACTCTCCGCGCACATACGCCAGCGCGCCGACGACGAGTCCTCCTAAGAGGGCGTACCGCGCCCGGCCGCTTTCGAGCATACGCAGCGACAGCAGGACGAAGCCGGCCAACAGAATCGGGACGAGGGAGTCCGGCGTACCATGCACGCTGTTCCGGGCGAACGGGGGCCACAGAGCGTAGATGACGGCGGCGATGTAGGCGGCTCTCCGGCTTCCTAAGCTCAAGGCGATCATGAACACAAGGATCGTCACGGCGCTGTCCGCGACGATCTGGGCGATGCTCATGGCCCAGCCGGTGCCGAAAAGCCGGTAGGAAAGCGCGATCAGAAGCGGATACCCCGGTGGTCGCGCGAAAAAGGGGATATAAACGTCGTCGGCGAACGTGGGTATGTCCTCGACCATCGGCAGCTTCGCGCCCTCGACGAACTTATTGAAGTCGAAGCTCTCGTTAAACCAGCGCGCCTGCTTATCGCCGGTGACGTAGCCCCGGCCTTCGGCGATGTTCTTCGCCAGGATACGCGCCCCGCCGACCATCCCGCCGTACCAGTAATAGTTGCTGACCGTGCAGAGGAATACGGCGCGCATCATGAGAGCGGCCGCGAAGATCGCGGTCAGCAGGACGTTTCGCCGGTCGGAGAAGAATGGGGGGTTGCCCTTCATGGGGAGTATCGGTGAAAAACGGAGACGGGCCTTCTCGATGGTCCACATAGATAGCAAACTAGCGGGGACAAAGACCAGTTGGCGGGGGAATCCCGTGGCCGCTCTATTGCGTATGGGGATATCGGCCTGATCTTTTTTACTACAATCTTTTACCGGCTATGAAGACAGTCATCCTGGCGGGCGGTATTGGGACTCGCCTCTCTGAGGAGACGAGCCTGCGCCCAAAGCCCATGGTCGAGATCGGCGGCAAGCCGATGCTCTGGCACATCATGAAGCTCTACTCAAACCACGGCATCCACGACTTCGTGATCTGCCTTGGCTACAAGGGCTACGTAATCAAGGAGTACTTCGCCAACTATTTCCTCCATACTTCTGATGTGACTTTCGACATGCGGCGCAACAAGATGACGGTTCATCAGAACAGCTCTGAGCCGTGGAAAGTCACCCTCGTTGATACCGGAGAGGATACCATGACGGGCGGGCGCCTGCGGCGAGTGCGCGACTATGTGGACGGTCCCTTCTGCCTGACATACGGCGACGGCGTCAGCGATGTCAACATCACCAAGAGCATCGCGTTCCACAAGAAGAGCAACGCCTTGGCCACACTGGTCGCCGTGCGTTCGCCCACGCGTTTCGGCACCGTCGACATGGACCGCGGCCGCGTGACCAGTTTCCGCGAGAAGGCGCAATGTGATGTGGGCTGGATCAACGGGGGCTTCTCCATCGTTGATCCCAAGGCCCTCGACTATGTGGCCGACGACGCCACGCGTTGGGAAGCGGCGCCTTTGGAACGACTCGCTGCCGCGGGAAAGCTGGCCGCTTATCAGCATGAGGGCTTCTGGTACGCCGTCGATACTTTGCGCGACAAGACCCACCTCGAGGAGCTTTGGGCCACCGGCAAGGCTCCGTGGAAAACATGGAAATGAAGGGTCTGCGGCGCTCTTTCGAGCGCCGCAAGATTCTCGTGACGGGGCACACCGGCTTCAAAGGCGCGTGGCTCTCCTTGTGGCTCCATGAAATGGGCGCGGATGTCTCGGGCTTCTCGCTGCCTCCTTCGACCAAGCCCAGCCTTTTCGAGAAGTTGGGGCTCGCCAAACGGATCGACTCGACCCTGGGGGACCTTCGCGACCGCGCGGCCGTCCTCAAGGCGGTGCGACGCGCCAGGCCCGAATTCATCTTCCACCTCGCGGCGCAACCGCTCGTGCGCCGCTCCTATGAGGACCCCGCAGAGACGTTCTCGACCAACATCATGGGGCTGGTGAACCTGCTCGATGCCGTGCGTAAGAGCGATTCCGTGCGAGTCTGTCAGGTGATCACCTCCGACAAATGCTACGAGAACGATGAGACTGGCCGTGCCTGCAACGAGGCGGACGCGCTCGGCGGGCGTGATCCTTACAGCGCCAGCAAGGCCTGCGCCGAGATCGTCGCTGCCTCCTACCGGAGATCCTTCTTCAAGGACGGCGTATCGCTGGCGACGGCGCGCGCCGGCAATGTCATCGGCGGGGGGGACTGGTCGGCGGATCGTATCCTGCCGGACTGCCTGCGCGCGTTGTCAGTGGGCAAGCCGATTGTTGTGCGTAACCCCGATTCGATCCGGCCTTGGCAGCATGTGTTCGATCCGTTGACGGGCTATCTGATGCTCGCGGCGCGGCAATTCTCCCAGCCTAAGCGCTTTTCGCAGGCGTTCAACTTCGGGCCGGCCGGCGCTCAAAGCGTGTCGGTCCGTGATGTCGTTAATCTGGTCGTGAAGGAGTGGGGCGGGGGCGCGTGGATACAGCGGTCTGACGGCGCGGCGCGCGAGGCCGGAGTGCTACGGTTGGATTGCGCAAAGTCCCGCAATCTCCTCGGGTGGGTGCCGCGCTTCGATGTGGCGCTTGCCGTGCGTGAGACGGTTCGTTGGCACAGGGCCGCGTCCGTGCGCGGCTTCGACGCTCTCGTCTTTTCTCGCGAGAGGCTGGCCGCCTATCCCGGCCCACGCTGATGCCCGTGAATAAGCCTGCCGCCTCCGAGATCGAGTCGCGCGAGCGCGTATTCGCCGAGGTGCGGCGTTTTTATGAGGCCAAGTTCGTCCGCAAGCCCTTCGTCCCCGGCCAGACCGTTATCCCGCCTTCGGGCAAGGTCTTCGATGAGCGGGAGATCGTCTCACTCGTGGACTCGAGCCTCGATTTTTGGCTGACGACCGGCCGCTTTGCCGCCGACTTCGAGCGCAAGCTCGGCCGCTGGCTCGGCCTGCCCCATGCCTCCCTCGTCAACTCCGGCTCTTCGGCGAATCTGGTCGCCGTGTCCGCGCTGACTTCCCGGGAGCTCGGGGAGCGGCGGTTGAAGCCGGGCGACGAGGTTCTGACGGCGGGCGCCTCGTTCCCTACGACCGTCAACCCCATATTACAGAACGGCGCCGTGCCCGTCTTCGTCGATGTGGACATACCTACCTATAACGCGAAGTTCGCGGAGCTTGAGGCCGCGGTCACTCCGAAAACTCGCGCCATTATTCTGGCGCACACGCTCGGCAACCCGTTCGATCTGGCGCCCGTCGTCAAGCTGGCCCAGAAGCATGACCTCTGGCTCATCGAGGATTGTTGCGACGCCCTCGGCGCGCGCTATGACGGCAAGCTCGTCTCCACCTTCGGCGATGCCGGCACCTACAGCTTCTACCCGGCTCACCATATCACCATGGGGGAGGGTGGCGCCATCGTCACGGCCAACGCCCGCCTTAAGAAGCTGTTCGACTCCTTCCGTGACTGGGGCCGCGACTGCTGGTGTGACCCGGGCTGCGACAACACCTGCGGCAAGCGCTTCGAGTGGCAGTTGGGCGAACTGCCGTACGGCTACGACCACAAGTACATCTACTCTCATGTCGGCTACAACCTCAAAGCCACCGATATGCAGGCCGCCGTCGGAGTGGCGCAGCTCGATCGCGTCGATGAGTTCATCGCGGCGCGGCGCCGCAACTTCAAGGCTTTGCACGACGGGCTCAAGCCCTTTGAGCGTTTTCTGATCCTTCCGGAAGCCACGCCGCGTTCGGAGCCGTCCTGGTTCGGCTTTCCGATCACGGTACGCGAGGACGCGCCTTTTTCTCGCGAGAAGCTCACGGCCTTCCTCGAGAGCCGTAAGATCGGCACTCGTCTGCTCTTCGCGGGCAATATCACGCGCCAGCCGTATTTCAAGGATCTTCCGCACCGTAAAGCCTCTTCTCTGGAGAACTGCGACCGCGTCATGCGGAGCGCATTCTGGGTCGGCGTGTTCCCGGGCATCACGCCGGAGATGACGACCTACATGATCGAGCAGTTCACGGCGTTCCTCGAGGCCGCGTGAAGGCCTCGGTTCACATCGCGAAGTTCTTGAAGGCCCAAGGCGTTACCCGCGTCTTCGAGGTCGTGGGCGGCATGATCACCTGCCTCATCGACTCGATTCATCGCGAAAAGGGGATCGAGCTCGTCAGCGTCCGCCATGAGCAAGCCGCCAGCTTTGCCGCCGACGCCGTGGGCCGGCTGACCGGCGTTCCCGGCGTGGCGATGGCCACCAGCGGCCCCGGCGCCACGAACCTCCTGACCGGCATCGGCAGCTGCTATTTCGATTCCGCGCCAGCAGTATTCATTACGGGGCAGGTCAACAGCCACGAGCAGAAGGGCCGCCTTAAGGTCCGTCAGCTGGGTTTTCAGGAGACCGACATCGTCGCGATGGCGGCGCCAGTGACCAAGGCAGCTTTTCGCGCGCGCACGGCCGGGGAGATCCCGGAACTGCTCGAAGAGGCGTTTCGCCTCGCGACATCCGGCCGACCCGGGCCCGTGCTCCTCGATATCCCGATGGATTTCCAGAACGCCGATGTGCGCGCGCCCGCGACGAGACCCGTCAAGGAGGCGCCTTCCGGCAAGCCCACTCATCGCGAGATCGTATCTCTGCTCGACGCGCTGCGACGCGCCGAGAGGCCGCTTGTGCTCGTCGGCGGAGGCGTTCGCGCGTCGCGCGCCTTGGCCGACGCGCGGCGCTGCCTTGAAGTGCTTAACGCACCGGTCGTCAACTCACTGATGGCCGTCGACGCCCTGCCATCCGGGCACTCGCTACGCATGGGCATGATCGGCAGCTACGGCAACCGCTGGGCCAATCACGCCCTGGGCCGCAGCGACCTGCTGATCGTGCTCGGCAGCCGGCTCGATGTGCGGCAGACTGGCGCGGACACGAGCGCCTTCAAGAGCGGTCGCGTGATTTTCCATGTCGACTGCGACGGCTCTGAGGTCAACAACCGGGTCAAGGGCTGCCGGTACATCGCCGCCGATCTCAAGTCCTTCTTCGCCGCCGTCCTAGACGAGGCGCCGCGTCCGCTTCCGAGGCGTGCGCGCTGGTTCTCGGAGATCGAGGAGTTGCGTCGCCGTTGGCCGGACACGTTGGAGCTCCGTGATGTGTCGGGCATCAACCCGAACATCTTCATGCATGAGCTTTCCGTGCGCTCGCGCAAAGCCGGCGTCTTCGTCGCCGATGTCGGCCAGCACCAGATGTGGGCCGCCCAGTCACTCGACCTCCGCGCGGATCAGCTCTTCATGACGTCGGGTGGAATGGGCGCGATGGGTTTCGGCCTTCCGGCTGCGATCGGAGCGGCCTTCGCACAACCCGGCAGGCCCCAAGTCATGATCGCCGGAGACGGAGGCTTCCAGCTCAATATTCAGGAGCTTCAGACCGTCGTCCATCACAAGCTGCCGCTCAAGATGGTCGTACTCAATAACGAGTGCCACGGGATGGTGCGCCAGTTCCAGCAGACCTATTTCGCTGGGCGCTATGCCTCGTCCCTCTTGGGATACTCGGCCCCTGATTTCACCGCCGTGGCGCGCGCCTACGGGATCGCGACCGCCGCCGTCGAAGAGCCGGGCCGCGTCGGCAAGGCCCTCGACGCTCTCTGGCGCGATCCGAAGGCGCCGTTCCTGCTTGAGGTCAAGATCGCTCGCTTGGCCAATGTCTATCCGAAGATGGCCTTCGGCCGGCCCATGACGGAGATGGAGCCGCTCGCCAAGCCGATCGCGATGGAAGGGACTTAGAGCTGACGCGCGGCCTTCTTTTTTCCGCGCGGGTGCAGGAAGAAGAAGTTCGTCTCCACGGTTTTATCGGTCATGCGGCCGAAGGGGATGAGCTTGCGCCCCTTGGTGGTGAAGCAACGGTAGCCCAAGCCGCCGAGCAGGTCGATGATCTCGTTGGGGTGGTAGCCGAACGGCGCCGCCCACTTGCGCAACATCTCAGTGAAGATCACGGGCCGGCAGCGCGCGATCGTCTTGAGCCCTCCTTTGAATACGAGAAGCTCCGCGCCCTCGACGTCGCACTTGATGAAGTCGATTTGCTTGCCGCGCGCGAAATCGTCCAGCCGCCGGACCTTGCAGCGGACCTTGCGTCCTCCGGCCGCCAGGTCCGCCGCCGAGGCGTTGACGGAGTTGCGGGGCGAGAAGTAGAAGGTCTTCGTCTCCGCTTTATCAGAAAAGCCGAAGTTGAACAGCCGCGCCGAGCGCGCGCCGTTGACCGCGGCGTGGCGCTTGAGCTGCCGAAATGTCTCCGGGATCGGCTCGAAAGCGGAGATATTCAAGCGCTTGAACAGCCGCGACAGCGTCAGCGTGTACCAGCCGATGTTTGCGCCGATGTCGAAGACCGTGTCGCCCTCGCGGATAAGTCGGATCGCCATGGCCGCTTCGTTCTTCTCGAGCGAGCCGAAGTTTAGGATTTCGAGGGGGGCGATCCTCTTGTCGTCGCGCTTGCAGAAGAGCTTGACGCCCGTGCCCCGCATGGTCATCGCCACCTCATTGTCGGATATCTCGATGCCGCCGATGTCGGTGCCTTCGATATACGCGGCATAATCATGCAACAGCCGGTGCTGCTCGTTCATCGCGTCAATGTAGGCCGGCTTGGCGAGGCGGCCGGCCTTGTACGCCTTCTTGAGCTCAAACAAAGTCATGAGTAGAACTCCACGGTCCGTCGAAACCCGCTGTCGAGGTCGTGGCGCGGCGTCCAGCCCAGCGCACGCAGACGCGAGACATCCGGACAAAGGCGAGGATAAGGGCTGGCCGCATATGAAGAACCTCGTGGGCGGGGAGAGCGCACGGCGCGTAGCCCCTTTTCCGGGAACAGCCGTGTCAGCCGCCGGGCCAGGCCCCAAACATCGATCTCGGTGCGATCATTGCCGATGTTGTACGCGGCTCCCGGTTCTCCCTTGAGCAAAGCCGTGAGGCAGCCGGCGGCGGCGTCCGCCAGATAGCAATAGGAGCGCACCGCTTTCCCGTCCCCACGCACGACCAGATCGCGCCCGGCCGAGGCGTCGGCGACGAAGTCGGAGAATACACGGCCGTCATCGAGCGCCATGCCGGGACCGTAAGTATGGAAGAAGCGCGCGATCACGGCCCGCACGCCGTGCTGGCGGTGCCAGGAGGCGCACAGCGTTTCTCCCATTCTCTTGGACTCCGAGTAGCAGGCGCGTGGGTCCAGAGGATCTACGATGCCGGGCTGCTCCTCGCGCAAACGCCGCGCCGCGGCCCGGCCGTAGACTTCGGAACTGCTGAAGAACAGGAACACGGACTTATTACGGCGCGCCGCGTCCAATAGCGCGGCCGTGCCGAAGATGTTGGGTGCGATCGTGCCGATGGGGTCCGGGCCGAAGAGCTTAGGGCTCGCCTGGCTGGCCGCGTGTAGAATGAAATCGATCCGTTCCGGCAGTGCGGGCGGCCGCGCGGCGTCGCCGGCGATCAGGTGCAAATCGTGGCGCCCGCGGTAATGTGCGAAGCGCCGTCGCGCCTTTTCGATGCCGCGCACGAGCCCGACGATCTTTATGCCCAGGCGTCGAGTCTCGTTGAGGTAGAGCAGAGTCTCGACCACATATGCGGGAAGGAAGCCTGCCGCGCCCGTGATGAGCACGGACTTGCCCGCCAGTCGCGAAAACGGCAGGCGCTCCGCGGCGATCTGAGCGAGATCCTGCTCGACGACGAGGTGCCTCACGAGATGTTTATGCGGTCTTGGACGAAGCCGCGCGGCAGGTGCAACGATTGCACGTATATCTTTCGGATGTATTCGCCGATGACGCCAATCGCGAAGAGCTGCGCGCCCGCGAAGAAGGTGATCAGGGTGGCGAGCATCGTGAAGCCTCTGGGGGCCTCGCCCGGCAGCAGGAGCTTCGCCATCACCAGGGCGCCCGTGAGCACGAAGCCGAAAGTGGCCAGGAGCAGCCCCGCGATGACCACGACGCGGATCGGCGTCACGCCCGTCGTCGAAAGGAGGCTGTTGATCCCGTAGCTGGCTAGGCCGAAAATGTTGAGGCTCGAGCGGCCGCCTTGGCGCTTCTGGCGCTCGAACGGGATCGCCTTTTGCGGAAAGCCGACATGGGCGATCGCTCCACGCAGATAGAGGTCATCCTCGTGATAGTCCTTGAGCAGGTCGAGCACTCGGCGGGAGACGATCCGGAACTCGCTCGCGTTGGGCGGCAACGGCACGTCGGACAGCGCGGCGACGGCAGCGTGATAGAATCGGCGGCCCAATTGCATGAGGGGCGACTCGTCGCGGCGTTCGACCTGCCCGTAGACGATATCGAAGCCTTCCTCCCAGCCGTGCACGAATGTCGGGATCATCTCGGGCGGGTCCTGTAGGTCGGCCTGGATCAGGATCGCGGCGTCACCGGAGGCGTGGCGCAGGCCGAGTATGACGGCGCGGTTTGGCCCGATGTTGCGGGAGAAGCGAAGCGCGCGGACCTCGGGGTGTTTGCCCGCCAACGCCTTGAGCAGATCGAAGGTGGCGTCCTGAGAGCAATTGTCGGTATAGATGTGCTCGAAATCGTAGGTGGCGCGCAACGGGGCGATCGCGTCGCTCACCCGCTTGAAGTGATCCTGGACGTTGGCTTCCTCGTTGTAACAGGGTGTGACAATCGAGATCAGTTTGCGGCCGTCCATATCCGTAGTGTACAAAATCGAGCGGATGCCGAAACTGACGGATACGAGTGAAAAGAACTAAAATAGGAACCATTCAGCGTCGTTACGCTCCGCAGGCCTCGGCTTAGCCCCGCCATGGAGAATAATAAAAAGAAGGTTCATGACTTCTGGAACGAGGCCTCCTGCGGGGAAAGCCTCCTTCTGCACGGCACCGATCGTGCCGCGTACGAGGAGCAGGCGAGGATCCGCTACGAGCTTGAGCCGTACATCGCCGAGCTGGCCGGCTTCGACGGAGTAAAGGGTAAGCGGGTGCTCGAGATCGGCGTCGGCCTGGGCGCGGATCATCAGCGCTTCGCGGAGGCCGGCGCGGATCTGCATGGTATCGACCTGACCGAGCGTGCGGTCGAGCATACGCGGCGGCGATTAGCCGTCTTCGGTCTTACCTCGCAGCTGACCGTCGGGGATGCGGAGAATCAGTCCTTCCCCGACAAGTCGTTCGATCGAGTGTATTCCTGGGGAGTTCTCCACCACAGCCCCGATACACCCAAGGCTGTCGCCGAGGTGTACCGCCTGCTCAAGCCCGGAGGCGAAGCACAGGTGATGATCTACCACAAGTGGAGCTTGATCGGCCTCATGCTGTGGACGCGCTACGCCCTTCTTGGCCTGCGGCCCTGGCTTTCGTTGACCCAGGTGTACGCGCGCTATCTGGAGAGCCCCGGCACCAAGGCGTATACCGTCGCCGAGGCTCGCGGCCTTTTTTCCGCTTTCAGCGAGGTCGAGATCCGGACCATCCTGACTCACGGCGATCTGTTGGAGTCCGGTGCGGGACAGCGCCATCGGGGCGGCCTTCTATCCATGGCCAGGGTCCTCTGGCCGCGCGCGCTCTTTAAGCGCTTTTGTCCGACGCGGGGCCTGTTCATGCTCATCAAAGCGAGGAAGTTGTAAACTATCGCCTTGAAACAGCTTTTACAGAATCTCAAGTCGGGCGAGACCTATCTGGCCGCCGTGCCGGTCCCGGAAGCGCGCGAGGGTCAGGTGCTCGTGCGCGTGCGCGCCTCGGTCGTCTCGGCGGGCACTGAACGCATGCTCGTCGACTTCGCCAAGAGCTCATTGCTGGGTAAGGCGCGTAAGCGGCCGGACCTTCTGCGCCAGGCGCTTCAGAAGGCCCGGCGCGACGGCATCCTGACGGTGTGGGACGCCGCGCAGTCCCGTCTCGAGCAGCCGATGGCGCTCGGCTACGCCTGCGCTGGCGTGGTCCAGTCGGTCGGCGCCGGGGTGGAGGGCTTCACGCCCGGTGACCTCGTCGCCTGCGCCGGGGCCGGCTACGCCAACCACGCCGAGTTCGTGGCCGTGCCCGAGAACCTGTGCGTGAAATGCCCCAAGGAGCTCGACCGCTTCGAGGAGGCCGCGTTCGCCACCCTCGGCTCGATCGCCCTCCAGGGATTCCGTCTGTCCGACGCGCGCCTGGGCGAGACCGTCGCCGTGATCGGCCTGGGCCTGCTGGGCCAGCTTGCCGGACGCATCGCCAAGGCCGCCGGCTGCCGCGTGTTCGGTGTTGATCTCGACGCGCGCCGTCTCGATGCCGCCAAGACGGGGGGCTTCGAGGCCGCGGTGCCGCGCGCGGGAGCCTATGAGTCCGCCGCCGCGTTCACGGGCGGGAAGGGCTTCGATGTCGTGCTGATCTGCGCCGACGGGGCCGGCAACGACCCGATCGAATTATCCTCCATGCTCGCGCGCGACCGCGGCATTGTCGTGGCCGTGGGCAATGTCGGGCTGGCGGTCCCGCGAAACGACTTCTACCGCAAGGAGCTGACCTTGCGTGTCTCCCGCTCCTACGGGCCCGGCCGCAGCGATCCTAGCTACGAAGAGGGCGGGCTCGATTATCCGTACGCCTATGTCCGGTGGACGGAGAAGAGGAACATCGAGGAGTTCCTGCGCCTTCTCGCCTCTGGCGCGGTGAAGGTGGCCCCGTTGATCACCCATCAACTGCCGTTTGATTCGGCGGTCGAGGCCTACCGGATCATCTCGAACGGCGCGACGGAGCCGTCCCTGGGCGTGGTCTTGACCTACGGCGAGAACGCCACGATGTCCGCCCCGCCCGCGCCGCAGGCCCCGCGCTCAGGCTCCAAGGTGGACGGCGTCGGCGTGATCGGCGCGGGACAGTTCGCGATGGGCACCTTGCTTCCCATTTTGAAAAACGGCGGCAGGGTCCTGCGCGGCATCGCCAGCGCGTCCGGCACGAAGGCTCAGGCCGCGGCGGGCCGCTTCGGGTTCGCTTTCGCGTCCTCGCGCCCCGATGAGGTGATCGCCGATCCTGGAACCTCGATCGTCGCGGTCCTGACGCGTCACAGCGAGCACGCCGCTCAGGCCTGCGCGGTCCTGGCCGCCGGGAAAAGCGTCTTCGTCGAAAAGCCGTTGTGCCTGACGCGGGAGGAGCTTGCTCTCGTCGAGGAAGCCGCGCGCGCGTCGAAGGGCCTGCTCGCCGTCGGCTTCAACCGTCGTTTCGCGCCCTTCTCCGTCGAGCTTAAGAAGGCTCTGCCTCCGGGCGCCAAGGCCATCCAGATCCGCGTGAACGCGGGCGCGATCCCGGCCAGCCATTGGATCCTCACCGCCGCCGAGGGCGGGCGTCTGCTCGGCGAGGGCTGCCACTTCATCGACTGGGCGAACTATATTGTCGGGCGCGCTCCGGCCTCGGTCGAGGCGCGCGCCATTGGCGCGCAGTCCGGCGACCAGGACTGGTCCCTACGCCTGACCTACGACGACGGCAGCGTGGCCGACATCCTTTATGTGACCACCGGCGACGGCGCGGCGGGCAAGGAGCGCTACGAGGTCCACGCGGGCGGCGTCAGCGCCGTCCTCGAGGACTTCCGCCGCTTGACGATCTTCTCCGGCGGCCGCAAGTCCTCTCGACGGGCTTGGCTGCGCGCCGACAAGGGCCACGCGGCGCAATGGAACGCGTTCGCGACGGCGGCGCGCGAAGGTCTGCCGGCGCCCGTCGCCCTGGAAGACATTCTGGCATCCACGCGTGCGGCGCTCGCGGCGCGAGAGAGCCTGCACGGCGGCGGGCTCGTGAAGCTTTCCTGATGAAGGTCTGGCACATCGTCGGCGCGCGTCCCAACTTCATGAAGGCCGCGCCGGTCTATCGCGCCCTCAAGCGGCGCGGGGCCGCGCAGAGCATCATCCACACCGGCCAGCACTACGACCGCGCGATGTCGGATGTCTTCTTCCGGCAGCTGGGCCTTCCGAAGCCGCATCGCAACCTCGAGGTCGGCTCCGGCACCCACGGCGTGCAGACCGCCGAGGTCATGATGCGCCTGGAGCCGTTGATCGCCGCCGCGCGTCCGGATTGGGTTTTAGTGTACGGCGATGTGAACTCGACGGCCGCCGCGGCCTTGGTCTGCGCCAAGCTCCGGGTCAAGATCGCCCATGTCGAGGCGGGCCTGCGCTCCAATGACCGGGCCATGCCTGAAGAGCACAACCGCATCGTGACGGACCATCTGGCCGACCTGCTACTGACGCCTTCGGCCGACGGGGACGCCAACCTCGCCCGCGAGGGCATCCCGAAATCCCGTGTTCGGCGCGTGGGCAATGTCATGATCGACACCTTGGTCCGCCTCCTGCCGCAGGCGCGGGCCTTGGCTCCGCTGGGAATCAAGCAAGGCGCGTCTCCGTTCGTGCTCGTCACGCTCCACCGCCCCTCTAATGTTGACGATCCCAAGCGCCTGGCCGCGCTGATCCGCGTGCTTGACGAAGTCGCCAGCGTCGTCCCGGTGATCTTCCCGGTTCATCCCCGGACCCGCGCGCGCCTGAAATCGCCGCCGCGCCGCGTGCGCTTAGCCGAGCCTTTGGGCTATCTCGAATTCCTCGCCTTACAGTCGCGTTCGGCGCTCGTCATCACCGACTCCGGCGGCATCCAGGAAGAAACCACCTACCTCGGCGTGCCCTGCCTGACGGTGCGTCCGAACACCGAGCGGCCAATCACCGTGACGGTGGGGACCAATGAACTGGTCGGCGAAGACCTCGCGCGCCTCAAGAAGCGGGCGCTGGCGATCCTCGGCGGCCGTGTAAAAAAAGGGCGCATCCCTCCGCTCTGGGACGGCCGCGCGGGCGAGCGCATCGCGGGCGTCCTCGCTGATGCCGCCTGAGATGACTCTCCGGCTGTACTGGGACACCGTCCGGCACATGCGGTCCCGGCAGATCGTCTCCCGCCTTCTTCTGCGACGGCCCAAGCCTTCGCCCGGCCCCGTCTCCGGATTGGCTCGACGCGCGCTTGTTTCAGGGTGGGTTGATCCGGCTCGGCGCCCGGCGATGATGTCGGGTCCGGCTCATGTTCGATTCCTCAATCGCGAGCGCGAGGTCGCGTCTCCGGTCGACTGGAACGCTCCCGGCGAGTCTCTCCTGTGGTTGTGCAACCTCCATTATTTTGACGATCTCAACGCGGAGGGCTCTCTTGGCAGAGGAGCTTGGCACGAGGCCCTCATTCAACGCTGGATCGCCGAGAATCCCGCGCCGGACGGCGTCGGATGGGAGCCGTATACGGTCTCCCTGCGCGTCGTCAACTGGATCAAGTGGTCTTTGTCCGGGGGCGAGCTGTCGTCGGCCGCGGTCACGAGCCTAGCGACGCAGGCGGAGTATCTATCTCATCGTTTGGAAACCCATCTGCTCGGCAACCACTACCTCGCCAACGCGAAAGCGCTCGTGTTCGCGGGCTTGTTTTTCGAGGGCGCGCGCGCCGAGGCGTGGCTGAAAATTGGAGCGGATATCCTACGGGAGCAGTGGGCCGAGCAGATACTGCCGGACGGCGGCCACTTTGAGCGCAGCCCGATGTACCATTGCCTGGCCCTTGAGGACGCGCTGGATCTTCTTAACCTCTATCGCGCCTACGGAGCGGCGGTCGATGGCGGAGCGACGAAGACGGCGGCTGCGGCGATGATGGCTTGCCTGCCCGCCTTGATCCATCCCGATGGGCGGATCGCATTCTTTAATGACAGCGCCTTCGGCATCGCTCCGGAGCCGGATGAGCTTTCCACCTACGCGGTGCGGCTCGGCCTGGCTCCGCTCAGAACCCCTGGGAACGTGGTCCTCGCGCGGCCGCAGTTCGGACTGTGGTCCATGCCCGGAGACGACAGCAGGTTGATCATGGATGCGGGCGCCGTGGGGCCCGACTATCTGCCCGCTCATGCGCATTGCGACACGCTGAGCTATGAGCTGTCCGTGGGCGGGCGGCGGCTCGTGGTCAATTCGGGAACCTTCGTTTACGCCGGCCCGGAGCGCGCGGCCTTCCGCTCCACGGCGGCACATAACACGGTGCAGGTGGACAGGGAAGAGCAGCATGAGATCTGGTCGAGCTTTCGTGTGGCTCGCCGGGGTTACCCTTTCGATATGAAATGGGATGCAGGCGGGAACGCTCCCTATATGAGCGCGGCTCATACGGGTTACGCGCGCCTGGACGGGCGGCCGCTGCACCGGAGAACGGTTTCATTCGTCCGCGGAGCCTGGACTATCACGGACGAGATCGAGGGCGCGGGGCGGCATGAGGCCGCATCCTTCGTCCATCTCCATCCCGACGCGCGGATCATTACGGCGGACGAGCGGACGATCGTCTGCGTTCTGGGTGACATGACGACTCGGTTCGAGGCGATCGGCGCTCCCTGGGCGAAGGTGTCGGACGGTTTCTATTCGCCGGAATTCGGCCTCCAACAGCCCGCTAAGGTGCTTCGGCAGGACGCCGCCGGTTCGGGCGGGCTCAGATTCTCCCATCGCATCACCTGGGCGGCGAACGAGGCCGGACCGGACCGTTATGGCATAATGCGGATATGACGGTTCACATCCTGGGCCTCTCCGCGTATTATCACGACAGCGCGGCCTGCTTGGTGCGTGACGGCGAGATCGTCGCCGCCGCCCAGGAAGAGCGGTTCACCCGCATCAAGCACGACCGGAATTTTCCCGCCAACGCCGTCGCCTACTGCCTCCGGGAGGCCGGCCTCACGACCTCCCAACTCGATGCCGTCGTCTATTACGATAAGCCCCTGCTGACATTCGACCGCCTCATCGAAACCTACCTCGCCTACGCTCCCTCCGGGTTTCAAAGTTTTTATAAGGCGCTCCCGGTCTGGCTGCACGAAAAACTGCATCTGCCGGGAGAGATCGATAAAGCCCTCGGCAACGAATATCCGGGCAAGATACTGTTTTGTCTTCACCACATGTCGCACGCGGCTTCGGCCTTCTATCCCTCGCCTTTCGAAAGCGCCGCCGTCCTGACGCTCGACGGCGTGGGGGAGTGGAGCACGACGACGCTCGGCGTCGGGAGAGGAAGCGAGCTGAAGCTCATCCAGGAGATCCGCTTCCCGCATTCGATCGGCCTGCTCTACAGTGCGTTCACCCATTATCTCGGCTTCAAGGTCAACTCGGGCGAATACAAGGTGATGGGTCTGGCCCCTTACGGCGTCCCGAGGTACTACCAGCTCATCGTCGATCATCTCATAGACATCAAGGAAGACGGCTCCTTCCACATGGACATGAGCTACTTCGATTACTGCGCCGGGCTGACGATGACCTCGCCGGCATTCCATGATCTGTTCGGCGGGCCGCCGAAAAATCCCGGGGACGCGTTGACGCAGCGAGAGATGGATCTGGCCGCGTCGATCCAGAAGGCGACCAACGAAATCATGCTCAAAGTGGCGCGGCACGCGCGCAAGACGACCGGTGAAGAGAACTTGTGCCTGGCCGGCGGTGTGGCCTTGAACTGCGTGGCCAACGGGCTCATCCTTCGCGAGAAGATATTCAAGCGCATCTTCATCCAGCCCGCGGCCGGGGACGCGGGCGGCGCGCTCGGCGCGGCGCTGCTGGCCTACCATCAATATCTGGGCAAGCCACGGAAGACCTTGAAGCCGGACGCGATGCAAGGCTCCTTCCTCGGTCCTTCATTTTCCAAAGATGAGATCCGCGCCCTGCTCGACGCCGCGGGGGCGCGCTACACGGAGCACGCCGACGCCGGGCTCATGGACGCCGTCTGCGCGGAGCTCGAGGCCGGCAAGGTCATAGGCCTGGTCCAGGGACGGATGGAGTTCGGTCCGCGCGCGCTGGGCGGACGCAGCATCATCGGCGACGCGCGCAACTCCGACATGCAGAGCCGCATGAATCTCAAGATCAAGTTCCGTGAAAGCTTCCGGCCGTTCGCCCCGATCGTGCTCGAGGAGGACGCCGGCGATTATTTCGACCTCGAGGGTGAAAGCCCCTACATGCTGCTCGTGGCTCCCGTGCGCGAGAAGCGCCGCAGAGCGCCGGCGGACGGCGTCGAAGGCCTGGCCAAGCTCAAGCAGCTTCGCTCCGACATCCCGGCCGTGACGCATGTCGACTACAGCGCCCGCGTCCAGACGGTCTCCGCTGGAGTCAATCCCTTCATTCACAGGCTCCTATCGAAGTTCAAAGACCGGACCGGCTGCCCGGTGCTGGTCAACACGAGCTTTAATGTCCGAGGCGAGCCGATCGTCTGCACGCCGGAGGAGGCGTACCGGTGCTTCCTGAACACCGAGATGGATGTTCTGGTCATCGAGAACTTCGTTCTGTTTAAAAGCGAGCAAACCGTTCAGGCCGACCGAAAAAAATATCTCGAGCAGTTCGCGCTGGATTGACCATGGCATTGATCCGAGTCGACTGGAACCCCACCCCGACGAAATTACGCCAATTCGGCATCGGCGTATTGATCTTCACCGCCGCGATGGGGGGGCTCATGCTGTGGCGGGGACGGCCGGCCGGCCGGATTGTCCTCCCGGCGGGATTTGTCCTGGGAGCCATCACTTTGGCTTGGCCTGCCGCCGGACGACGGATATATACAGCGTGGATGTCGGCGGCCTTCGTCATCGGCACGGTCGTTTCGACGGTCGCGCTGGCCGCGATCTACTACCTGATCGTCACGCCGTTGGCGCTCGTACTCCGCGCCCGGGGACGCGACTGCTTGGCTCTGACGAGAAAGCACGGCCCTAGCTACTGGATTCCGATGGAAGATACAGTGGATCAATCCCGCTTCGAGAGGCTATTTTAATGGCTCAGCGACAATCCTTGCTTTCGGAATTCTGGGCTTTCATGAGGCAGAATAAAAAATGGTGGCTTTTGCCGTTCGTTCTGGTCCTGCTCGCTTTGGGCACGCTTGTCCTGCTGGGCGGCACGGCCGCGGCTCCGTTCATCTATACCCTGTTTTGAACATGGAGCCTCGAGCGTCGTACGCGCGGAAGCTTGTGTTATCCGCGGCCAGCCTCCTCTTCGCGGTGCTTTTCGCGGAGGGGGCATTGCGCCTGGTCATGCCGCGTGTCGGGAGCATTACCGACCTGCGAATGTTCCCGGCGATCTACCGGACGAGCGACCTGCTGCCCTTTGAGATGCTCCCGGGGGCCCATGACTCGATTGTCCGGGTCGACATCGACGAGCCGACATTCGCGTCCGATTTGGCCATCAACTCGCTCGGCTATCGCGAGCGCGAATTCTCCGTGACCAAAAGGCCCGGTAGCTACCGTATCCTCGTCCTCGGAGACTCCATGATCCTCGGCTGGGGCGTCCAGGCCGACCAGGCGCTCACGCGCGAACTCGAACTCATCCTGCGCCGGCGCACTGGAAAGGACATCGAGGTGATCAACGCTGCGTTCGCTTCGGGTTATGCGCCGGACACCCAGTATGTCTATCTCAAGAACAAAGGTCTGGAACTTAAGCCCGATCTCGTGCTGTCCGCGTTTACCGTCCACAACGATCTCTATGACATCCTCTATGAGAGCGAACGCACGCTCGGTTCGGACGGTCTTCCGGAGAAAGTCGTCAGTAAGACCGAGTATGTCGGCGATGACCACCGCCGCCACGGCAAGTCCCATCCATCGATCGGCCAACTGCTGAGGCAGCACTCCTACATCGCGAATCTGATCAAAGCTTTCAGCAATCGATTTTATCCCGAGTATCGGACGCGCCAAGTTCGCATATTCATGAGCGAACCCTACTCGGCAGAGTACATGACCGCTTGGGGGCTCATCATCCGCTGTTTTGCGGGCATGGAGAAACTCACTCGAACGGCGGGGGTCCGGCACCTCGCGCTCGTGATCCCCGCCTCATTGCAGGTCCAGCCCGATGCCTGGGCGACCCTTGAGATCCCGTTCGACCGGACCTTGTTCGATGCCGCCTCTCCTCAAGCCCGCTTCGCGAATGGCGCCCGGCATGATGGCTTCGATTCTTTGGATCTATTGGCCGCCCTGCGCGAAGGATCCCGGTCGGAGCCAATGTATTTCAAGCGCGACGGACATTTCAGCGTCGCCGGCCACCGCGTCGCGGCTCGCGCGATCGCCGATGAAATCCTGCGGCGTGGGTTGATCCCGCGGCGCTAGCGCCCCGCCCTGGAATCAGCGCCGGATTTGATAAAATCACGCTGGTGATGGGTTCAAGTGATGCTGCGAAGTCCGGCGTGCTTTCGATGGCAGCACGCTGGAGCGGGAAGCTCTGGCGCGGCGCGCGAGAGTATGGCCTGCGTTTTGTCATCGGCGAAGTTCCGCGTATCATTTTCGGCAACGATGCCGGCTTCCTGAATAACATCCGAGGTCGGGCGGAGCTGCGCCGTATTCGACGGTCTGTGGGGAGGTTGGTCGCACCGCTGGAGCTCGATCCCCAGGCTGTTCAGTTGAGGCGGCAAGGCGCGGTCGTCGTTGAAGCAGGCTTTGACCCGATCGTACTCGGCGCGATCCGCGACAAGTTCGCGCGGCTGGTCGTGGATTCTCGCACCTCCCGCGATCTGACCTGGATTGCAAACGCGTCGCGCGGGATATGGCAGACGAACCGGGCCTTTCCCGAACTTGAGCTCCTGCTCACGAAGCGGATCCGCGATGTTCTGTGCGGCTGCTATGGCTCGTATTTCGCCGTGAAGAATGTCCGCTGTCATCGGACGACCTATGTGGAGCCCAACGGCCGGGAAGTGATCTCGGATCACTGGCATAATGACGAGGATCCCACCAACGAACTGCGCATCTTCATCTATCTGACCGATGGCGTCACCCGGGATACCGGCGCCCTGCGTTATCACTCCATCGAAAGCACCCGTGAGATCATGCGGTCCGGATACTTTCGCCGAGGACACATCTATGGGGAAGCCCGCCGTATGGTCGACGATCCTGAGAGGGTTCATTATTTTGAGGGCGGAGCCGGCTCCGTGTCGCTGTTCAATCCGGAGATATGCCTGCACAGGGCGGCGATCCCCAAGCCGGGGAGCCATCGCGATATCGTCCAGTTTACCGTCTACCCCTCCGCGGCGCCCTTGCCCGGCAATTGGTTCGCCCAATGTATCGATACGGATCGCGGCGGGTAGACAGCTATCCGATTGAAGAGGGACATTAACGGCGCCGCTCTTCTGGTGGTCATGCTCCTGTGGGGTCTGCATCTCGCGTATCCTATGCACCATCTGCAAGGCGTGCAGTGGGAGTTCCTGGGTCGCCGCGTGCCGGTTTATTATTTCTTCACCGTTTCGTTGATGCTGGGCGCCGCGGCGCTGGTCCTGGCGGCCAAGCGCGAATGGACGAAATGGGAGATTTTGTGGTGGCTCCTGCCGGCGATCTGCCTGCCGGGGATCGTCTTCAGCGACGATCGCCTCTGGTCGTCGCGGCAATGGTTGAGCTGGATCATCCGGGGCGTGATCCCCGGAGGCGTCCTGTTCCTGGCCGCGCCGCGCAAGAAGATCGGCACCGCGCTCCATTGTTTTATTTATCCGATCATTATCACGGCTTCGCTGCTGGGATTGTCTGAGATTTTTTTTCACATCAACCCACTCGCGGAGATCCCCTATACTTACGGCCCCGCCGACTCTCGGCCAGACGATCCGTTTTACCGCAAATCCTCCCACCTTCCGTTCTCTCCGCCTCCGCAGGGAACCCAGACGAGCCGGATCCCGTATGCGGCGACGCTCGTCGGATTTCTGCCGCTGGGCTTATGGTTCTTGAAATACCGAAGGGAACGCCGGAGCGCGCATCTCGCGGCGCTCGCGATCCTGATCCCGATACTTCTCCTGGCCCAGGTGCGCGCGGTGTGGCTGGCGACTATCGCGGTTCTGGTTTTGATGCAGATTGTCGGCCTGCACAAAGGACGCGCTCAGGCCCTCAAAATCGCGGCGGGAGTCGCTCTGATATTGGGCGCAGCGCTGGCTTTGCCGGCGACGCGCCGCCTGATCTGGCCTCGCCTCAACTCATTCCATCTCTCGGAAGGGAGCATCGAGGAGCGGCTGGACATACTTCAGACCGCGGCCGTGCTGAAGGACCGCCCGCTTCAGGGCATGGGATTCGGCCAGTTTCCGACGGCGGCGAGGCCGTATTACCACGGGACGATCAACTGGTACGGCACGCCGGACAATCAGTATTTCCGGTGGCTGCTCGAAAACGGGATACCGAGCTTCGTCCTGCTCCTGGCGTTCTTCGCCGGGCTCGTCCGTGCCGGTTGGAATAAAATCAAGCTTATGCCGGATGTCGCGGAGGCGGATTTTTATAAATCCCTGCTGGTGGGCTGGCTTGCCGTCGCCATCACCTTCCTGACCTTCGACGGGTTCTATTGGGGCGCGTGCAGCATGACCTTCTGGTGCCTGCTGGGGCTGTTCGCCACGAGCCTGGCTCCGGAAGCTGAGAGCTAAAAAACATCCCAGTCGGACAGGCGGACGCGCCATCGCGCTGCGTCCGAAACATCTTCCTTGAAGGACCGGCACAGAAGGTTGATTCTCCTGGGATTGAGCGGTCCGGGAATCGGGAGAAAGCCCGCTCGTATCGGATGCGGGGCGAAGTCCGGCGCGCTCGCGGCGAAGATCAGGTCGAATTTGACGGGGACGATTTCTCGAGACGCACCGCGCAGGCGCAAGAGAAGCTGAACCATGTCCGCTTCCCGGCCGGGAAGGGTCGCGTGATCCATCAATAGCAAGGCGGGCACGCCGAACAGGCGCTCGGATTTGAATACGGCCGCGGCCGTCGCTCGGCCGCCCTCCCGCAGTGAATAAATATAGTATTTCGATTTCGGCCTTTCGAGAAATCGCCACTGGAGATAAGCCTCGTCGCGAATCAGCGCCACGCCTTGATCGTTCGGGCGGGGGGCGAACAGCGCCGCGATCTCCGGGCTGAAGGCGTCTTGCGTCTCGAGGGAAAAACCAGCTCGCAGCGGCGCGGTCAAGAAGTCCAGCGCGCGCGCCGCCGAACGAACAGGCATCACCCAGGAGGTGAGCTCCGTGATTTTTAGGTAGTTATCGTACTTGAGGAAGGTGTGGATGCTGCTCGAGTTGGGGAATGTATAGCCGCTGTGACCGACGGCGCGCAGGGCGGCGCGTAGTGCGTTGTGGATGCTGGGAGAATTGGGGAAGGTGTAGAGAAGGTCGACTCCATTTTTCTCGAGATCGGCGGTGGCGAAGGCGGACAGCCCCCGGAACAGGCCGCGGCCCTGCGCCCAGGGACGGACCGCGACATCCTGAATCGCTCCCGCCATGCCTGGCCGGCCATGGATCATCATCCGGTAAAGCGGAACATGATAGTAGCCGGCGAGCTCGCCGCCGAGGAAGGCGCCGTAGACCTTGGCGGGGCCGGCGGGCGCGCGGCGGTACTGCCAATCCCAGAATTCTTGGTCGAAGGTCTCGGCCTTGCGCGCGCCCTCCTCGCGAAGACCGGCGGCCATGAGCGCTACGAGAGCGGGGACCCGCTCCGGCTCAATGACGGAAAATGTCGGGGTCGATGTCTCGTATTTTCTGGGATCGGGCATATTCGTCCACGATCTCGCCGACGGGCGCGAAATCGAACTCCGACAAAAGTTTCCGGGTGTTGGGTCCCATTCGGGACAGCCTTGCATAGTGCGTGAGCCCCGCTTTCCATTCCATCTCGACGCGCGGGTGCTCCGCATCGTATTCCCAGGGATGGGAGTAGAACATGCCCGGCTTACCCGCTTTTTCCGCGGCGCGCAGGCCGTCGCGGCTGAGGAAGTAGGGGAATATCCGGAAATAGGCGCCGCCGATGTTCAGCTCCTTACCGAGCAAGCGGAAGGTGGAGGCGGGGAACTCGATGAGGCCGGAGCCGGAGAGCCGGAAGATCTCATGAGGGCAGTTCTCGAGGCCGTAGCGCCAGGTTTTGACCGGCGTCATGGAGCAGTCGATGGTGTAGCCCTCTTCCGCGAGTATGTCCAGCGACCAGAGCGTGTCCTTCGTCACCGTAAAGAAAGGGGCGCGGAAACAGCGCACGATCTTCCCGGAGAGGCTTTCCAGCACGGACTTGGAGGAACGGATCTCCTCGCGGAAATCTTCGGGGCTCAAATTATAAAGTTTTTCGTGCGTGCGGCCGTGTGAGCCCAGCTCGTGGCCCCGGCGGGCGATCTCCTTGATCAGGTCAGGATGCTTTTCGCCGATCCAGCCCAAGGCGAAGAAGGTCGCCTTGGCCGAGCCCTCATCAAGGAGATCGAGGAGCCGGTGCACGCCGATCTCCACCCGCGGGGCGAATTGCTCCCATTGGCTGAACGGTCGTTCGATGCCCTGGTACCAGTCTTCCAGGTCGACGGTAAAGGCGTGTTTCATGGTCGGAGGTGAAAGTTATAACATTTGCGTATTCGGTCGTAAGCCGGATGCCCGCCCATGCGAATCCTCTTCCTGACTTTCTATTATCCTCCCGATCTCTCCGCGGGGTCTTTCCGGTCCGGAGCCTTGATTGAGCATCTGCTCAAGCGCCTGCCCGCGGGCGCGCGCGTCAATGTCCTGACGACGCGGCCCAACCGCTACGCTTCGATTGAGATTACGGCACCGGAGCGCGAAGAGCGCGGGAGCCTCACGATCGAGCGCGTCCCTCTGCCGCCGCACAAGAGCGGCATGATTGATCAGGCGCGAGCGTTTCTTGCTTTCGAGCGGGGAGTGATGCGGCGCATCAAGGGCCGGAAGTACGATCTGGTGTTTGCAACCTCCGCGCGTTTGATGACGGCCGTCCTGGGCGCGCGGATCGCGAATCGTCAGGGAATCCCGCTTTATCTGGATATTCGGGACCTGTTCGTGGACGCCGTGCAGGAAGCTTTGCCCGGACTCAAGGGGCAGGTGCTTCGGCCGGTCTTGACCTTGCTGGAGCGTTATGCGGTTCGCAGCGCGGCTCGGATCAATTTGGTCTCGGAAGGATTCCGGTCTTATTTCGAGAAGCGCTACCCTGCGGCACGCCTTGATTTCTTCACAAACGGCATCGATGAGGAGTTTCTGACTGGAAATTGGACTGCGGCCTCCTCCGGCGCCGGACGGCCGATCTCGGTCCTCTATGCCGGCAACATCGGCAAGGGCCAGGGCTTGGAGCGGATCTTGCCGCGCTTGGCCAAGCTCGCCGGACCCCGGTATCGGTTCATCGTGGTCGGCGATGGCGGTGCTAAAGATCAGCTGGTTCGTGAATCGGCCCGCGAGGGTGCGCAAAACATCGAGCTGAGGACGCCCGTCAAACGCAAGGAGTTGATCGCGATGTACGCCGACGCGGATGTGCTCTTCATGCATTTGAACGACTATGCCGTGTGCGGGAAGGTTTTGCCCTCCAAGCTTTTCGAGTACGCGGCGACCGGTAAGCCGATGCTCTCCGGCGTCGGAGGCTACCCCGCCGAGTTCCTGCGCAAAGAAGTGGAGAATTGCGGCGTGTTCCCGCCGTGCGATGCCGAGGCGGGCTGGGCGGTCTTAAAAGACCTGTCGTTGGAAACGCACAAGCGGGCGGCGTTCATCGAGCGTTACGCGCGAATCGGTATCATGGAACGGATGGCCGACACGCTGTTGAAGGTCGGCGCCCGATGAAGCCGAAGCGAGTCGCGCTGGTCCATGACTGGCTGACCGGCATGCGCGGCGGCGAGAAGGTTTTGGAAGCCGCGCTCGAGCTTTACCCGCAGGCCGAGATCTACACGCTCATCTACCGTCCCGACCGGGTCTCGGGCCTGATCAATTCCCGGCGCATCCATGTCTCGTGGCTCGATGCCTTGCCGGGCGTGTCGCACTACTACCGCTATCTGCTGCCCTTGATGCCGTGGGCCATCGAGAACTTCGACCTGGGCGACTACGATCTGGTCTTGTCCTTCAACCACTGCGTGGCCAAGGGTGTGAGCCTGACGCCGCGCCCCGGCCGCCGGCCGCCTCTGCACATCTGCTACTGCCACACGCCGATGCGTTATGTCTACGACCAGTTCCATGATTATTTCGCCGACGGGGCTCGGGGCATGCAGCGGTTCGGGGCCGGAATCATACGGCCGTATCTGATGCGTTGGGACAAGTCGAGCAGCCGCGGTGTGAACTCGTTCGTGGCCAACAGCGAGAATGTCCGCCGAAGGATCGCCAAAGCGTACGGGCGAGACTCGGCCGTCATCTATCCGTCCGTGGATACGGATTTTTTTCATCTTCCCGCCGCCCGACGGAGCGGAGAGCCGTACTACCTGATCGCCTGCGCCTTGGTCCCTTATAAGCGCGTGGACCTGGCCATCGCGGCCTGCCGCAAGCTCGGCGTCGCGCTCAAGGTCGTCGGGGTTGGGACGGAGGCCGGCCATCTCAAGCAGCGCGCCGAGGGCGCGGCGGTCGAGTTCCTGGGGTGGCAGAGCGATGAGGTTTTGCGCGACCTCTATCAGAACTGCGAGGCGTTCCTTTTCCCCGCGGACGAGGATTTCGGGATCACGGCGGTGGAGGCGATGGCCTGCGGCCGGCCGGTGATCGCCTTCAAGAAGGGCGGCGCTTTGGAGACCGTCCGTGAGGGCGTCACCGGGGTATTCTTCGCGGCGCAAACCGCGACGGCTTTGGCCGACGCGATACGGCGGGCCAAGGATATCCGTTTCGAGCCTGAGGCCATCCGCGCACATGCCTTGACATTCGACGACAAGCGGTTCAAGGAGAGTTTTTCCGGCTTCGTGCAGAAAGCCTGGGAAGATCACGCCGCGGCCGCCAAGGTGCGCGTGATGCAGGTCGTCGAGTGCGGCGGGCCGGGCGGCACGGGGTATCAGGTCGCCGCTATCTGCAACGGTCTCGATCCGGCCCGCTTCGAGTCCACCTTGGTTCACGCCGTGCGTCCCGGGAGCACCGCCCGTGAGTACGAAGCCATGGCCCACGGCGCGGCGCACTTCGTCCATGTGCCGGACATGGTGCGCCATATCTCGCCTTTGGCCGATCTCCGAGCTTTCGTGCGCCTCTACCGGCTCTTCCGTGACCGCCGTCCCGATGTCGTGCACGCGCATTCGTCGAAGGCCGGTTTCCTGGCCCGGCTCGCGGCCCGCGCCGCGGGCGTGAAGCGAATCTATTATTCGCCGCGCGGCTATTCCTTCCTGCAGAGCGATAATTCTCCGCTCGTGCAGGGCGTTTATCGGTTGCTGGAGAGCTTCGCCTCATTGTTTGGCGAGATCGTGGCCGTCTCGGAGAGCGAAGCGGTCCTGGCGCGAGGGCTGGGGGCGAGCCGCGTCCGGGTCGTACGCGACGCCTATCTGGGCGAGGTTCTCACCAGTGGAGAAGATAAGAAAAGCTCCGGCGAGCGCGCGCTGGTGGTCTGCGCCTCCGGCCGGCTGACCTATGCCCGCCATCCCGAGGCATTCGTTCGGCTGGCTCAGCGCCTGACCGACGCGCGCAACGGCGTCAAATGCGTCTGGATCGGCGAAGGCGAGACGCGCCCGCTGATGGAAGAGATGATCCGCGACATCGGCTTGGACAACAAGCTCGAAGTGACGGGCTGGCTGCCGCATCAGGAGGCCCTGCGCCGCATGGCGGGCGCCGATGTCCTCGTGCATTACTCGCGCTGGGACGCCATCCCCAACGCCGTGCTGGAGGCGATGGCTTTGGGGCTGCCGGTCGTAGCGTCCGACATCCCCGGCAACCGGGGCTTGATCACTCCGGGCGAGAACGGATTCCTCGCGGCCACTGAGATCGAGCTTCTGGAGCGGACTTTGGAGCTCATTGACGACCCTAAGCTCGCCGCGCGCCTCGGCGCCAAAGGCCGCGCCGGTGTGAACACGGAGTATTCCCGTGAGCGGCTGTTGAGCGAGCTCTCCGACCTCTACGATTGGAGTTAAAGGGCGCGCTGTCGTGAAAATGATAAAATGTCGTCACTTATGAGATATCTCATCACCGGCGGCGCGGGCTTCATCGGATCCCATCTCAGCGATGCGCTGCTCGCCCAGGGCCACCAGGTCACCATCATCGACGACCTCTCCACCGGCTCGATGCACAACATCCAGCATCTTAAGGAAAAAAAGGGCTACAAGTATGTGATCGACACGGTCATGAACAAGCCCCTGCTCGGCGAGCTCGTGGATTCCTGCGATGTGGTCATCCATCTGGCGGCCGCCGTGGGCGTGAAGCTCATCGTGGAAAGCCCGGTGCGGACCATCGAGCTGAACATTAAAGGCACGGAGCTCGTGCTTGAGGCCGCGAACAAGAAGCGCAAGAAGGTGATGATCGCCTCCACCTCCGAGGTGTACGGCAAGAGCGAGAAGGTCCCTTTCCGCGAGGACGGCGACCTCGTCATCGGGCCGCCCAACAAAGGCCGCTGGGCCTACGCCTGCTCCAAGGCCATCGATGAGTTCTTGGGCCTGGCGTATTGGAAGGAGAAGAAGGTCCCCGTCGTCGTGTTCCGCCTGTTCAACACCGTGGGCCCCCGGCAGACGGGCCAATACGGCATGGTGGTCCCGAACTTCGTCCGCCAGGCGCTCGCCGGCCAGCCTATCACCGTCTACGGGACGGGGAAACAACGCCGCTGCTTCACCCATGTCAACGATGTGATCGGAGCGCTGATCGCCTTGAGCCAGGAGCCCAAGGCCGTCGGTCAAGTCTTCAACATCGGCAGCCGCAACGAGATCTCCATCGAGGCCTTGGCCAAGCTCATTAAGAAGACGACGAAATCGGATTCGGAGATACGCTACATCTCCTACGACGAGGCCTACGAAGAGGGCTTCGAGGATATGCCGCGGCGCGTCCCGGATTTCGGAAAGATCGCCAAGGCCGTGGGCTATAGGCCCAAGAAGACCATCGCGAACATCCTGGCCGACGTCATCGAATACCAACGCGCGGCCGATGGGATTTGAGGGATATCGCGCCGGTCTTCTCGGTTTTCTCGCCAGCCTAGCGCTCGTCCCTCTCATGCGTACCGTCGCCCAGCGCAAAGGCTGGGTCTGTGCTCCCAAGGCGGACCGCTGGAGCCAGCGGCCGGTGGCCCTATTCGGCGGCGTCGCCATCTTCCTCGCCTACCTCGTCTCGCTTCTCGTGTTGGTGCCGTTTTCGCGGAACAACGCCTGGTCGATCGTGGGCGCGGGCGGGCTGCTCTTCCTGCTGGGGGTCGTCGACGACGCCCTCGTCATTAAGCCCTCGTCCAAGCTCATCGGACAGATCATCGGAGCCTCCGCGGCCGTCCTGATGGGGCACCAGCTGCGGATTCCTGGCTTGGAGCTGTTGAGCATCCCGCTGTCGATCTTCTGGATCGTGGCCATCACCAACGCCTATAACTTGATCGACAACATGGACGGCCTCGCCGCCGGCGTAGGCGTCATCTCCCTGGCATTCATGATCGCGGCGCTCGGGGGGCCGGGGAACCAGGCGCTCTTGATCGCGGGCATGGCTTTGCTCGGCAGCCTCCTCGGCTTTCTCGTCTTCAATTTCAATCCCGCGTCCATCTTCATGGGCGACGCGGGCAGCATGTTCATCGGCTTTACATTGGCGGTGCTGTCTTTGCACAGCGACTCCAAGAAAAGCGCGCTCGCCGCGGTGGCGGTACCTTGCCTGGCCTTGCTGGTGCCGTTGCTCGACATGACCTTGGTATCCGCGACGCGCATTCTCACCGGGCGGTCCGTCGCCCAGGGCGGGCGCGATCATAGCTCGCATCGGCTGGTGTCTCTGGGGCTGTCCGAGCGCAAGGCCGTCCTGGTTCTCTATGCTTTGGCGGCGCTCGCGGGCGGCGCGGCCGTCATCGTCAACCATGCCGGCCGGCTGTCCGGAGTCCTGGCGATGGCCGTCATCGTCGTCGCCTTCGGCCTCTTCGGCGTTTTCCTCTCCCAGATGACCTTCGCCACGCCGGCCGGCTATTTCGAGGCCAAGGATAAATCCTGGCCCACCCAGATACTCTTTCAGCTCACCTTCAAGCGACGGATCCTCGAGGTCGCGCTGGACATGATCCTGATGATGTTCGCCTACTGCCTGGCCTATGGGCTCCGCTTCGATTTTCAGATCCCCTTCTGGCTTGTTGAATCGATGATGCGCTCGCTGCCTCTGGTCGTCATCGCGACCTACCTGTGCTTTTTCGCCGCGGGCGTCTACCGCGGCATCTGGCGGTTTACCGGGCCGCGGGAGATCGCCACCTTCCTCGCGGGCTCGGTCGCCGGGGCGGTGCTCTCCGTGTTCGCGGTCGTGAACATCTATCGCTTTGAGGGGTACTCGCGGTCCGTGTTCCCGATATACGCTCTCCTGCTCTTCGTCGGCGTGTCCCTGTCCCGCCTCTCCTTCCGCTTCATCAGCGGCCTGATCGTGTCCCTGCGCCCGGACGAAGAGGGCGCCGTCCGGGTCGTCATCTACGGGGCGGGGGATTTCGGTGAATTGCTGGTCGGCGAGCTGCGCCGCCAGAATGGCTCGGCGCCGCTGAAGCCCGTCGGTTTCCTCGACGACAACAAGCGCAAACACCACCAAAAGCTGCACGGGCTCTCTGTGTTAGGCGGCGCAAAGGAGCTGGAGGCGGTGCACCTTAAGACCGGCTTCCAGCAGCTGGTGATCTCCTCGTCAAAAATCCTGCCCGAGAACATGGCGTCCGTCCAGGAGTTCTGCCGGGCGCGCGCGATCCCGATCAAGCGCTACAGCTGGATCTGCGAAGAAGTGGAGTAGGTCCGCCCTTCAATCCGCGACGCGGTAGCGCAGCAGGCACCAGAGATACGAGAAGCCGTCCTTCCAGGTGATCTTCTTGCCTTCGGCGTAGGTGCGGCCCGAGTACGAGATCGGAACCTCGTAGATGCGCAGGCGGCGCTTGCAGATTTTGGCGCTGATCTCGGCCTCGATGCCGAAACGCTCGCTCTCCAGCGGGATGGCCTTGAGCGTCGGCGTCAGGAAGGCCTTGTAGCAGGTCCCCATGTCGGTCAGGTTGATGTCGTACAGGATGTTCGTGAGGAAGGTGAAGAGCATGTTCCCGAAGTAGTGCCAGAAGAAGAGGACGCGGTGCGTGCCGCCGAGGAAGCGCGAGCCGTAGACGACATCGGCGCGGCCGTCGAGGAGCGGGGCCAAGAGTTGCGGATAGTCGGCGGGGTCGTACTCCAGGTCGGCATCTTGAATGAGAACGAGGTCGCCGGTCGCGTGCGTCAGCGCCGTGCGCAGGGCGGCGCCTTTGCCGCGGTTGACCTCGTGAAGGACCACCGTGGCCCGATTGCCCAGGCCTTTCAGGAGCTCGCGCGTCCCGTCGGTAGAGCCGTCGTCGACGAGGATGATCTGCTTGGCCACTCTCAGCGGCACGGCTTCCACGCGCGCCAGGAGGGTTAAGAGCGTGTCCTTCTCGTTGAAGACGGGGATCAGGATGCTGAGCGTCTTGGCCATGGGGGACATTATAGGAATTAGCCGCGCTTGCGGAGGCCGGCTGTGCCCCAGGCCCAGCAGAGCAGGAAGAGGGTCGAGAACTGCTCGTTCTGGAAGGAAGTTTCGGTCATGTTCATGATGAGAAAGGCGGTCACGCTCGTCGCGGCCCACAGGCCGCGGGCCGTGCCGGTCCGGGCGGCGCGCCAGGCGTCGCGGAGCAGGACTCCGATCAGGATCGCCAGGGCCGTCGCGCCCAGCAGGCCGCGCTCGGCGAGCTGGTGCAGGTAAAGATTGTGCGCCGAGCCCCAGTTCGTCTCGTTGTCGAGCGGAAGCGAGTGGTAGGACGGGAAGAGGACCTTAAAGCCGCCGGGGCCGGCGCCGGTCCATGGGTGGTCTCGGAACATGCGCCAGGCGGCGACCCACAGTGACCATCGGGCTTGGTGCGGGCTGTTCGGCTTGAAGTCCTTGAGCACGGCCAGCAGCGAGCGGCTGCCCGTGGGCAGGAACTCCCAGGTCACGGCCGCGGCCAGGAACAGAACGGCGACGATCCACGCCCAGCGCCGCGCGCGCGACTCGAGGACGCAGAGCACGATGAAGCCGCCCACCATGGCGAAAAGCGCCATGCGGGTCTGGCTGAGGGCCAGCGCGGTTGCGGTCAGCACGGCCAGCACGAGCGCGCCTCGGAGCTGGGCGGCGGACGACTTGCCCGGACGGGCAAGAAGTGAGAGCGAGCCGAGAACCGCCAAGGCCATCTGCTGGCCGTAGACGACGGGATGCACGAAGCCGTGCGCGCGGAGGATCCAGCCGTCGGGCCGGCCGCTGAACGCCGTCTGGCAGGCGCCATACACCGCCATGCCGGCGAAGGAGACGGCCAGGGCCTCCATGACGGGGGCCTCGGGCTCGAGCGCGACGGCCCAGAGAAAAAGCGCCACCGCCCAGAGGCGATGGAAGTCCTTGAGGCCGTCGCGCAGGGCCGAATTCTGGCTGACTCCGAACAAAGACGAGAGCACTCCCGCGATGCCGTAAAAGGCGAGGGCGGCCATGATGGGGGAGTTCCACAGCCCGCGCAGGAGCCGGCCTTCGCCGCGCGCGCGCAAAAGCAGCACGACGCTCAGCACGCCCAGCGCCAGGTTCGTCCCGGCCAAAGAGACCGGCAGGATGAGGGCGGTGAGGACCAGCGCGACGGCGACGGGCGTCAGGGAGCGCATGCCCGAGAGTTTATCAATCAATGGGAGCGGGGGCGCGCCGCTTCGATGAGCGCGCGCAGGCGCGTGAACACGGTTTCCTCGGCGTGGGCGCGGGCTTCTTCGATGCGCCCGCCGCGCGCGTCATCCCCGTCCAGGGCGCGGGCCGCCGCGACCCAGTCTTCAGTGGTTCGGCAGATCGTGAGAACCTTGGACAATCCGGCGAGAGCGGGCAACGGGCTTGCGAGGACGGGCAGGCCCGTTGCCAGGCACTCGTAGGTTTTGGCGGGGATCACGCCGCGGTTGTACTCGTCGTTCACATAGGGAAGGAGCAGGGCGTCGTAGCCGGCGAGCAGCTCCGGCAGGCTTTCATGCGGAACCGGGCCGCGCAACTGGACGGTAGGAGGCAAGGCGGGCGCTTCCTTGACCGGGCCGATCAGCTCGATGTTGAAGCCGGCCTCGGCGAGCGCGCGGATCGGAGCGAAGTCGACCGCGCGCCACACGGTCCCGAAGTAGCACAGGCGGCGGCGCGGGCGTTTCGGTGGCGCCGGAAGAAAGAACGGGGCGCTCACGCCGTGGTGAAGCTCGACGACATTCTTGTGCAGAGGCTTCTTGTCCTCATACAGAGTATGCGAGGTCGTCAGTACGAGGCCGGCGCGCGCCAGCAGCGCGGCTTCGGTCGCGGCGAGGTCCGGAGGCGGCGAGGGCAGGCCGTAGAAGTTGTCCACGCAGTCGTAGACGACGAGCGAAGGGGCGAGCTGGTCGAGGAGCGCCAAAGTCGTCGCGGTCGGAAGATACGCGAAGACGACGGGGTCGGGACGCAGGCCGAGCCCGCGCAGCTTGTCGATCAGGCGCGGAACGAATAGGGCTGCGTTGGCCGCGCGGAAGCAGGCCCGCGTCGGCGGCAGGACCAGAGGGCTGACGAGGGTGACACCCTCGGGGACCCGCACGGCGCTCGCGCGCACGCCTGAGAAGGCGCGGCGCAGGCGGGCCGTTACGCGTCCGAGGTCGCGCCAGCCGGGCTCGCGGAAGCCCGTGTTCTCAACGAAGAAGACCCGGTGCCCGGCCTTCGCCCATTGGGTCGCGAACGCCTGGTGGCGCTGCCAGGCCGCGTCCCACTCCACGCTGGAGAGAACGACGACATCGAACGGTCTTTCCGTCATCGCGCCGCCGGGTCGCCCTGGCGCAGGGCGAAGAAGTCCCAGCCGCCGGCGCATTTTCGTTCGAAGTCGGCCGCCGAATCGAAGCCGGTGATCTCGGTGCGCTTGAGCAGGAGCGGCTCGCGGTCCGGGCCGTTGACGCCGTACAGCGAGCAGCCGGCGCGGACGAAGCCCGCGCGGCGGGCGAAGTCCGCGGTGCGGCGCGACGCCGATCCGTGCGGCCAGGTCATGACCGTGACGGGGGCTCCAAGGGCGTCTTGAAGGAAGCTTCGGGATTCGGAAAGTTCGCGCGCGAGCTCATCGTCTCCGCACTTCGCCATGTGACGGTGATTGGCGCCGTGCGCGCCGATCTCGGCGCCGGGGAGTTGAGACAGTTCGCGGAGATCGGCGACACACATGTGCGGGGCTTTTCCCTCGCGGATGAACGACGCGGTGACCGCGACGGTGAAAGGAAGTTTGAGAGACGCGAGGATCGGGGCGGCCGTCGTGAGCGTGTCCTTGAAGCCGTCATCGAAGGTGATCGCGATCTCTGGAGAGTCGTCAAGGCGTGCGCCGCCGAGGGACATGGCGCGGCCGCAGCGGCCTGAGGCCACGAGCTCCATCTGGGCGCGAAAATCGGATTTGGTGACCGAAAGACCGTAGGGATCACCCGGTAGCGCGGACCCGACCGAGTGATAGCACAGCACGCGCAAGCCGCCGCGGACCTTGGCCGGCCCCTTGATCGTTTCGCGCAGCACCGACACGCCGCGCCAGAACGAATGCTTCCAGCTCATCGCGGCATCCTCCCGCGCACCGCGCCGAGCAGGGCGTTGAACGCCGCGCGCGGCAAGGCGTGAGCCGACCAGTCCCACTCGCCGGGCGTGAAGAGCTCGGCGCCGCCGGTGCCGAGCTTGAAATGCGTGACGCCGGGGTTGAGCTTCGCGTCGATGCCCGACAGATCGAAGCTCGACGCGCCTTCGGCCTTGAGCCGCGTGATCGCGGCCCAGTAGGCCGCGTTGGGAAGGCAGGCGGCCATGCCTGCGGCGCCGGCGGCCGCGAGCCAGAGCGTCGCGCGTCCCGAGAAATTCCACCACGCCAGCGCGCAGCCGTCTTCGCCGCCCGCGGAGCCGACCGCGAAGGTCAGCGCTGGGCCGAAGTCGCGCGCGGCGCGCTCGAGCGCGGCAAGGTTGATGCCGTCCTTTAATTTTTTACGGCCGCGCGTCTCCTCGTGAAGGCGAAGAAAGCGTTGAAGAAGGGAGCGGTCGCTGCCGAGCTCGAAGACGGGGGCGGCGGCCTCGGCTTTCTTGAGCTGGTTGCGCCATTTGCGGTCGAGGCCTGTGCGAAGCTCCTCGAGGCTTCGATCGAGATCCAGCACGACGGTGCGTCCCGAGTCGAGTGAGGAGCGCGCAGGAGAAAAGCCCGCAGTCCTCATCGCGGACTCGACGGAGGCCGCGGCCGGAACGCGAGGCGCTACGCGGACGACGGAGCGGGGGATTGCGGCGAAATGCGCGGTCAGGCCGCCGAGGAAGCGCCCGAGCGCGGCAGTATTTTTGAAGACCGGCCCGGCGTTCGCCCAGGCCAAGGTCGCCGCTCCCAGAGGTGCGCGGCGGACGAGCACGAGCGCCATCGCCGCGGGCGCGCCGTTCTCGAACAGCGCGAAGCGCGCCGGGGTCCAGCCCCCGGTCTTGTGCAGGCCCCAGGCGTGCGACTGGCGGACGCCGCGGTCCGTAAAGCCCGCGAGCCAGGCGTCCCAGCTCGCGGCGGCCTCCCGCTCGTCCACGACGCGAAAGCCGTTCACCATAGGAAGTGCGCCAAATGCACGCCGCGGTAATGGCCGGGCGCGGCGTCGGCGAGCTCCTCGGGCAGCTCGGGCCAGGAGAAAACCGAAAGCCCCTCGGCCGTCAGCGCGTCGGCCGTCGC
This sequence comes from Elusimicrobiota bacterium, assembly GCA_043745445.1. Taxonomy (GTDB): domain Bacteria; phylum Elusimicrobiota; class Elusimicrobia; order UBA1565; family UBA9628; genus GWA2-66-18. Next base: position 38,365 of record JAYTSX010000310.1, read on the forward strand.
CGAATCTTTCGCGCGGAAGGCGAAGGCGTAGGGGACGACGCCGTCGGGAAGCGAGGCGAACACCGGCACGGCGCCGGTCTTCGCGACGAGCGGCGCGCAGTAGGACCAGAGCGCCCGCCGGCGAGAGGCCTCGATCGCCGGGTCGGCGGCGACGAGCGGACGGCCGAGCTCGAGGCACGGCGCGGCGTCGGGCATGGCGAGCCCGGTTTCGGAAGAGCCGCCGGCGCGCCAGGCCTTGAGCGCAGTGCGCGCCGCTTTCGCGCCCACGAGGGCCATGAACGGCCGCGCGGCGGCCTTGATCGCGGCGCCGCGTCCCGGCACGGGTTCGAACGCTGCCTGCGGGGCAAGCCGCTTCATTCGCTCTGGAGCCGAGGCGACGAGCGTCCCGCCGTTGGGCAGAGGCATGGATTTGCGCGGGCTCAGGATGCCCAGCGGAGCGCGCGTCCCGAGGAGCCGCCCCGCGGCATCCCGGGAGAAAAGCGCGTGCGCCGCGTCCTCGACGACGACGGCACCGGTGCGGCGCGCGTACGCCTCGAACGGAGCCAAATCCTGAGGCCAGCCGAAGTAGTCCACCGCGATCACCGCGGCCGCGTCGGGCCAGCGCTCCGGCGGCTCTTCGGGAGTCATGTCCGGAGCGACGCCGTAGTACGCGGGGCGGGCTCCCGCTTCGGCGACGGCGCTCAGGACCTCGCGGCAGATGAAGGCGGGCAGGAGCACGGTTTTGCCCGGGGCGCCCGCGAGGCGCAGGGCCTCGGCGAGCGCCTGGCGGCCGTAGGCGAAGTGGCGCAAGGCGGCGGGGGCGAACAAATCCTCGAGACGCCACGGAGACTTCGCGCGCGGCGGAGCGTAGATGGTGGAGGCGAGGTCCATCATGCCCTCGCCCGAGCGAAAATCCACAGCGCGAGGACGGCCCAGTTCTTCCAATCCCAAGGGCAGTCAGAGGCGGCGCGGCGCGCGTAGCTTCCGGCGGTCTCGAGGTCGCCCTGCGCCATCAGCAGTCGCGCGGCGGAACGGCACATCGCGCCGAGGCGGCGCCGCTTGCGGCCCTCGGCGCCGGGGACGCCCCGGAAATGATCCCGCAGCAGGTGCTCGAGATTCGTGTTGTGATATACGATCTTGTTCGAGGCGCCGCGCTCAACGAGGAGATATTCTCCCAATATCTCATCGAGAAAACGCATGCGGCAGATCTTGGCTAGGCGCATCCAGAGATCGTAGTCCTCGACGGTATTGAACTCCGGTTCTTCGCGGAACAGGCCGGCTTCGATCAGCTTGGATTTTTTGACGGTCGTCGCCGAGGGCGACAAGGCGTTGCCCTCGAACAAAAGCTGCTCGTACATGTCCGCCACCCAGGGCCCGTTGCGCGTGACGCCGACGAGTTCTCCGTTCTTGACCACGTTCTCCTGATGGCAGACGAGGTCGGCGTCGGGGTGCGAGTCGAACTCGGCCATGACCTGGGCGAGCTTGTTTGGAAACCAGAGGTCGTCGTGGTCAAGGAAGGAGATAAGCTCGGCCGAGGCCGCGCGGATGCCGGTGTTGCGCGCGCCCGCGATCTTCTTATTCTCCTGCTTGATGCACCGCCCGGCGATGCCGGTCTCGGCGAGCCAGGCGTCAACGGTTTCTTTGGTCTTGTCGGAGGAGCCGTCGTCGACGACGATCAGCTCGAAGTCCCGGAAGGTCTGGGCGGCGACGGCGTCGAGCGTGCGCCGGATGAAGGTCTCGGCGTTCCAGGCCGGAACGACGATCGAGACGCGGGGCATCTACGCCCTCGCGGACATCGCGGCCTTCATCGCCGCGAGGCCTTCGCGCAATCCCATGGGCTTGACGCCGAGCTCGCGCTCCATGCGCGTCGTGACGAAGGTCGTGTTCTTGGGGCGGGCGGCGATGCCGGGGAAGGCCTTGCTCGTGACCGGCTTGACGAGCGACTTGTCGAGGCCGAAGGCCTCGGCGACGGCGAGCGCGAACTCATAACGGTCGACCGCGTCGCGTCCGGCGAGGTGGAAGATCCCCGCGGGCCGCTTGGCGATCACCGCCCACAGGGCGTGGCCGCAGGAGATGTTGTAGAGAGGGTTTTCATGGACATCCGTGACCATCGAGATCGTCTCGCCGCGCATCAGCTTCTCGTAGATCCAGGTCGCCGGATTGGGCCTCGTCACCGCGTGGTTCCAGCCGTACATGAGGATGGGGCGCACGATGGTCCAGTGCTTCAAGGTTTCCTGGACCAGGCGTTCGCAGTCGACCTTCAGGCGGCCGTACTTGTTGACCGGGTTGACCGGGTCGGCCTCGCGGTACGGAGGCTTCTTGCCGTCGAAGACCGCGTTCGTCGAGACATAGATCAGGTGCGCGTCGGCGCGCCGGCAGGCCGAGGTCACATTGAGCGTGCCGACGATGTTCGACTCCAGGCTTTCGGCGAAGTGGTTCTCGACATAGTCGACGCTGGCGATACCGGCCGCGTGCACGACCGCGTCGAACTTGCGTCGCGCGAACAACCGGTCCACCGCGCGCTTATCACGGATGTCGAGGACGAGGTGGCGGGCCTTGGAGCCCGTGACCTTGTAGTCGCGCTGATGGAGGCTGACCACGCTCCAGCCCGCGGGCAAAGTCTCCTCCATGCCTTTGCCGAGGAGGCCGGTTCCGCCGGTGACGAGGACCGTCTTCGTGCGGCTCACGCGCTCAGCCCTTCTTCTGCTTGAGGTAGAAGGTCAGCACATGCGCGATCGCCATGTGTAAATCTTCGATGACGCCGTATTGATCCGAGGGCACCAGAATGAACTCGTCCGACAGGGCCTTGAGCTTGCCGCCGTCGAAGCCGAGCAAGGAGACGACCTTGGCGCCCTTGGCGCGGGCGGTCTTCGCGGCGCGCAGGAGGTTGGGCGAGTTGCCGCTGCCGCTGATCAGCAGGACGAGGTCGCCGCGGGCGGCCAGATTCTCGAGCTGGCGGGAGAAAGTCTCGTCGAAGGAAAGATCGTTGCCGATCGCCGTCATGAAGGCCGTGTTGTCGCACAGGGAGACGGTCTTCAGCGGCTTGCGGCCCTTCATGGCCGCGGTCTTGCCAAAGTCGCAGCCGACATGCGCCGACGTCGCCGCCGAGCCGCCGTTGCCGCACACCCAGACGAAGCGTCCGGAGGCTTGCGTCGCCTCGACGAGGTGGGCGATCCGTTCGAGCGCGTCGAGGTCGAGCTTGTCCCACTGCTCCTGGGTCTGCCCCCGGTACCAGCGCGCGAAATCCTTGACCCCGAGTCCGCCCGGTCCAAGGGCGTGATAGCCTCCCGGACGGGTGCTTCTCATGCGTTTGTCGGCCATAATGTCGAGTATAGCGAATTGGCGACGCGCCTCGCCGCGCCCCCGTCGGCCTTAAGGAAGAGGTCTTCGACGAGCTTGGCGCGCGCCGGATCGCCGGGCAGGCCGTCGCCGGGCTGGAAGCGGGCGAAGGCCTCGCGCAGGGCGGCGACCGAGGAATAACGGGGGATGGCCGCGGCCTCGGCCAGGGCCGAAGCGTCGTAGGAAACGGGCTTCCATTGCCAGGCCGGCACGCCTTGGAGCACGGCCTCCTCGGCGACCGTCGAGTAGGTGAACAGGACCAGGTCGGCCCAATCGAGGTCGGCCTCGAGGCTTCCCGTCGACAGCGCGACGCGGTCCTTGACCGCCGCGTACTCGGGGCGGCCGCTCAGCGGGGCGAAAGGGTGGTCGCGCAGGCGAAGCTCGACGCCGGGAAGCCCGGCGGAAGCGGCGGCCGCCGCTTCCAGCAGCGCGGCCTCGGCGTCGAGGTCGAGCGCGGGGGCGAGCAGCGCCCGGACGCCGGAACCGCTGCGCTTCTTGGCCGGGGACGGCGGGCGGACATGGTCGTAGCGCGGCGAGCCGCTCTCGATGACGCGGTCGCTCGGGTAGCCGCAGTCTCTGAAGTAGCCCGCGGAGAGGCGTCCCATCGCGAAGATCAGGTCCGGGACGGGAGCCGGGCGGCCGTCCGGCTCGCCGCGGAATTCGAGCGCGGGATCGAGGAAGTAAAAAGTCTTTTCAAGACAAAAGCTGGCGTGCTGGATCGCGGCCGTGCGCGCACCGGCGGCGCGGGCCCCCGCGAAGGAGGCGCGCGCGTGGGGGTGATGCTCGAGGAAGTGGATGCAGGCGTCGATCTTTAAAGCCGTGCAGGCGCGCATCGTCGCTTTCGCGATCAAGGCGCAGCGGGGCAGGCTGCCGTCGAGAAAGCCGCACAGGAGGCGCTCCTCGAACAGCGGAAAAAGATCGAGCCCGTCCGTCGCGAAGGCCGCGCGGAAATCCGGGTCGTCGCGGCGGCGGAGGTAGGCGGACAGCGGCTTGAAGTCGAAGGTAGCCTCGAGGGCATCGCCCAGATCGAGGAAGGATTGAAGCAGGACGACGCCGGAGGCCGCGGCCGTGCGTGCGGCGCTCAAGCGGTGGCATGGGGCATCGAGCCAGCACAGTCGCACGGTCGCCGCTCCGAGCGCGTCGAGCTCAGCCGGGAGGGCTTTAAAGTAACGATCGACGAGTTTGCCTTTATCTTCTCGAACCGACCAGTCCCAATAGCCCAGCAAGGCGATTCGTTTTTCCGTCGAGGCCTTCGCCCGGCTCGATGAGAAAAGGCAGGACAGCAGATCGAGAATGGCCTGCCCCAGCCCGAAGGCGCGTGAAGCCGCGGCTCTCAGCCACCACGCGGGCTCGGGCGCGCGCCAAGGCTTCGCGCGTTCGAGCACCGTCATGCGGACGCTCAACACGCGCGCGAGTTTGCGGGGCGCGCCCCAGGTCTCGAGCTCCGTGGCGCCGGTCTCGGCGGCCGCGCTCAGGATCGCGCGCAAGGCGAGATGGCGGCCGAAGGCCGGATCCTCCTCGCAGTCTTTGAACGAAAGGGGATGGTGCCACCATGCGGAGTCCGGGCCGTCGGTGCAGTCTTCGCGCAAGGTCCGTCCGCCGGCGCGGACGGCGCCGATGCGCGCGCTGACGCCGAGATAGTCCGCGCGCGCGGCCGTCCGGTCCGCGAGCTTCATGTCCCGGGCCCGGAGGAAGGTTCCGCTCACGCGCGCCGCGAGCGCCTCTTCGGCGGCCGGAGAGAGGAAGCTCAGGACGGGGCCCGTCGGCGCTTGCGGCGGCGTCGTCCAGCAGACGGTCAGCCGCGTCATCCGCGGATGAACTCGGAGGCGTCGCGCGCGGCGTCGAGGCCGGCGATCGCGGCCCGGCCCATGCCCAGGATCGCTTCTTCGGTGCTGCCGCCGATGTGAGGCGTGGCGAGGAGCTTGGGGTGCGAGGTGAGACGCGGGTTCGTCGGCGGCTCGATGGCGAACGCGTCGAGCGCGGCGCCCGCCAAGCGTCCCGCGTCGAGTGCTGCGAGCAGGGCGTCCTCGTCGACCAGGCCGCCGCGCGCGGTGTTGACCATCACCGCGGAAGGCTTCATCAGCGCGAGGCGGGCGGCGTTGATCGTGTTGCGGGTAGAGGGCAGCAGGGGGAGATGCAGGCTGACGGCGTCGGCGTGCGTGAGCAACTCGTCGAGAGGAACGAGGCGGATGGCGTGGCGCGCGACGGCCGCCTGGTCCGGCGCGGGCTCGTGGGCGAGAAGCTTCACGCCGAACGGAGAGAGCAAGGCGGCCAGGTCCCGGCCCACGGCGCCGAGGCCGACGAGGCCGACTGTCTTGCCGGTCAAGGTCGAGCCTTTCGGCTGGCCCCATTTTCCGGCGGCCAGATCTGCGGAGGCTTCTGGAACGCGGCGAAGCAGGGCGATGATCGACATCAGCGCCAGCTCCGCGACCGAGCGGGAGTTGGTGCCCGGTGTCCAGGCGAGCTTCACGCCGCGGTTGGCCATGGCCTTGAGGTCGAAGGAGTCGAGGCCGACGCCGAACTTGCTCACGAGCTTGAGCTCGGGAAGGCGCGCGAGGAGCGCATCGTCCACGGTTTCCAGGGCGAGCACGGCCTTGTCGCAGCCGGCCAGGAAGGCGATGAGCGCCTCGCCTTTGAGCGACGCGCCCGCGTCGTTGAACTTGGCGTTCGGATAGCGCGCCATCAGCTCGGAGCGCAGGACCGGATTCTTCGAGAACGAGCGGGACGCCACGGCGACCTTGCTCATGAGAGCTCCTGGGCTCGGCCCTTGGAAAGGTGCTCGGCGACGGCGGCGCGGAATTTCTCGTCGGAGGGGACCTCGACCTTGCGGACCTTGCCGCTCGCGTCGGGGAGGATCAGGCCGAGGGCTTTGGCGGAGTTCTTCTTGTCTTTCGCCAGCGCGGCGAGGAATTCGTCGAGCGGCACCGGCGTCGTCTCGAAGCCCCGCCAGTTCAGGGCGAGGGTAGGGCGCATGCGCCGGTAATGCGCGGCGTCGCCCAGGCCCAGGCGCGCAGCGATGAAGTTGGCCAGGTCCATGCCGATCGTGACCGCGATGCCGTGCGGGATGGCGAAGCCGGTCGCGGATTCCAGGGCGTGGCCGAAGCTGTGGCCGTAGTTCATCACCAGGCGGGGGCCCTGGTCGAACTCGTCGG
>JAYTSX010000311.1:0-3686 GCA_043745445.1 Elusimicrobiota bacterium
GAAGGGCACGCCGTCCGAGGCGGGCACGGACAGCACCGGAATCGACGAGCGTCGGAGCACCTGCTCCAAGGTCGTCCCGAAAAACGCGTCCTTGATGAGAGATTTTTCGTGGGCGACGAGAACGATCCAGTCGTGCCCTTTCTTCGCCGCCAAGATTTTCTTCACGGCGTCGCCGACGGCCGAAGTCATGGAAGCGCGGCACTTCTTGCGGATTTCGGCCGGGAGGCGATGGAGAAGGTTGGAGATCCGGAATTCCGGATTTCCGCCCCAGATCGGATCGTCCATCACGTGCAGGACCATCAAGCGCGCCGACAGCACCGCGGACGCCGCGGCGGCGTAGGCGAACCCGTAGTCCGAATAAGACGTGAAGTTGACCGGCGCGAGAATCGAGGAGATGCCCCGAGGCCGCCCGCGTGCCGCGAGCACGGGAACCGCCGCGCCTCGGATCACGGCCTCGGCGACCGAGCCGAGCAGCGCGCGCTTGAGGCCCGTCCGGCCGTGCGTGCCGACGACGATCATCTCCGCGTTACGGCGCTTCGCGCAGCTTAGGATGCTCGCGGCCGCGTCGCCTTGGAGGATCGAGATCTTCGCCCCGGCGCCGATCGCGGCGCGAATTCTCTCGCGAAGCCGCGCGGCTTGGACAGGCGTCAGGTCCGGCTGAGGCATCAAATCGTCGCCCCGCTGCCACGGCACCACGTAGACGACCTCGAGGGCCGCGCCGCAGGCCGCGGCAAGCGCGGCGGCGTGCCGCCATGCCGTGCGCGAGACGTCCGACAGATCATATGCGACGAGAATTTTTTTCGGCGGAAATCGGATCATAAAGCCCCCTAATCAGGCGTCTTAGATTTGGGAACGCAACAATCCGGCCAGGCTAGCGGCGGTCTGCAACGAGAACGGCCAGCACGAAGGGCAAATAAGCCAGGGAGGCGAGAAACACCCGCCGGACGGAGACCGCGGTCAACTCCCGCGCGGCCGCGAGAGCGAGGACAAGGAACAGCCCCCCGAGCGCCAACGCCACGAATAAGTAGGCGCGGCCCGCCAGGCCCAGGCCGAAGGGAAGGAGCGAGACCGCGAGCAGCAGGGCGGCGGTCGCGGACATCTGCCAGGCCAGTTCCGCGCCGGAGGGATCGGTGACGGACACGACGCGGTATCCGCCGAGCGCGTAGTCCTCGCGATAGAGCCAGGCCAGGGCCAGAAAGTGCGGCATCTGCCACAGGAACTGGATGGCGAACAGGGTGGCGGCCGAGGCGTCGAGAGCTCCCCCCGCCGCCGTCCAACCGATGACCGGAGGCAGCGCGCCCGGGATCGCGCCGACCCAGGTCGAGAGAGGCGTGAAGCGCTTCATCGGCGTGTAGACGAGGAGGTAGCTGACAAGCGTGAACGCGGTCAACGCGCAGGCAATCCCGTTGACCTTCCAGGCGAGCAGGCCCAGTCCCGCCGCCCCCCAGAGGAGTCCGAGGGCGTGGGCCGCCGCGGGCGACACTTTTCCGAGCGGAATCGGGCGGCGGCAGGTGCGCTTCATGCGCGCGTCGAGATCGGCTTCGAGGACCTGGTTGAGACAGCCGGTCGAGGCTGACGCGAGCGCGACGCCGGCCACGGTCCACAGCAGACGCGGCCAGTCCACGGGGCCGCGAGAAGCCAGCATATAGCCCGCGGCCGCGCACAGTGCCACCATCATGGTGATGCGCGGCTTGGCGAGCGCAAGATAATCCCTCATCGACAGCGTCCCTCTTTAGGCGCGCACGCCGTAGTCATAAGGCTCCTCCGTGACGACGGGCGGCGTCTTGAAGTTCCCGTGAGGAGGCGGCGACACGGTCTTCCACTCGAGCGTCAGGGCCTCCCACGGGTTGTCCCCCGCGGCCTCGCCGTCCTTGAGCGAGCGGTAGACGTTGTAGCCGAACACCAGCACCGACGCGGCGACGATCAGCGCCGCGGCGCTGGCGAAGGTCTGCACCGGGTCCATCCACGCCGGAAAGTCCGCCACGTGGCGACGCATGCCGTGGTTGCCGAGCCAGAACAGCGGGATGAAGACGGCGTTGAAGCCGACGAACATCAGCGCGCATTGGGTCTTGGCCAGGGCTTCGTTCAGCCGCCTGCCGGTCATTTTGGGAAACCAATGATGAAAGCCCGCGAAGAAGCCGAACACCGCGCCGCCCATGATCGTGAAGTGGAAGTGGGCCACGATGAACCAGGTGTCATGCAGATGCAGGTCGGTCGGCGCGTCGGCGAGCGGTATGCCGGTCAGGCCCCCGATCAGGAAGTTGGCCAGCATCGCCAGGGCCCAAAGCATGGGGGCGTCGAAACGGATCTTCGCGCGCCACAAAGTCCCCAACGCGGACAGGAAGACGATACCCGTGGGAATCGAGATCAATTCGGTGTTGACCATGAACGGCAGCTTGAGGAGCATCCACATGCCCGAGGTGAACATGTGGTGCGCCCAGACGAAGAAGCTCAGCGCGGTGATCGTGAGCAGCGCGCCCGCGACGATGTGATAGGCGAACAGGGGCTTGCGCGCGTAGACCGGCAGGATCTCGAGGATCGCGCCGAAGGCGGGCAGGATCATGATGTACACCGCGGGGTGCGAGTAATACCAGAACAGATGCTGGTAAAGAAGCACGTTGCCGCCGAGAGCCGAGTTGAAGAAGGTCGTGTGCAGGACCCGGTCGAAGGTCACCATGATCAAGGAGGCCGCGACGACCGAGGTCCCCATAATCTGGATGATCGCGGTCGCGACCACCGACCAGGTGAAGATCGGCACGCGCCGCCAGCCCATGCCCGGCGCGCGCATCGTGAGCACGGTGGCGACAAAGTTCACGCCGCTGAAGATCGAGGAGAAGCCGGCGGTGACGAAGGCGAGCAGGAACAGCTGCTTGCCGATCGTCGTGCCCTGGGTGGACAGCGGGGCGATGGCGGTCCAGCCGAAGTCGAGGCCGCCCAGGAACGGCGAGGCGAGCAGAAGAACCACCGCCGGCGGCAGCAGCCAGAAGCTGAGCGCGTTCATGCGCGGAAAAGCCATGTCGCGGGCGCCGATCTGCAGGGGCACGATGAAGTTCCCGAGGCCGCCCGCGGTGGCGATCAGGGCGACGACGACCATCGTGATGCCGTGCAGGGACATCACCGTGAGGTATTGATCGGGCGTCAAGAATTGCAGGCCGTGCTTGGCGAGTTCCAGGCGCATGATCATGGCCAGGACTCCGCCGACGAGGAAGATGATGACCGCGGCGGCGGTGTACTGAACGCCGACCACTTTGTGGTCGACGTCAAAGGAGAAATAGCGCGCGACGCCGTGCTTCTCCTCGGGCTCGCGGCCTTGGGCGTAAGTGCGCAGGGCCTTCGCGCCGCCGACGACGCCGAGGAAGACGAGCAAGGCGGCGAGGTAGGCGAGCACGCACGCGGCTTGGGGGCCGAGCGGCCCGCAGAGGCCGGCGAACCCGGCGACGAACACGGCGATGCCCGCGACGAACGCGGCGATGAATTCGGTCATTTCATTCTCCAGTGGTCCGGCCTAGGCCGATGTGCTGAGGATCGCCTTAAACATCTAGAATTCGGCCTTCATGTTCTTCTCGAAATCCTCGTGCTCGAGGACCTCGACGATCGACAGCATGTTGTAGTGATCGCGGCCGCACAGCTGATTGCAGAGAAGCGTGTACTCGCCCACCTTGGTCGGCGTGATGATGAGCGGGATG
>JAYTSX010000312.1:0-3683 GCA_043745445.1 Elusimicrobiota bacterium
GCACACCATGATGTTCGACGGCTTGAGATCGCGGTGGATGACGCCCTCGTTATGGGCGTAGTCCACGGCGGACGCGAGCTGGGCGAGTATTTTCAGCGCAAGGCGCAAATCCAGGCGGCGTCCGGGGGTCTCGTTGAGCTCAATAAGCATGCAATGGCCTACTCGATATGAGGACCATCCGAACGATATCGGGTCTAACTTGGCCGTATCAGCCTCGGGGTTGCCGCTAAAAATGCCCACATCTCGTTCGCGTACGCGAATGGTTCGATCAGTTTCAACAGGAGGGCGTGTTCACTTCGTCCTACTACCGCTGATTTGAATGGTCCAGTGCCATGCTCTGTGCCGAAATCCCAGGGATCGCTTACGAACAAACTCAGTGCGCGGCCAGTCACATCCGGCTTGTTCATCAGTCGGCCTCCATGGGTTTAATGTCGAGGCGAGTTATCTTAGGAGCCATGAGTCGGTATGGAGTTCGTCATCGGCCGCGGTTAGGCGCATACGAGTTCGTCGCCATGCTGAGCGATCCAAGCCCTCTGCCACTCTTCACGTTCCGCATGCACCCGCGCCGTTCGCGCCAGAGCGAACAGGCGCAAGAATCGACTGGGACTCTGAAACTGTTGGGCGATGGACTCCGCCATGCGCGCGCCGCGCCATGCGTCATATCGGCAGACAAGCCGCTTGAAGGGCGTTTCGGCCATCCCTCTCCGCCGCGCCATGTCCACGTCGCGCGCGGCAAGACAGCCGCTCAGCACGGTCTCGCTGAACTCCCTGAAATCCATACGTACTGCCTGCCTGCAAAAACGAAGATACGATTGGTGCATCGTGAGATGCTCGGTCGACGCCACCCCGGCGCGCAACAGTTCATGATAGACGGCAAGGTGAAGGAAGTAGGCCTGATGCTCCTTCTCGATGCACGGCTCCATGCGCCACTCCAGGTCCTGCATGGCGTGAAGCCCTTCATGCGCGATGATGCACGCGAAATGGATCGGCATGAATCCCGCATGCTGCGAGAGATAAATCGCCTTGTCCCGAGAAACGTAGAGTCCGGCCGCATAGCTCGATAAGATCGGCTCGACGGTGATGCCGTGCTCGCGGATAAACCTCGCGACCGGCGCGCCGGTCGGGCTCTTCTCAAGGAGCGCCAGGGCGTCGCCAATCGCTCGCGACGACGGCGGGCACGACTCTGGCGCCTTATATTTGGCGGCCTCCCATATCTCCAGGTCCATCCGGCGACGCAGGGCTTCGCGCCGTTTGCGCTTCATATTTCTGAAGAGGACAAATAGCCCGATGCCGCCGAGCGCATCAAGCATACAAAGGAGAAGCCCGTATGGGAGATGCCGAATCCGATAACTGCGTACGAACCGCACCAGGTTCTCGTAGCGAACGGGGTCAGGCGCGGCGACGAAGTCGGCCAAAACATCCTGCTCGCAGGCGGAATACTCGTTTATTTGAGTCGTAAAAGAGATGACGGCGAAGCGACGCTCCACCGCGTAGTTCTTCAGCGTCCAGATGCCTTTCAAGTCGGAGGCCGGATCAGCGCAGAGGCGGGCGACCGTGCGGCGGAGGAACCGCCATGCGCGTTCATCGCGAAGGCGGCGGCGCCAATATTCGGGGCCTCTTTTCACTTTCGCCTCCGCATCGCCCCATCCGTCGATCAGTCGAGCTATCTCGCCTTGATGCCTGATCGGAGGACGCTCCCGGCGGTGGGCGGCCTCGCGACCGGAGTTCGCGAACCATTTCGAGAACGCCTTGTCCGACTCGACGTTCCAGGCCGCGGCCAAAATGACGGCTTCGGCGCGAACCATCGTCATCTCGTCCGCCGACACTCCCAGCGCGGGCCCGAAGACCGCCTGCGCCGCCGATGCTTCCACTTCTTCCGGATCGACCACGGCCGTCGTCGTCGCAGATCCCGTCGTGAACTGCTCGAAGTGGACCGCCGCATGGATCAGGAAGTCCGCGAGCCGCGGCGTGCTTTCGAAGGCGGCCGCATCGACGAAAACGGTGCGGCCGTCAAGTCTGGACGTTCGGGCGGCGACATCATGCCCAAGCGAAGCGGCTCCCGGCGCGAGAGCGGTGCTGAACTCGGTCTGCCACTCATAAGGTTCGCCCTCGTATAGGGCGGGAGCCGGCTCGATGCAGTAAAGGCGGCGAGTTTCATTCAAGACGGCGGTCAATTTCTTTTCCGCCCAATCGTCCCGGTCGACTCGATCAATTCGTCGTTTGATCGCTTCGACCCGCCTTATATCTCCCCGCTTGCTCGCCGCAAGCGACTCGCTGATCAACCCCAACTTGAGGCGCATCGCCCGGTAAGCGGGCTCGCGTTCGTTATCGAGCCGGCGCACGGCTTCGGGGGACGGTTTTATCGGCGGCTCAAGCGACCAGGCGCGCATCGGAATCAATGCGGCGGATGTCGCTGCGGCGCAGAGAATGAACGCTCGCATCTCTCAGCCCAGAGCCGCCCTCAGCGCCGCGATGAACTCGGCGCAGGTCTTATAGCGCTCTTTGTAGTCGGGTTGGAGGACCTTCATGAACACCTCATTGACGGCGGGCGAAAGGCCGGGCAACCGCTCCGAAAGCGGCGTGAACCGACGATCGAGCTTGTCCTGATAGAGATTCGGGCCGTTGAAGGGCGCGTCGCCGCCCAGGAACTCGTACATGATTATGCCCAGCGAGTAGACGTCCGACTGCGGGGTCACCGTTCCCACGGCCTGCTCCGGCGCCTGATAGAGCGGCGTGCCGACGGTCGTGTTGGTCATCGTCGTCCGCGTGTGGCTGAGTTCGCGCGCGATGCCGAAGTCCATCACCTTGACCTGCCCGTGCTCGTCGAGCATCACGTTGCTCGGCTTCATGTCGCGATGGATCACTTTCTCGGCGTGGGCGTAGTCGACCGCCTTGGCGATCGCCAACCCGAGCTCGAGCGCGTACGCGGGTTCCAGGCGGCGTCCGGAAGTCTCGTTGAGCAGGTCGTGAAGGGTCCGGCCCTTGACGTACGCGAAGACGATGTAGAGTCCGCTCGGCTCATCGCAGATGGCGTACACGTCAACGATGTTGGGATGGCGCAACTGGGCGACCAACTTGCCCTCCTTCACGAACCGCCGGCGGAGATCCTCATTGGGAAGCAGGTCGGCGTTCATGGATTTGACCGCCACGAACCGCTCGAGTTCCTTGTCCCACCCCTTGTTGACCGTACCCATGCCGCCTTGCCCCAATATCTCCCGTACCTCGTAGCGGCCGCCGCCGATGAGTTGGCCCGCGGGCGCCGGCGTGAAAAACCTCCTCACGCGGCCCGCGGCTGAACCCTCCTTGGCGAACCAAAAGACATAGCCCGCGAGCAGCACGAAAAGCGCGCCCATCGCGCCGAGGAAGAGGTAAAGACCGCCTCCCGTCTTACCCAGGAACCCCGTCCAGGCCTGATGAAGGGCGCTTTCGGCGGTCCGCGCGACCGGGACGGGGCCCGCGTTTTCGGGCGCCATCAGCCGGGCCGTGGCCTCGTCGCGCGCCGCGCCGTACTCCGGCAGCAACTCGGCAGATTTGTTGTAGTCGGCTAGCGCCAGTTCCTTCTGCTTCAACGCCTCGCGCGCGACTCCCCGCTGCCAATAGGCCGGCGCGTAGCCGGCGTCGTAAGACATGGCCCTGTTCGCGTCGTCCTGCGCTCCGTTGTAATCGCCGTTGGCGTTCTTGGC
>JAYTSX010000313.1:0-3640 GCA_043745445.1 Elusimicrobiota bacterium
ATAGCCACCCCGCCCATGACGGGCAGAACCTGGTCGCCGGCGGTCTTCATGCGGTCCTTGATGTACTGCAGGTAGCGCACGGACTGCTTCAAGCGGCCGTTGCCGAACTTGCGCAGGACGAGGTCGGAGTCCACGAGGGGCTCCTTGTGCTCGGCCTCGACATAAGCGGCACAGGAGGACCACTGGTAGCGCCAAGGCTTGTCCTTGAGCGCGTCGCGCACGCAGGCGAGGTGGACATAGCGCGTCATCTCGGCCAGGTGGGTGTCCTTGTCGACAATGTAGGCCTTATAGCGGCCCTGGAACACATGGCCGACGGCGTTGTGGACGCCGTTGAAGTACTTCGTGTACTGCGTGTTGAAGCCCTGCATGACCGCCGACAAATTAGGCTGGGAGGTTTCGATCAGAAGATTGCATGAGTTGCCGAGGAGGCTGTAGGCGAACACCTCGAGGCCGTGGCGTTCTTTGTATTGCTTCAGCAAAGTCAAGAACTGGCGTCGGTCCTGGTTCGACAAGAACAGGTCCTGGCGATTATTGCCCTGCAAGATGACGAGGTAGCAGGCACCGGCGTACTGGATTCTTTTTGGTCGTCCCATAGTGGGGCTATCCTAGCATAATGCGCGGCCAGAGTGCCAGGCTTTTAATGGTTAGGAGGACTATTCTCGCCTACGGGCAAGGGGATTTGGCTGAGTTAATAGAAGCGGCGTTTGCCGGCACATAAACCTTGCCGCTTATTTTCGCGCCTCCGATCGGCCTCCTCGGCCAGCAGCTCCTCGGATTCCTCCGCAAGCTCGGTCGCGTCAATGAGCAAACGATAACCTAGGCCCTCGAAAAGTTTCTCCCATGTGGCTCGTTTGGCGTTTTCTCCGCGCTCCGCGCGGTTGACGACGGAGGCATCGACTCCAGCATGATCGGCGAGTTGGAGTTGGGAGATGCGGCGCTCATGCCTCAGTCGCCTGAGCAATGAGGCCATACGGGAGACGGTGTTTTCTAATTCCATGCACCATTTATACGATCGGACCCCGCAAAAAGTTCCCTTAGGAGAGGACCTTATCCAAGACGGTCCTTTGCTTTAACGCAAACGGAATCGAAATAGATGCCTTTATTTGCTGCGTTATTAGATAGTTTTGCTTTAAGCAAAGAACCAAGGGAGAAATACCCCGCGCAGAGGCAACGCCTTGACAGACGGCCCCGCTGCGCTATACTTCAGACGAGTACGGAGCGACCAATGCCCTCAGACGAAGCCGCAGCCATAGCGCCACAAACGGATACGATCGCCACCATGGTCCTCAAATTTATCTCAAGCGTCGGTCACTATGGAATGTTCGTGGCACCCGCCATGGCGACATACGGCCTCTTCAAGTGGGATAAAATCTTGATCGCGGTCGGAGTTGTCGGCGGGGTCCTCAGCTTTGGCTGGAAGATGTTCTGGGACTGGGTCATCACGAAGGTCGGGGCCCAAACTTAACGGATTATCGAGCGCGAGCAGCGCTCCAGCGCTGAAGCGACTGGCCCCTTAGGGTCTGACCCAACTCGGACGACGGCCGCTCGATCGTCACAAGCTTCGGCGAGTACCCGGTCTGGTTGTCCTCATCGTCCTTCGTGTACATGTGCGACATTCGGCGCTCAGGCATGGCCCGAATAAGGCGCAATGCCGCCGAGGCTTCCACCGTGTCGAGCCTGGCGATCTCTTCAATGGCGGTGTCAGCGGCCTCGAAAGACTCCGTTTCGAGGGCCGTTTTCAGAAAAAGCGCAACATCCTTGTTCGATAGCACATCGAATGCCGTCGACAACTCATTCTTTACCTCCACCGCCCGAGGCGATGTTAAGCTGTCGAGAATCTTATTCATTCTGCCGAGGGTCATGGCCTGAGCGTGGCTCCCACCGGCATCGCTTCGCCGCCATGACAGGATATTGCGGCCGGCCGTTTGCAGGGGCGAAACGGCCGCGTCGCCAAGGGCGCTCAACCCGGTGCGGCATTGGCCGAGATTCGTCAATATATTCTCAAGTTGCCGCGTCGGACCGCGCTGCGACTCCGCCGGTAGAAACGAGAGCAACGCGGAAGCGGCGTCGCGATCGTTGAACCGGGCTATTTGAGTCACCAACTCTTCGGCCATCAGATACTCACCGGGCTCGCTCTGGGCGACCGTCAGCATCGCGCGAATGCTGTCAGGATGAGAGCCAAGGCTCGTGAGAGCATACAGCGCCTTCCAACGGTCTTCAAAAGGCTGAGCCCGGTCGAGTAAAACCGCGATATTGCGTCGTCGCGTCAAGAACTCAAACATGCACGCTCCTTTCGTTTTAGGCCAGGACTTTACGCCGTAAACCGCCGAGGGCCTCGGTCTCGCCAAGAATCACGAGGCGGTCGCCGGCCCGGACGGGGCGCGCGATGGGCGGGTTGAGTTCATAGAGGTCGGAGCCGGCCGCGACGATGGCCACGATCAACGGGGCGCCACCTTCTCCGCCCTTGATCTCTCCGAAGGGCTTGCCGACCAGCGCGGAGCTCGAAGGCACGGAGATTTCGTCGAATCGGAAATGCGAGTCCTTGTTGCGCAGCATGGAATCAAGAAAACCGACGGTGACGGGGCGGATCATCTCGGAGGCCAAGCGTAGGCCGCCGATAAATTCCGGGTCGACGACGCCATCTGCGCCGCTGCGCAGGAGCTTCTCGCGCACGCCGAGGGACTTCTGGCAGACCAGCACCTTGGCCTTGGGATTGAGGCCTTTTGCGGAGAGCACGACGAAGGCGTTGTCCTGGTCGGTGGAGAGCACGGCGAATACGCCGGCCGCGTTTTTGACGCCGGCGCGGATCAAGACCTCATCGTCGGAGCCGTCGCCGACGACGCGCAGAAGCGTGAAGCCGAGCCGCACCTCGAGTTGGAGCAGGGCTTCGGGGTCGCGGTCTACGACCACGAAGTCCCGGCCGGTTTTCTTGAGCTCGGCACAGATCACCGCGCCGGTATGCCCCGCCCCGCAGATCACGAAATGGTCCGTCAGCTTGGCGATGTCCTTGTCCATGCGTCTCCTCCGAAAAGCGTCTGAGAGCTCACCTTCGATCAGGACCGAGGTGAGAGTCGAAAAACCGTAGGTGACCATGCCGATTCCGCCCAAGATAAGGAACATGGTGAATAACCGGCCGGCCGGCGACAGCGGGTGCGTCTCGCCGTAGCCGACGGTGGCCAAGGTGATCACGGTCATGTAAAGGGCGTCGAACAACGACCAGCCCTCGATGAGGTGATAGCCGAGCGTGCCCGCCACGATGCAAACAATCAGCAGACCCAGGACGCCGAGAAGCCGATCGCGGACTTCCGCGAGGTGGTTCATTTTCTGATTCTACCTTAGTCGATAAGGCTGCGGTAGAGGTAGGAATACTCGAGGGACATGCGCCGGGCGCGCTGCTCAAGGTCGGCGGATCCGCCGTGGCCGCCCTCGATGTTCTCATAGTACAGAGGATCGTTACCGAGTTGCCGCAAGCGGGCCACCATCTTGCGGGCGTGCCCGGGATGAACGCGATCGTCCTTGGTCGATGTCACGAAGAAGGCGCGCGGATAGGCCACGCCTTCCTTGAGATTCTGATAGGGCGAGTAGGACAGAATCGCCGCGCGCTCTTCCCCCTCAGGATCCCCGTACTCGCCCATCCAGC
>JAYTSX010000314.1:0-3621 GCA_043745445.1 Elusimicrobiota bacterium
ACCTCGCCCTTGCCGACGACAACATCGACGATTTCAGGGGCGAGCAGGCCTTCGAGGGCCGCCTTCACATCTTCGATGAGGTCGTAGATGACCGAGTACTTGCGGACCTCGACGCCTTCGCGCTCGGCGAGCTCGGCCGCGCGCGGCTCGACTTCGGACTGGAAGAGGAGCGTGACGGCGTCGGAGGCGGACGCGAGCAGGATGTCGGACTCGTTGGCGTTGCCGATGGCGCCGTGAATGATGCGGACGCGGCACTCGGTCGTGGAGAGGCCTTCGAGGGAGTCGCGCAGGGCCTGGAGGGAACCTTGCATGTCGACTTTGAGGAGGATGTTGAGGTCCTTGGCCTTGGACACGCCGGAGCTCATGGCGGAGCGCAGGCCCACGAGGGTCATGTGCTTCTGGTGGGCCATGGACTGCTCGCGGTGGATGAGGCGGCGCTTTTCGGCGATGTCGCGGGCGGATTTTTCGTTATCGACGACCGTGAAAGCGTCTCCGGCCAAGGGCGTGCCCATGATGCCGAGGATTTCAACCGGGGTCGCGGGACCCGCGGCTTCGATCCGCCTGCCGGTGTCATCAAGGAGGGCCTTGATCTTGCCGTGCGCCAGGCCCGCGACGAACGAGTCGCCGAGCTTGAGCGTGCCGGCCTGGACGAGGACGGTCGCGACGGCGCCGCGCTTGGGGTCCATCTTGGCTTCTAGAACGGTTCCGTAGGCGGGGCGGTCCGGGTTGGCCTTGAGCTCGAGGATTTCGGCCTGAAGCGCCAAGCTTTCAAGAAGCTTGTCGAGGTTCAGGCGCTTCTTCGCGGACACATCGACGAAAATATTTTTGCCGCCCCACTCTTCGGGCTGAAGGCCCAAGGCGGAGAGGTCCTGGCGGATCTTCTGCGGGTTCGCGCCGGGAAGGTCGATTTTATTGACAGCGATGACGATGGGCACGCCGGCGGCCTTTGCGTGGTCAACGGCCTCGATGGTCTGAGGCATGATCCCGTCCGTTGCAGAGACCACCAAGATGACGATGTCGGTGACCTTGGCGCCGCGCGCGCGCATGGCGGTGAAGGCCTCGTGACCGGGGGTGTCGAGGAAAACGATCTCGCCCTTGTCGCTCTTAACTTTATAGGCACCGATGTGCTGAGTAATGCCGCCGGACTCGCCTTCGGCCACCTTCGCCGAGCGGATGGCGTCGAGCAAGGAGGTTTTGCCGTGGTCGACATGGCCCATGATGGTGATCACGGGGGGACGAGGCTTGAGCTTGGCGGGGTCTTCCTTCTCGGCCTTGACGACCGCGAGCTCTTCTTCTTTGTACATCGCGACGACTTCAAGCTCGAAGCCGAAGTCGGAGGCGACGACCTGTGCGGCCTCGGCGTCGAGGCGCTGATTGATGGTGGCGAAGATGCCCAGGCCCATCAGCTTCTTGATGACATCGTTCGTCTTGAGCTCCATCTTCTCAGAGAGCTCACGCACGGTGATCATGGAGGAAACTTTAATTTTCTTAAGAGCGGGTTTCTGGCCGGGTTCTAAAGGCTTCGCCGCAGGCGAAGCGGGGCGATTCTGATGCTGAGGGCGATTGCCGCCGCCGCCGGGGCGATGGCCCATGCCGGGGCGCTGGCCGGGCATCGGGGGGCGAGGTGAGCCGGGACGCGGCGTCATCTGCGGGCGGATCGTGATCGCGCCGGGTCGAAGGATAACGGGCTTTTGTGGGCCGGAGGTTCCCGGCTTCGGAGGCATCGGTGGCAGCGCGCCGGTGGTCGGAGGCTTGGCGGCCGGCGGCACGGCGGGCGCGACAGGCGCGCCGGCGACGGGCGCGAGGGGCTTCGCAGGCAAGGCGCCGGGAACCGCGGGCTTGATCGGAACGGGCGCGCCGGGGACGGGCGGCTTCGCGACGGCGGGCGCGGGCGGCGTAGGCGGCGCGACCGGGACAGCGGCGATAGGCGCGGGCGGCAGGACAACCTTCGGAGCGGGCGGCTTGGGGAGCGCGGCGCCGGCGGCCAAGCGCGTCACGGTCGGGCCGACGGTGGAGACATTGCGCTTCTTGAACATCGCGAACGCGGACACCAAATTTGCGGAGGGGGGCGCGATCGAGCCTTCTTCCTGAGTCGCGCGGACTTCGGCGGCGGTGCCTTTGGCCGCGCCCTTTTTCGAGGCGGCCTTAGCCTTGGGGGCCGCGGTCTTCGCGGCCACGGGCTTCTTCGTCGGAGTCTTTTTCGTGGGCTTCTTTTCCATTAGTGGTTGTTCCAAAACACATTATAGCATTTTGGAAGGGACCTATGCGGAGCCTAGGCCTCCACCTTGGCCGCAGCCTTGGCGTTCGTGATGATCTTGGCGGCGGTCTTTTCACCGATGCCGGCCGTCTTCAACTCCTCGGCCGTGGACGCCGCCAGCTTTACGGCGTCGGTGATGCCGGCCTTGACCAAGGCCTCGAGCGTCTTCGGGCCCACGCCTTCGAGCGTGGACAGGGACGCATCGGCTCCGTCGACGGACGCGGCCGGCTTCGGCTTCGCGGGTTCGGCCTTGACCTCGAGCGTCCAGCCCGTGAGCTTCTGCGCGAGGCGCACGTTTTGTCCGTCCTTGCCGATGGCCAGCGCCAACTGCTCCTCAGCGACGAGCACCTCGGCGATCCGGTTTTCGGGGTCCATGACCTGGACTGATGAGACCTTCGCGGGGGCCAATGCCGCGGCGAGAGATTCCTCCACGCCCTCGGCGTAGGCGATCAGATCGATGCGCTCGCCGGCGACCTCGTTCATGATCGAGCGGATGCGCGAGCCGCGCAGACCGACGCACGAGCCGATCGCGTCCACGCGCGGATCGTTGGACTTCACGATCACCTTGGCGCGGAAGCCGGGATCGCGCACGATGCGCACGATCTCGACGGTCTTGTCCGCGATCTCGGGGACTTCCATCTCCATCAATCTCTGAAGGAACAGGTCGGCGGCGCGGGAGAGCACGACCGCGGGGCCGCGCTGGGACTTGTCCACGCGCAGGATGACGGCGCGCACGTTGCCGCCGATATTATATCGCTCGCGACGAATCTGCTCGCGGGGGGGGAGCACGCCCTCGGTCTTGCCGAGATCGACGATGATGCTGCGCTCGACGAAGCGGTGCACGGCGCCGGAGACGACCTCGCCTTCCTTCGGCTTGAACTCTTCGTACAGCTTGTCGCGCTCGACTTCGCGCACGCGCTGGGTCAACACCTGCTTGGCGGTCTGCGCGGCGATGCGGGCGAAATCGGCGGCGGGGGCGGGGTAGATCAGCTCGTCGCCGACCTTCGCGCCTTTCTTGATCTTCTGCGCGTCGGCCTCGGTGAGCTCGAGCTCGGGATCCACGACGGTCTCAACGACCTTCTTCGCCACGACGGCGGAGAAGATGCCGGTCTCACGGTCGATGCTCGCGCGGATATCGGCGTTCTTGCCGACATGCTTGCGCAGGGAGGACACGACCGCGCCCTCGATCATGGACAGGATCTCGTCCACGGGAATATTCTTCTCGCGCGCGATCTGCTCCAACGCCGACATCAGTTCAGATTTGTTCATAAATTTAGTCCTCCAAATCAGCCGCGGCGGAGTCGTCGAGCCGCAGCTCGTCGATATTCTCGCGCGCGAACATCTTGAGATCCTTGTCTACCTGG
>JAYTSX010000315.1:0-13582 GCA_043745445.1 Elusimicrobiota bacterium
CCCACGACGGGCCTCCATTTTGCCGATGTCGCCAAGCTCCTCGAGGTTCTGCACCGGCTGACTGATCAAGGCAACACCGTGCTCGTCATTGAGCACAACACGGATGTGATGCGTTCCTCGGACTGGATCCTGGACCTCGGACCCGAGGGCGGCGACAAGGGCGGCGGCCTTGTCGCGACGGGGCGCCCCCGGGACATCGTCAAGGTCAAGGCGTCGTACACCGGCCAATATTTAGACTTGCCCGCGGCAATCGCGGGCTGAAATCTCGGGGGCTGTTATGCTCACTACGCGCGTGTCGTCCCGCGCACTGTTCTCGATCTTTCTTGTCGCGCCTCTCTCGGCCCGGGCCGCTTCGCCGGTTGTCCGTACGAAAAACGGCGTGCTCTACGAGGTTCCCGCCGGCTGGGACTGGGGCGGCTACAACGGCTACGGACTGACGATTCAGCACCAGGGCACTTCGGTCGACGGAAAAAGTCCCAATCGCTTTGAAGTCGGTACGACGGACGACTACGCCAAATTTTATGACGGCGGCTGGGATACGACCGATGTCGAAGAGCAGCGCTCCTATCCTGACGGGGTCAAGGCGCACTGGAAGGCGGGGTTGCGCTATGGAATGCATTATGCGTTTTCAGGTGTAGCGATGGTGGCCGGAAAGGGAGTCAAGGTGACCATCCTGGACAACCGCACCCCTGTCATGGACATGAAGCTTGTCGCGGCGGCTTTCGAGAGCATCGCGCGATCGCTGAAAAGCGCCGCCAAATCGACGGCGATCCATCACCCGACCCTCGGCTTCTCCGCAGAACCTCTCGAAGAGAAGTTCTGGTATAGCGAGAGCGGCCCGCGAAATATGTCCTACAAGTGCTGGAATGACGGCCATACTGGCGGCACCACTATTTACGCATACCCGGTGCCAGATTTCAAAGACACCACGAAGGCCTTGGCGGACCTCACGGGTCAATTCGAAAAAGAACAGAGCCTAAAGATCGGGAAAGTTCAGAGTTCCTCCCTTTCTGGAGGCGAGATCTTGTGGACCGAACAGCCCGGAAGCGCTTGGCCGTTTCTCTCTGCCGTGCGCCGTGACGGACAGATCTTTGTCATCGGAGTTAACGCCGCGAAGGCGGACGCTTGCCTTTGTGCCGCCTCCCGCAAGGATGTCTTCGCGATCGCAAAAAGCCTTCGGAGCTGGGACGGGAAGTGACGCCTTAGCGCGCGGCGAAGCGGCGGCGCAGAAAGAAATACTCGTTGAGCGGTCGGTCGTCGCGCAGGCCCTCGGTGTTCGGGAGAATCAGAGAGTCGAGGGACATCTCCGTGCGCAGCAATGCCTGAAATTGCGCGGAGCCCGTTTTCTCAGGACCCATTTCCACGAAGTCCCGCACCGCGGCCGGCGGTAGGCGTGCCGTCAGCTGTGCCGCGGTAAAGGCCGGGATGGGATTACGGCTGACCACGCAGTGATAACCCCATCCCTCATGCGAGCGAAACACACGCGCGTAGGGGAAGCTGTTCTTAATGGCCTTGGCGAAGGCCGACAGCACGACCGGCTCGAGCGGCTCGGCGATCCAAATCTGCATGACCCCGTCGGGCGCGAGGCGCTTCAAGGCCGCGGCGTAGAATTCTTCTGAGAAAAGGAAGCTGGTCCCCGCCGCAGTCATAGGCGGCGCGGGATCAAGGGTAATGACGTCATAGCGCTCCGCGGAACGCGCCAGGAACCGTCGCCCGTCATCGATCACGATCCGGGCGTTCGCAGATGCGAGCACCCTCGCGGCGTCCTCATGGAAGAAGCTGAAAAAAGCCGGCACGCTTGGCACCAGCTCGACGGCCGTCGCGGAGATGCCCCAGGAGAGGAGCGAGCGGAATGTCGTGCCCATGCCAAAGCAGATGACCAGCGCATTTTTCGGCGGCCGCGCCATGTATGCCAACGGAAGGTGCGCCATGGCCTTGGTGATCGGCGTCAGCTTGGTCATGCTGATATTGTTGACCTGCAAAACGCGCTCCAGACCCCTCCCCACCGCCGTGACATTGGCTTGATAGTCGCGCTTAAGATGCACATTCTCGCTGAGCGCCACGACGCTGTCGTCATACGAGGTGGAGGAAATGGCCATCAACAGAGACAACCCCGCGACCACGCCGAACAGCGGCAAGGCGGTCAGCGGGCCAAGCGTGAGCGCGCCGCGCTGGCGCCGGGCCGCGGCCCTCCCCGCGATGAAGAGCGGCACGGCCAGAAGCGTCAGCGCGGCGCGTTCCTCCATCCAGGGCAGAAGAAGAAAGCCGGCGACCACGGGCCCCAGGATGCAACCGAGAATATTGACGGCATAGGCCGTGCCGGCGCGGCCTGGATTGCCCGCGGACCACCGGTCGATGAGCGCGGGCGTCAGGAATCCCAACAAGGCGCAGAAAGGGCCGATCCCCAGGGCGACGCGCAGGGAAGAATTGAGCGGTAGGTAGGGGTTGGCGGCATACAGCGGCAAAAGGCTGAGCGAACCCGCGACAATCCAGGCGGCGTCGTACTGCGCGGCATTCTTGCCGATGAACGCGCGATAGACATAAGATCCGCCGAAGGAGGCCAGAAGGTAGGCGGCCAATACCAAGGCGAATGCATACACGGAGTTCCCAAGATAGGGCGTGAATTGGCGCGTCCATACCACTTCCATCGCCATACTCACGAGGCCGGTCATGAAGAGGAGAAGAAGCGTGTCTGATCCCGCGGCGTGCGCAACAGGCGGCGCAATAACCGCTTTCGCTTCGACGCACGCCCCCTCCCGAGGATGTTGAAAACTCGCCGTCAGGGCGACAACGGCAATCGCGACATTAAGCCCCGCGGCGATTTGGAGCGTGCCGTGAAAGCCGTACAGCTCGATGAGTATAAAGGCGGACGCCAAAGTTCCCAGGCCGGCGCCGACGACATTGGCGAGGTATAAAGCGCTGAACGAATGGACGGACTGCGCTTTAAATCGTCTTCCGATCGCGGCCATCGCCAGCGGGAACGTCGCGCCCATGCAGGCGCACCAAGGAAGCAACACGAGCACCGTGCAAATTGCGGACGCCCCGTAATATGACAAAGACCCCCACGCCACTCCCGCGAAATTTTCAGCGAGATTCCTGCGGCACGCGGTCAAAAGCCAAGGCACCGCGACCGCGGACAGCGCGATGAATAATTCGGCCAGCGCGTAGAGTCGCAAGGCGTGGGAAGACGGCTTGGACTCGAGGCGCTTGCAGAGCCGCCCCGCTCCCCAGCTTCCGGCACCGAGGCCGAGCATGAAGACCGACAAGAAAATGGAGACGAACGGCGCGGTCACGCCGAAGACACCCATGGCCAGGCGCAGCCAGACGACCTCATACACCAGGCTGCAGAAGCCGGACACAAAAAACAACGACAGGAATAAAATCACTCGGCTGGCTTGCCGGCTTTCGGTCTGGTAAAGCTTGTCGAGAAACTGTTGAAGTTCGACGCTCTCAACCCGCCCGCTTTTCCCACGGAACTCTCGTCCATGCCCTTGCGCGCGTCCCCCGCCAAGGCGGCCACTCGGCGCTTATGGATCGGCTCGGCAAGCCAGGCCCGCCACTTCTTGTCGAGATCCGAGACTTTCTTATAACGATAGGTCAGCCACAGCGCGTCCGCGACCGGCTTGCCGTCCCGCAAGGCCGCGCAGAGGCTCTTGAATTGGAGCCGGGAGTGTTTGCGCAGGAGGTAATGGGTCACTGAGTAGGCCTGGACATACCATTCGCCGACGGCGGCCTGATCATTATGCAGGTCCTTGGTCGGCGTCACCGCGAAAAAGGTCTCAAGATCGGGGAATTTCTTGGGATCGATCAACGTCATCTGCTGGTACCAGATTGAGCTCTCCGGACGGTCCGGGGAGTCGGCCTCCTCGAGCATGGCCAGGCCTTCGTTAATCCAAGACGGAGGCTCGCGCTTCGCCTCCCGCCAGTAGCTGTCGAAGAGGAGATGGGTGCTTTCATGGGCCATCACCGAGATCATCTTGCGCGGATCCTTCATCGTCGGGATAGCCACGGCCTTGCGCTCGTAAACGGCCAGGCCGTTAGACCATTTCGGCGGCGAGAACTCACCCGCCAGGTAAGTCTCGTGGTCTGCGTAGATGAAGAGGTTGATCTTTTCCTTGGCCATCCACGGGGAGAACATGCCCAGATCCATGCGCAGGCGGGAGTGGACCTTCTCGACGCCCATGGAGAATCCTGGCGGCAGCCAGGTGGCCTGGTGGTTGATAATGAAGTGCGGTGTGTTGCTCTGATGCCAGTCCCAACCCTGGCCGTCGCGGGCGGCTCGAGCCGGGACGACCAGGAGGACCGCGAGAAGGGCCGCGCGCATGGTGTCAGCTTAACAGAAGTAAACACTGTCCGCCACTGTCTTCAGCCGATTCAACGGAACATTTAAGGCCCCTCAATCGTATAAAGAGATGGCGATAATCCCAATCGCAAGTTGAAAGTCCTGAGTGCCGACATTGCCGGCTTTGTCGTAAATCTTGAGCAAATAACGCAACAGTTGATACTGTGGAGCATTCACTTCGATAGCGAACGTGTCCAGGGCTGACTTTCCTTCCAGGATGTGAGTCGACACAACGACTCCATCCAGCCAAAGCTGGACCCGATCCAATGCCTCGTCGTCTTTATATTCAATGACTACCTGCGCGGATCCCGAATCGGGCCCGCTCACGGACCCGCTCGAGCCTTCGAACCTGATTTTAGCCGTCGGGGATATTGAATCGCGCTGGACCAGCAGGACCTGAGTCGATTGGTCGAATCCGCCGGCCGCCACCACATCCGGACTGGACGAGATCGCTCGAGAAGTAGCTCGATAGATACCAGATTTCGCAGAAGTCTCAATCTTCACTGTCCAT
Source organism: Elusimicrobiota bacterium (assembly GCA_043745445.1). Lineage (GTDB taxonomy): Bacteria > Elusimicrobiota > Elusimicrobia > UBA1565 > UBA9628 > GWA2-66-18. The sequence continues at coordinate 4,854 of JAYTSX010000315.1, forward strand.
GTGAAATCCGCGCTGCCGCCTACCCCGATGTCACTTGGCCCCAGAAAAGAATCAGGCTCGGTAACGATCGAAGATGAGGTGACGGACGTGGTGATCCGGACCTCGTCGATCGAACTGTTGGATTCGACGATGTTGCGCACGATGATCGGCATAGTCACGGTGTCGCCAGGCTTTACCTTCAGCGGCTCTAAAGGTTGGGCCGCAGCCGATACCGCGAGAAGGACAAGGAACCCCATGTTCACGGAGTCCCGCCCTTCATCTTCTTCGGTTGCTCGCTCCGCCAGCTCGCCGTGATGAAACCGTAGTCCGTAAAAAACCAGCGTTTCCGGAATGAAAGCACCCACATCATCTGGCCATCTTCCCGCGCAACTTTATTAAGCGCGGCCACCACTCCAAGGTTCTCTATGTCGGTGCTGACTTCAGCGTAGATGGGTGCCGAGCCGCTCGTCAGAAGGCTTGAATGCACGTCGACTCTGTCCAATATTTCTTGGCAGGCATCCGACGCGGGAGTATTCTTGATCTGCAAGTGCAATCGCGTTAAAATCAATTTCGCCGCCATTGATTCGGGAAGTGACTTCGGCTCAATGAAAATCGTGCCGGCATCGTCCCGCCACCGATACGCAGTTGAACGCTTCACGAACATATCCATTACTTTGGAGACTCTGGTCCGCGATACCTCTATGGGAGGTCCGCTAACACTGAACGGATGATCGCGATTGATAAGAATACCGCACGGTATACGTGCTTCCCTGCAGAACTCCATGAACCCAGACTCGTTCGAATCGAAAGCTCCGCTAATCAACGGAGATGTGGAGGCCTCTTGCGCGGAAGACGCAAGTACGATAGACATCAGCGCCAGGGTTAAGAGTGGTTTGATTTTCATCACTGTTCAGAAAAGGGGATTGTAGGCGAAGAGGCTGGAGGATCGTTCCGAGAATTGTGGTACCTCCGTGGAAACTGGAAAACATGCGTCTGAGTCACGGACTGTTGCGGACTAGAGACGCGCGCTCCAGGGAAATCGCACTTCCCGAGTGTTGAGGTTCAGCGCGATCCCCGAACGCCTTCCACGAGAAGCAATTTGGATCGTTGGCTCAGCTTACCCTCGGTATTCGAATCTGTCAAGCCTGCCTCTAATTTAGCCTTCGATGTTCCTTCGAGAGACGAAATCAAAAGAGACACTGCAGCGTTCAGGCGCGTAAGCATGGTCTAGTTACGGAGCATATCTCCGCGAACTCGGATTTACAAGACCTATGGGCCGCTAATTAGTTGCAAATATTCATAATCGAAGTGTTTTTGCTGTTTTTTAACTTTTGAAGGAGGGTTATTTAACGTTTGTCGTTGTCCCTCGACCGGGATTTTGGTAGAATGCTCGTCGGTATTGAGTAAGTGAAAGCCTGACACCCCAAGACGTACGGAGATAGCGATGGCGACCATGCGGACGTTGTTCCTCAACCCCCCCTCTTTTGAAGGCTTTGACGGGGGCGCCGGGTCCCGCTATCAGGCTCGCCGCGAGATCAAGTCCTTCTGGTACCCCACCTGGCTGGCCCAGCCGGCCGCCATGATCCCCACCTCCAAGCTCATCGACGCCCCGGCCGACGATTTGACCCTCGACCAGGTCCTCCAGCGCGCCCGCGGCTTCGAGCTGTGCATCATCCACACCTCCACTCCTTCCTTTGATAACGACGCCAAGGTGGCCGACGCCCTGAAGAAGCAGAACCCCGACATGAAGATCGGCTTCGTGGGCGCCCATGTGGCCGTCCTGCCCGGCGAGTCGCTCAAGAACGCCCCCGTCCTCGACTTCGTGGGTCGCGAAGAGTTCGACTACACCGTCAAGGAAGTCGCCGAAGGCCGCCCTTACGACCAAATCGCGGGCTTGTCCTTCCGCCAGGCGGACGGCGAGATCGTCCACAACCCCGACCGCATGCTCATCGACGACATGGACGCCCTCCCGTCCGTTTTGGATGTCTATAAGCGCGACCTCGTGGTGCCCAACTATTACATTGGGTACCTGAAACACCCCTATCTGTCGATCTACACCGGACGCGGCTGCCCCGCTCGCTGCTCCTTCTGCCTGTGGCCCCAGACCGTCGGCGGCCATGTGTACCGCACCAAGTCCGCGAAGGCCGTCATCGCCGAGATGGCCAAGGCCAAAGAGATGTTCCCTGAGGTCGCCGAGTTCTTCTTCGACGACGACACCTTCACCGCCGACCTTCCCCGCGCCGCGGAGATTGCCAAGGGCCTCGGCAAGCTGGGCATCATGTGGTCCTGCAACAGCCGGGCCAATGTTCCCTACGAGTACCTGAAGACCTTCAAGGAAAACGGCCTGCGCCTGCTTCTCGTCGGTTACGAGTCGGGCAACCAGCAGATCTTGAACAACATCAAGAAAGGCGTGCGCGTCGACATCGCCCAGGAGTTCACCAAGAACTGCCGGTCGCTTGGCATTGTCATCCACGGGACCTTCATCCTCGGCCTGCCCGGCGAGACGAAGGAGACCATCGAGGAGTCGATCAAGTACGCCTGCGGCCTCAATGTGGACACGATTCAGGTCTCCCTCGCCGCGGCCTACCCCGGCACCGAACTGTACCGTCAGGCGATGACCAACAAGTGGTACGACGAAGGGACCATGGTGCGCAACGACGGCACTCAGGCCAGCGCCATCTCTTACCCCCACCTGAACGCGGCGGCGATGGAGGCGGGCGTCAAGCGCTTCTACTCGAAGTTCTACGCGCGCCCGACGCCCATCATGCGCATGCTCGTCAACATGGCGAAGGATCCGCTGGAGCGCCAGCGCCGCCTGCGCGAGGGCAAGGAGTTCCTCGATTACCTGCGCGGCCGTCAAAAGCCGGCCGTGTCACGGCTTGCTCCGGGCGAGACCAAGCACAAGGAACCGGTCGCCGCCTGAGCTTGCCGCCCATGGAATGGGAAGTCCTGGGACTGATCATGCTCACCGCCGCCGTGGCGGGTAGGGCCGCATTTTCAGCCTTTGCGCTCGTCTGCGGAGCCTTCACCCTCGTCTTCACCCTCGTATCGGCCGTGTTCGCGCGGCGGTACCTGCTCGCCCATCCCGCCCGCGCGGCGGCGCCGATGCCGCCGATCACGCTCATCAAGCCGCTGAAGGGCGACGATGTGGACCTCGACAAGAACTTGGCTAGCTTCTGCCGTCAGGACTACCCCTGCTTCCAGATATTATTCTGCCTCGCGAACCCCGATGACCCCTCTCTCGCCGCCGTCTCGCGCCTAAAGAAAGAGTTCCCGGATGTCGACATCGAGGTTGTGGTGTCCCGCAATCGGATCGGCTACAACCCCAAGGTCAACAATATGGCGAACGCCTATCCGTTCGCCAAGTACGACCTGCTGCTGATGTCCGACTCGGACATCCGTGTGGAGCCCGGCTTTCTCAAGCGCATGGCCGCCCCCTTCGCGGACCCCTCCGTGGGTCTTGTCACCTCATTCTATCAGGCCTCCGGCGACCATGGCCTGTGGGGCTGCATGGAGTCGCTATCCATCAACGCCCATTTCCTGCCGCAGGCCGCCTGCGCGGCCAATTTCGGCATGCGCTTCGCCATGGGGGCGGCGATGATGGTCCGCCGCCAAGCCTTCGAGGCGGCCGGCGCGTTCGCGAACCTCGCCGACCACCTGGCCGACGACTTCTGGCTCGGAGAGTCGGTGCTGGAGGCCGGCTGGCGCATCGAAACGGCCGAGGGCTGCGTTGATTCAATTCCTGGGATCGGGAGCGGTCAAGGGCACTTCGATCACCTGGTTCGATGGGCGCGCACGATTCGCCTGTGCCAGCCCATGGGCTACTACGCGAGCCTCATTCAGCATGGGTTCTCCCTCCTCACCTTGCGCATGATCGTGCAGGGCCCTGACGCGGCCGGCGTGGGCTTGCTGGCGGGCCTCTGGGCCGCCAAAGCCATCGCGGCCTATTCGATCGGCGCGGGCCTGGGCGGCCGTCAGCCGTCGCGCGCGCTTTGGCTCCTGCCGCTGTCGGAGTGGTTCTCATTTGTCGCCTGGATCGCGGCCTGCGCGTCTAACACTGTGCTCTGGCGCGGTGAGGTGTTCCTCGTCCGGGCCCAGGGGCAGCTCGAGCCCCTCGCGCCGCCGCTTCCCCTGCGGCACGCGCTTCCCATCGAGCCTTAGGCCCAATGGGCGGGGCTCGGCGCTGGTTCACGTCTCTTATTCTCGCCCTCGGTACGGTGACCTTCCTGTATCTTCTTTGGACTTTCGGGCCGGGACGCGTTTGGGGGCTATTTCGCGGCTTCGGCTGGGGCTTCGCTGTGGTCCTGCCTTTCCAAATCTTCGACCACATGCTCAACGCGACGGGCTGGCTCTTTGCCTTCACCCCCGCTGAAGCGGCGAAGGTCTCCTTCTGGGACCTCGTGCGCGTGCGCGTCGCGGGGGACGGCGTTAACTATTTGACCCCGAGCGGCAACATCGCCGGGGAATTCGTGCGCCCCGGCATGCTTCGCTCGAGCCTGCCGCAGGAGGCGAAAGTCTCGAGCGTCTTCATCGCCAAGGCCACGCAATCCTTGGGGCAAGCGCTGTTCGTCCTGTGCGGGTTGATCTATCTCCTCAACGCCCACTCCTACGCCTTCTCGGCCGACCAGGCGAGGTGGGCGGCGGCAGGCATGAGCGTGATCATCTTCGGCGTGGCGCTCGTCATTGGCCTGTTTGCGATGCACCCGCCGGCGTGGCTGAAGAAGCGGTTCCCCGTTGCGATCGAAAAGACCGAGCCGGTGCGCCGTACCATGCGCGGCTACCTTGCGCGGCATCCCGGGCGTTTCATGGCCTCGATCCTATTTTTCATGTTCGGCTATTCGTGGGGCGCGGCCGAAATCTGGCTTATCTGCCGCTTTCTCGGCTTCCCGGTGGGGCCGGAGACCGCGATGTGCATCGAGTTTCTTTCCAACGTCGTGGATTCCTTCGCCTTCATGGTCCCTGCGAAGATCGGCACCCAGGAAGCGGGCAAGACCGCGATTTTCAAAGGCCTGGGACTGTTGCCTGACGTGGGCTTCACCGTTGGGCTGATCCGCCATTCGCGCGAGGTGCTGTGGGCGGGCATCGGGCTGAGTCTGTACGCCGCCCAGCAGCGCGCGGCTCAAAAGCCGCGCTGAGACGGCCGTTACGGCGGGTCGGAGGAAACCAGATCGATGACGCACTTCCCCGCTGTCAAGGTGGTCTGGATGTAGGGGTTCGGTGCGGAGCCTCCAGGCGGACATGTGCAGCCGCATGTGCCCGGAACGCCGGAGCAAGAAAAGCCCCCCACTCCCGGGATATTCGAGCAGACTAAATTAGTGCGATTCCATTCGGAAATCGCCCGATTGAGCATCGCTTCGGATTCTTTCCTGTTCGCGCTACCCTTCGCCGCGCGGTCGACCGCGACATAGTTCATCAGCACCATGCGCAGAAGGCCGGCGGAGATGAACGCCACGATGACGCCCGTGATGAGGACGTGAACCAGCACGGAACCGCGGCGATTTAATTTAATCAAGAGTGCTGGAGAACTGTTTCTGCATGGCGATGCCGAAGTTGAAGGTCGTATATTTAGGCACAGGCTGGGCCGTCGAAGTGGTCTGCCGACCGATCACATAGCGCAGACGGACCCCGCCGATCGCATTGTCGCGCAAGAACATAAGCGGTATAGTGGCGGCCGCTGGGGGCGAAGTTATTTTTTCGAGGCGGAAGCCCACAATATCATTCGTAGTCCAGCCCGGGCCTCCCGCGTTGCAGGTCATCGGCAAAGTCGCTGAGGCGGGACAAACTACGCCCACGCCGATGTTCGCGTACCGGCGAAGCGTAAAACCGGTTTGCGGGGCGATAGGCGCGGTCGGGTCGACGCAATATTGAATAACATACACCGTCCCCTTCGCCACGCCATTCCCATCGAAGGCCGGATCCGTATTCAGGCGGCCTCCAGTTGGGGGGCCGGGATTGGCGTTGCGGGACCAGTTCTTGCAGATGACGATCGCGTCGGCGGTGTCGCCGTTGTTGGGCGGATAAGCGAGAACATTGGCGTCCTCAATCTCTTTGGCCATCGACATATAGCTCACGACCGACCAGCCCGTGACGGTCCCGGAGCGGATGCCGTCCACCTGATTGCGCGCCATCTGCGAGGCGATCGTGGCCACGCCCACCAGCACGAAGGAGGCGAGCGAAATCGAAATAATGAGCTCAATGAGCGAGAAGCCCTTGAGTTGTCTCATGGATCCGTCCAGGTCGTCGTGATGACCACGATCGGTACCGGCCGGCCGTTGACCATCGTGCCTGTCGCATTCACATAATACTTGGTGACCGCGCTGGCTCCGCCCACGGCCGGCGGTATGCCTTCAAAGGTGGGATTCACGCCGGACAAGGTGTGGGTCCCGTCGGCCAACGCATAGCAGGATGAGCCGCCGCCCGGGCAACTGTCGACGATGCCGTTGCAGGTCATGCTCCAATTGTTGGCGGCGCCCCCACAAGGCCCCGGAATGAGGGCGGTGCTCGCGGTGCCCGTTTCAGCGGTCACATAGTTCTTTAAAACCGCCGCGATCTGGCGCGTCATCGCCGCTGCCTTCATCTTGCTCTCGCCTTTGCTTCCGCCGGTCTTCACGGTGAGCGCCACGCTGAACACGGAGGTGACCATGATCGAAGTCAGAAGCATGGCGACCATGACCTCGACGAGGGTGTAGCCCTCTTCAGAGATCAGGCGCGATCTAATAGGTCGGAACCGGCGCGCCTGTTGCATTTGGTGAGATGACTCCTTGCGCGTTCATCGAGTAGCCCCAGGCGATATAAGTTCCGGCGGTCCGCTTGGCCCCCGCCGTCGCGTTGGTTCCGCCGCTTGCGCCGCAGGCGCCGAGCGCGGGGTCGCAAGCCCAAAACTGGTAAGGCTTCGAGCCGAAGTTCTGATCGGAGAGATACTTGCACTTGACCAGATCGCAGGCGACATAAGGTCCCGCCGTCGGGCATGCGCCTGGGCAACCGGTGTTGGAGCTTGTCGGGAATGATTGCGACGCTGTGTTCCCGATATAGGCCCCCCCATGGTCGAGCGCGAACATCTTGTTCGTCGTCCCGATCATGTTGACGAGGGCGACCGCGTCATCGGCCTTCTGGGTTTCGACGGTCTTGAGATAGGACGGGATGCCTAAGGCCGCAAGGATCCCGATAATCAGAACAACGACGAGCAGTTCAATGAGCGTGAATCCGGAGTCGCGACGGCCTTTTCTGTTCATCATTTCCCCAGGCTCGACAGTTTGAAGATGGGCAGGAAGACGGCCAAAACGATCACGCCGACCAAGGCGCCGATGCCGACGACCATGATGGGCTCGATGATGGCGTTGAAGCTGCGGGTAAACTGGTCGATCTGCTCCTTGTAGAAAGAGGAGAGCGTGACGAGCATGTCGGGAAGCTTGCCCGACTCCTCGCCCATGAACATCATCTCGGTCACGAGGGGCGGGAGCGCGCCGGTTTTCTTGAAGGACTGCGAGATCGACTTGCCGCCGGCGACGTCGCTCTTGACCGACGCCAGGACGCGCCGAAAAACGATGTTGTTTGCGAACACGCCTTCAAGAACAGAGATGGCATTCAGGATGCTGACGCCGGACTCGATCAAGGTGGAAAGGGTGGTCAGCATGCGCTCGATCATGATGTTCTTCAGGAAGTCGCCGACGAGTGGAAATCCGAAGAAGATCGCCCACTTTGTCTCTTGCCCGGACTCCGTCGAGGTGTAGGCATTGACCACAAACCAGATGGCCACGCAGGTGATGATGAGGCCCATGAGGTGGTGGACAAGAATGTTCGACACGACGATGATCGCCGCGGTCAGGGGCGGGAGTTTAACGTTGAAGCTGGCGAAAATTTCCGCGAACACAGGAACGATCTTCAAAATGAAAAACAGGAGGACGCCGCCGGACACCGTCATCAGTACGCCGGGATAGGCCATCGCCGAAATGATTTTCCCCTGAATCTCGGCCTGAGAATGGATATAGGCGCCGATCTGCTTGAGCACCTTGGGAAGCTGGCCGCCCATTTCGCCGGCCTGCACGAGAGAAACCCACATCGTGTCGAAGGCCTTAGGGTGCCGCTCTAAGGCGCGATAGAGCGCCGTGCCGCTTGAGACGTCCTTGGTGACCTGAGCGAGCGCGTACTGGAGCGGCTTGGAACTGGAGTTTTCACCGAGCAAGGACAGCGCCCGAACGAGCGGCACGCCTCCGTTGAGAAGCGTGGACAGCTGCTCCGCGAAGAAGATAAGGTCGCGAAGGGCGGGCCTGCCGCCGCCCCCTGCGGCCTTCGCCGCTCCTGCCGCACCCGCCTTGTCAGCGACGATGGACAGAATGAAATAGCCTTTGGCCTGAAGGGCGTTGATCGCCTCATTCTCGCTGTTCGCCTCAAGGGCCCCCGAAGAGGTCTCACCCTTGTTGTCCTGCACCGTATAAGCGTAGCGGGCCATGTGTTATTTGAGTGTAACAGGCATACAGTACGGTGTCAATCCGACACTGTCACAGACATCACTTCGTCGATTGTCGTCAGGCCGTTAAGCACCTTGCGAAATCCCGAGGCGCGCATTGTCCACATGCCGGCTTCTTCGCCGGCCTTCTTGAGCTTGCCGACATCCGCGCCGTAGCGGTAGATGATTTCCTTCATCGCGGCGTTGAGCTTATAAACTTCGTAAATGGCTTTTCGGCCGGAGTAGCCGGTGCGCGAGCATTTGTCGCAGCCGCGGGCCTCATAAAACACCACCGTGGCCGGGT
>JAYTSX010000316.1:0-3613 GCA_043745445.1 Elusimicrobiota bacterium
TCCACGCAGTCGTCGTGCAGGAGGCTCGCGTTGTGCACGAGTTCCATGGCCCGGGAGACGCCCTCCGCCTTCTCCTGATCTACGCCCAAGGCTCCGGCCAGCAGGAGCGCAAAGCGTGAGCGGAGCATCTTGCCGGGGCGGGAGATGTGCGCCGCAAGTTCCTGGCCGACGCGGCCCTCAATGCGCCGGGCGCGGCTCTCCAGACCGGCGCGAACCCGGGTCAGCGAATCTTCCACCTTTAAAAGAGAAATGGGCATGAGGAGTCTCAATTATACCACGGCTAAGCCATCGCCTTGAGTAAGGTGAGTACTTTAGGCATGACGGCATTTTTTTCCTGTTTCGCCAGCTTTCCGAGAACGAAATCGAGAGTCCGGACCAGCTCCAGCAAATCGGTAAGTTTCTTGCGGAAAGCGGCGGCCTCCTTGCCGTCCCCCGCCTCGCGCAGGCACTCCTCGAGCGCCCCGATCACGGGTTCGATTTCCCGCTTCTTGCGCTCGCGCGCGATGCGGCAGCACATATTCCAGACATCTTTCTCGCTCTGGAAGTACTCCTTACGCTCACTGCCCACAGACACTCGCCGGATCAGCCCCCAATCGACGAGCGCGCGGAGGTTCATATTGGCATTGCCGCGGCTGATCTGGAGCGTTTCCATAATCTCATCCGTGGAGAGCGCGGCCTCAGCGGCCATGAGATGGGCATGGACGCGGGCCATCGTCTTGTTGATGCCCCAGCAGGAGGCCATTTCACCCCAGGTCGAGATAAAGCGTGCGCGAGCGGCAATAAGCTTGTCGTCCATATTTATCCTATTTTCAGTATTTACTGAAAGTATCATACATCATGAGCCCATTCCCGTCAAGACCTTTCTCCATTGACGCCGTTGACGGACGGTCCTATACTCCTGGAGATGCGCGCCGAACGAATACTTGTGGTCGAAGACGACTCCGGTTGGATCGAGCTGCTCAAGATCTGGTTTCTGGGCGCCGGCTACGCGCAGGTGGAATATGCCGTGACCGGGTCACAGGCCCTGGAAACGGCGGTGCAGCGCAAGCCCGACTGCGTGCTGCTTGATTTCGGCCTGCCCGACCAAAACGGCAGCGAGGTCTGCGCGAAGATGCGCGCCATCCCCGACCTCGCGCGCGTCCCCGTCGTCATGTTCACCGCGCACGGGCGCGAAAAGGTGCTCGGCCTTGAGAACGGCGCCGATTACTTCGTCAGCAAATCCGACAGTTCGCGAGAGCTCCTGGCCACCCTCGACGCCCTGTTTAAGCGCGCGCGGCAGGCGCCGGGCGTGCTCAACCATGGAGAGGTCAGCCTCCGTTCCGAGGACCGCCAGGTCTTGTGGAAAAATGAGCCCGTCGCCACGCTGACGCCGAAAGCCTTCGCGCTTTTCCACATTCTGGTCGAACGCGGGCCTCAGCCCGTTTCGCGCGACGACCTGTACCGGATGGTCGAGGGGGTCGAGAACCCCGGCCTCTCCCGCGCGCTGGATGTCATGCTCAACCGCCTCAAGAAATCCCTCCCCCCCGAGCTGGCCGAAAGAATCGTTAATGTGAAGAATTTCGGCTACTGCTTCCTAGAGGATCGGCGAGTAACAAAGCCGTAACGCCGTGTAACACGATGGTGAATTTACAGTAAACATTTCAGCTGTTAGACTCCTTGGGTAGTCGATTTGACCGAGAAGGGCACACCCGGGGAAACCCGGGGCCGCAAAGCCGAGGAGCTGACGGCGCGAAGTGCGCCAAGCTGGCCGGGCAGCCGAAACGAACGACTCCCAACCAATCATGGTCAACGGGGTCTACCGAAGAGTCGTCCTGGCGATGCTCGCGATCGCCGCTTGCGCTCCCCAGGCGCGGGCCTCCTCCGACATCCAGGAGATGGCCAAGGTCATGACCGTCACCGCGGCCTCGCGCAAGATCAAGCGCGTGGCCATCGTCCCCTTTACGGGCCCGCGCGGCGCCTCTTCGTACTCCGGCGCGATCGTCTCCGAGCGGCTGGTCATTCAGATCCTGGCGCGCGGCGACCTCGACCTCGTGGAGCGCCGGCTCCTTGATAAGGTTCTTGAGGAACAGCGCCTTGGCGTCTTCGGCATCATGGACCAGGATACGGTCAAGAACTTAGGCAAGGTCCTCGGAGTCGACGCGATCTTGACGGGCAGCATCATCGAGCTGCGCAACGAGAAGGTCGAAATCAACGCGCGCCTCATCAACACCGAGACCGCCCAGGTGATGGCCGCGGACACCGCGCGCATGAACAAGGACTGGGAGGACCGCCCCATCGGTGAGGACCTCTCGACCTGGATCGTCCCCGTCCCCGAGCTCAACGGCGACTTCTTTAAGACCGGCGGCACGACTTGCCTGTCGCGCGTGGACGATGTCGAGCGCCGGCTCCTCGATCTCAAGGCCCGCTATTGGGCCGAGCGCCTGAAGGATCCCGCGTTCACCTTGCGCTCGCTCAAGCGCAACCCCGGCTCTGAGATCCGCGACGAAGAAATGCGCAAGCAGTTCTTCGTCAAGATGCGCGAGCACTACGACGCTCCCGGACGCACGCCGCTGCTGCCGTCGGAGCAAACTCAGCTGGCCAAAGGGCTGGAAGAGGTCAAGGTTTTGACGGGAATGTGCGGAAGCTGAGAATTCGAGGAGGAGTCATGGATATGCGAGTGTTCGGGCTGGTGGCGGTCGCGGTGCTGGCGGGCTGCGGAGGCGTGACGCGACGCGTGCACGGCGGAACCGTGGACCGGGTCATCGATCAGAAGCCTGATCGCGGCGCTTACATGGAGGCCATCGGCATCGGCGCGTCCGATCCGGCGCTGAAGACGGACACCCAGCGCATGGCGCTGGCCCGCGACGCGGCGATCGTCAAGGCGCAGTACGAGCTCTTATCCATGATCAAGGGCGTGAGGCTTGAGGGCGGCGTGAGCGTCGAGCGGGCGCTTGAGTCCGACTCGACCCTGTCGGCCCGTGTCAACGATGTAATCCGGGGCGCGGAGATTCACAAGTCCGAGTTCACCGCCGACAACGGTTGCGTCGTGACCTTGCGCCTGCCTAAGTCGGCGCTTGAGAAATCGCTGGGGAGCCGCCTCCAGTGAGACGCCTATTAATGGCGGGCGCTTTAGCGCTCGCGGCCTGCGCTCACGCGGGCCCCAAGTCGAAGATCGTGGAGGCCGAGGGGTTCGCGCCGGTGGACGGGCGCGGGCTGGCGGATGCCCGGGACCGGGCCATGGGAGATGCGCGCCGGCGCGCCGTCGAATCGGTCGCGGGCGTCGCGGTCGAATCGAGCTCGCGAGTGGAGAATGCGGTCACGCAAGAGCAGCGCGTGACGACCCGTAGCCGGGGCTTCGTCGAATCCACAAGCCCGGTAGAGGAGGATGTGCGCGACGGCATGGTGAGGGTGCGCATGCGGGCGCGCGTGCGCGAAGGGTCCGCGCCGTGGACGACGGTCGCCATGAACATACCGGATGGGCCGCTCGCATCAGGCGTGGCCCGGGCCTTGCGCGAGAAGAAGATCGAAACCGGCGGCGGGCGCGGCGCCGCCGAGCTGACGGGTACCTCGCGAACGGCGGAGCTTCCCCAAAGCCTCATCGCGGGCACGACCGCCGTGCGCGCGAACGCGTCCT
>JAYTSX010000317.1:0-3604 GCA_043745445.1 Elusimicrobiota bacterium
CCCGGAGCCAATTCAGACGCTCGTCAAAACTGACTTTGTCGCCCTCAACCTGGAATCCCAGGTCCGGAAGAGGGCGCAAGGTCAGTTTCATTTTGGACTTCTGCGTATCGTAGACGACCTCGCCGACGAGCAGCGCCAGAAGCTCCTTCTGCTGGAGCGGCGTCAGCTTCGTGTAGAAGCCGGAGAAGCTTTCGAGGTTGCGCCGGATGATCTCGGCGTCGATCTGGCGGGATTCGAGTTCGACAACTTCGCAGTCGAGTCGCTGGACCTGCATCTCCAACTCCTCGCGGCGCTCCTGCACCTGGCCGAGCTTGTCCATGAGCGCGCGGTACTGCGGCGCGGCCGGGCCTTGCGCGGCGAGAATGTTCGTGATATTTCCGACCTCGGCTTCCTGCCGCCCGATTTCCGCGATGAGCCGTACGCGCTCCTTCTGCTTGGCTGGAAGTTCCGCGCCCGTCATCTGCCGGGCCCTATCGACAATCTCGCTCACGACCTGTTTTTGCTTGCCGAGGAACGCGATGCGATCCAAGACCAACCGCTCAAGCTCGCGCGCGGGCGCGCTCTTGGTCGGACAGGCCGACTTGTCGAGCTTACCCACCGAGACGCACTTGTAGTAAAAATACTTGCGGCCTTTCGAGTAGGCGAAGTTCGGCGTCATTGCGTGACCGCACGCGCCGCATCGCACCAGCCCGCGGAGCATGAAGTTGTGCTTGTCCTGGTTCGACGAGGTTTTTTTCTGGCCGTTGGCTTTGAGCATGCGGCCCACTCGCACGAAAATCTCGGGCTCGACGATCCCTTTGTGCTCTCCTTCGTGAACGTCACCTTTGTGGCTGATCTTGCCGATGTAGACCGGATTGCGGAGCACGTAGTCCAGGCTGCCTTTGTTGAAGCGCCGTCCGCCGTGGATGTTGCCCTTGCGTGTCGTCCACTTCTTCATCCTGAAGCCCTGCTTATTGAGGGAAATCGCCGCCTTGCTGAGAGACTTCGTCTTGAGGTAGGTCTCGTAGAGGAGCCGAACCTGCTTCGCCTCCGCCGCGTTGATGACGAGCTTTTTGGTTTCCTCATCGGCGTCGTAGCCGAGGACTGGCGGGCCTCCCGACCACTTCCCTTTGCGCGCCATCGCCGCGCGCTTGTCGCGAGTACGCTCGCTGATCAACTCTCGCTCAAACTGCGAGAAGTCCACCAGGATCGAGCGCATGAGGCGGCCCACCGATGAGCCGGTGTCGATCGGTTGCGTGACCGAGACGTAGACGATGCCGTGTTTGTCGAAGATGTCGAGGACATGCAGGAAGTCCTTGGTGTTGCGACTCAACCGGTCGTACTTGTAGGTGACGACGGCCTGGAACTTCCCTTGCCGCGCGTCCGTGAGCAGATGCTTGAGCCCCGGCCGGTCCATGTTGCCGCCCGTGTAACCCGGGTCGTTGTATTCCACGGGGAACACGCGCCAGCCTTCGGCCCCGCGGCTCTTGATGAAGGCCTCACAATACTCGCGTTGCGAGTCGAGCGAGGTGAAGTCGCCGCCCAGGTTCTCATCCGTGGACTTGCGCGTGTAGATCGCGACCCACTTCACCGGCTTGTTATCGTTGGCCATGGTGGTGATTTTATCATTACTGAGTGCCATTTTACTCTATCAAAACTAGCCTAGGAGCGTCCGGCATCGACATGATCGCCAACAGCTCGACGACCCGGTCCCAACGCTCCTCCGGCGTCAGCTCGTCCGGGTCCATGAAGGCGTGGCCCGGCCGCAGGCGCGGTTTGCGGCGCTTCTTCTCCGGCGTTTCCTGCGACGGCTTCTCGGCGGTTTTCTGGTTTATGTATCTCCTATGCGGACCGGCCCATCGTTCCGGCCCTTTTTTTAGGGGCCCAATCCCCCGTGTTCGTGCAAAGGCTCCAGTTCTCTCAGCGGAACTGGACCAAGAACGACTCGCGCTGCCATGTCTTGTCGCAACCGTACGGACCATCCAGAAGAATCACGGAAAATCTGTCCATCGCACGCGGCGCGCGGAAGTCGAAAGACAGGTCGGGTACGAGTAGGGCGCCCCGTTCGATATCCGTTCGCTTCCAAGACCGGCTCGCAAGCATGCGGTTCTTCATGTCGAAGACAGCCGCGCCGCACAGCCCGGTCTCCCGGGAATGCTCGTTCATGAGCCGCGCCTTGAGGCGGTAGCGCCCATCCGCTGAGCTTAACGCGAGGGGCTGAAGCCACCATCCGGAGCTTGGAATGGCGTAGCCGCTCAGCCCGCGCTTGCACCAAGTCGGAGCCGGTGCGGACGGATTGGCGATGGGCTCCACGATCTTAAGCAGCGCGGGGCCGTGCCGATAGACGACAAGCGAGAGCGCGAACATGCACGTCGCGCAGACGTGCGGCCAGCGATGAAAGCTCAATATCCGCCTGCCGTCTTGGCATTCGTAGATGCTCCAGGATTCCCGTAGCCAGTTCCAGGTCCACTTGAAAATCCGTGCCGCCAAGGAGTTGAGTTGTGTGAGGTTTCGCATCATGGGGCTAAGTTCGGGCGGAGGAATCGGCGCGGGCTCCGGCTCGGGGGCGACCGCCTGAGGCGGACGCACGGGGTAAAATGCGGCGGGTTTCGATGAGGCTTCCGGTTCGGGCTCGGGTTGGCGTGGAAGCAACGTCGGCTTGTCCGCGTCGATCGTGACCGCCTGGCCCCGTGCGTCCATCAGTACGGCCTTGTCCTTTGCCGCCAGGAAATCGTCGAGCAAGATGAAAAAGTGGCGCTGCGGGGAAAGCCAGTAGTCGCGGCGCTCGGCCTCGCGTCGAACCGCCTTCAAGGTCGTCGAGTCTCCGCATAGCCACCAGACCTGATCGAGGTCCTTACGGCGGCCAAGCTGCTCCATGGACTCGTCGAGCTTGCTTTGGTTTTTGAGGGTCAGCTCGACCTCGAGGCCGACGCGCTCCGCTTTCTCATGGTCCGGGACTTTGTACCAGAACTCGCCGTCGCAGAGCTTGTCGGTCGCCTTCTTGCGCCGTTTCCAAAGCCGGCTTTCCGGCAGGAACTCCTTGACGTTCGGGTGCTTGGCGAGCGTGATCCCGGCCTTGGCGCAGGCCAGCCGGTGGCGGAAAATGAAGGTGCTGTAGCGGTCCAAATTGAAGCGAAGGCCGACCTTAAGCCGCTGGAATTTCCCCAGCACGCGGTAGCCTTTGTGCGTCAGATAGTGCCCTTTGCGCGGGCTCATGTGCGTGTCGAAGTCCGCGACGATTGCCTGCCGCCGCAGCTCGTTCATCACGCCGTACGCCCATGTCTTGTTGCCGAAAATGAAGTGGATCTCGGCCATCGTCAGGAACCCGTATTCGGCCAGCCGTTCCATCAAGTCGAGCATCTTCTCCGTCAGGATTTTCAGTTCGCCCTTTCCTTTGACCTGCTTCCCTTCCTGCTTTTCCTCTGCTAGTTCTTCTCCTCTGTTCTCTGTATTCTTCTTCTCTCTTGTCTCCAATTTTTCTCCTTCTGTTTTTTCACTATTTTTCACTACCATCCCCATCATCCCTCACTACTCCTTTTCGAGTCCTTTACAACCAACAGATTTATCTGATAGTTGGGGGAGGGTGGTCAGGAATCACAGGCGTGCATCCAGACCACCCACCCCC
>JAYTSX010000318.1:0-13521 GCA_043745445.1 Elusimicrobiota bacterium
AACGCAGATGATAACCGGCGGCGGCTATTAAGATATTCCTCACCGGGCCGCCGGCCGGTTAATCAAATGGTTAGGTGTTCCCATATTTGAGGGGCATGAAAATCCGTGCAAGTAGAATTTCAATCGTCCACATCAATACAGTGATTGGCCCAAGCGGGCCGATGAAGAGCGCGAGGTGTTCCGTTATTGCGAAATACAGGAACACAAGAATCATAAGGGTGTTGATGGCAAACACGATCCTCATAAACAAAATCTTTCCTTCGATTACTCCTATACCCATTGGCACATAGGCAAGTCCAAGCATGAAGGGTATTACCCATAATCCTGCCCCTTTCGTGCCAGGGTTTCGGCCCGCATATATTGCCCATAATGCCGCAATGGCTATGCAGATAACCGCCAGAACTATGGCTAACACGCCCGCAAGTTTCCGATGCTCTGGCCAGTTGTCCGCGGTCGTTTTATTTTCCAATACTTGGAAGATCGCCGTATCACCAATGTTTAGATCCGGGATGGCTGGTCGTGGCGCGTCGAAAGTGGCCTGATTTCCATTTAGCCCAATCAAACGGTGGAGTTCAATTAGGATTATCTTTGGGTCATTCTGCCGGCAGAGAGACGCTGGGGCGAGCGGGCGAGAAAAAGTATTTTCGAGTTCGATTGTAATCAGACAGCGATCGCCTGACATGGCGATCCTCAAAATCCTGGCTACCGGTTGTTTGTATGGTTCGGACATAAGTAGGTTTAACGCAGATGCTGACCGCGTGAATCATGAATCAAAAGATACCCTGTCTCACCTACGCCTGAAATTCCCAGGAAAATGGCAAGAGCCCCCAAAATGGTCTCGCGCCGTTTGTCCAATTGCTGTTCATTTTCATTCCTTCCGTGAGAAGAGACACCTAACGCAGAGGATGAACAGCGGCGGCTATAAGTATATTCCTCACCGAGGCCGCCGTCTGTTCAATCCAATGGTTCGGTGTCCACAGCAATTTCATTTTAACGCCGTTCATGCCGTTCGCCTTCAAGCCGTTTCGCCGTTCAGTCCGTTCAGCCGTTTAATCCGTTTGTCCGTACTTCCGTCACCCGACATGCGAAATTTGAGGTGCTGAGCCAGGTACGCCGAACTTGTGATTAGGCTGGTCGGCTCAATTCGGCTCTAATTTTGCCTTGTTTGGAATTGTATAGGAAAAATTGGAATATTGCCATTTTTTGCGGGATACTATTAAAACGCGAAACACGACAGGGTGCAATGCGAATGGATTTCAAGGGGTAACGGGCCCGGTGACCCGTACGACCGCCAAGTTCTAGCGCTGAGTGAAGATCAGACTGCCGAGCGTCATCGCGACGCACGCGGACAGATTCAGGCTCCGGGCCCTCGGATCGATCGGGATCTTTCGTTCGCGTCCGCGCCAGTGCGCGTGAACCTCGTCAGGAAGGCCGCCCGTTTCAGAGCCGAACACGAGCGTGGCGCCCGTGGAGACCTCGGAAGGGTCCCAGACTTTCTCCGCCTTGGTGGATAGCAGCCACACCTCGCGCGACGGCTCGACGCTCGCCATCCACTCGGACACGCTGTCGTGCTGCTTGAGGTCCAGGTTCGGCCAGTAGTCGAGGCCCGCGCGCTTGAGGTTCGCGTCGGTGATCTTGTAGCCGAGCGGATGCACGAGGTGCAGGCGGCAGCCCAGAGCCATGCAGCTGCGCCCAATCTGCCCGGTATTGCCCGCGATGTCGGGGCGAACCAGCACGACCTCGTACTTCGGAGTCACCTTACTTCGTGACGGTCTGAAGGACAGGCAGGGCGGCCTTCTCGGCGGCGATGATGGGGTTCTCGCCTTTCCAGCCGTCGCGCAGGAACGCCTCGTAGGTCCACGGCATCAGCGTCTTGAATTGCTTGGCCATAGCCTCGCCGTAAGCCTGAATTTCGAGCTGAGCATGCGTATCCGCGCGAAGGGCGACGAAGTTCATGAGGCTGCGGGCGTTCACGGTCCAGAAGAACTCGGTGTAGAGGTTGACGGGGAGGACCATGCGCGCCATCTCACGCGCGACGCCCATCTCGATCATTTGTTTGTAGGTGGCGAGCGAGGCGTCCACCTGCTTGGAGAACATCGCGTGCAAGGCGGGCTGATCAAGCTCGATCGAGGCCGAGGAGGCCTGCTTGTTTTTCTTATCCTGGCCACGCCACTTCTCCGGCATGTAGAAGTAATCTTTGACTTCGGTGTACCGGAACGAGACCTCGTTATACGCCGCGAAGCGATGCCGGAACCACTGGCGCGCCACGAAGATCGGAGCGGAGACATGGAACTTGAACACGGAGTGCTCAAACGGCGTCAGGTGGGAGTGCTTGAGGAGGTAGCCGATCAGCTTCTTGTCGGCTTCGGCCCCTTTGGAGACGCCGCCGTAGGAGACGCGCGCGGCGTCGACGACGCCCTGATCGCCGCCCATAAAGTCCACCAGGCGAACGAAGCCCTTGTCTAAAACTTTCACCGGCTCGCGGTTGATATTCGTTTGATCGGTCATCGGAATCCCCCTTGGGCGTTGTCTTTGTACTGGCGGACGTCGGGTAAAGTGGAGGCGGCTTTGGAGATGGAGATGACCCAGTCCGTCAGTCGCGGGTCGCCGATGAGGCCCTTGCCGTTCCAGCGGTAGCCGGAGGTGCCGAGCTGGCGCTGCAAAAGCTGTCCGACGCGGCGGCCGTCGGGGGCGAGGGGGACGGCGACGACGCCGCCCGCGGTGATGAGGCGGCGGAGCGTGGCGTGGTTCTCTTCGCGATCTTTGTCCTGCTGGCCGGCGCGCGTGCCGTCGCGAACCCAGATGATGGCGGCCTCGCGGAAGCCGCCTTTGACGCGGACCGATTCGGCGATCGCGGTCGCGGCGGATTTCCAGACATCGAGGCCCTTGTCCGAGCGCGGCGCGAGACCCACGATGATCACCGCTTCTTTGGCCGGGTCGCGGGCGAGAGCTTTCGCGCGGTCGGCGAGTATTCCCGCGAGTTCCGGGGACTTGTCGATCGTGGCGGTGAGGACGAGTTCGGCTTCACTCTTGAGGCGCTTCGGGCCTTTGCCGGTAAAGACCAAGGCGCTTTTGTTCTTGCCCTTGACAGGGGCCATGCCGGGGCGAAGCGCGTCGGGCTTGTCCGAGGTGGGTTCGGGGCGAATGCCGAAGAGGTAGCGGAGCTCGTCCATGACGGGGGATTCGGAGACGAGCTCGAGGGGGATGGCGACGATCTTGTCGACATGCTGGGTCTTGAGGCGGTCGATGCCGCGCTGGATCGCGGTGCCGTCGCCGGCGGATTCGACGCTTTCGACGGCGACCCCTTTTAATTCAGAGCGGATGTGACCGAGCTCGGTTTTCCATGCGCCGCCGGTGTCGTAGGCGAGGATCAGGACGCCATAGGGCTTTTTGCCCATCGAGGTATTGCCAAATCCCCCGCCGGCGGCGGAGACGGCCGCGAGCGTCAGGACGAGGCCCGCCAAGCGAATCATGATTTTCCCTTTTTGAGGAAAACGGCCTCGAGGCGGTCGCGCAATTCCTGAATGCTGACGGGCTTAGGCACGAATTCGTCGCCCCCGGACAGGGCGGCGCTGGTCTTGTCGTGCGTGGAGTCGCGGGCGGTGAGAAAAAGGACGGGGGTGCGCTTAGCGCCGGTCTTCTTTTCGACGGCGCGAATCTGTTGGCAGGAGGCGAGGCCGTCGAGACGCGGCATCATGAGGTCCATGAGTATGGCGTCGGGGGTGGAGGCTTTGAAGGACGCGACGGCCTCAATGCCGTCATCGGCGGTCGTGACCTCATAGCCGAGCCGGGTCAGCTGGATGGAAAGGATTTCCCGGATTGACGGGTCGTCGTCGACGACGAGAATTTTTCGAGCGCTCATGCCGTCCGCCGGGTTAGGGATCGAAGGTCCAGACCGCGGACTTGCCGGTCGAGCCTGCGACGGCGACGACGAGCTCCTTGCGGCCGGCCTCGGGCTCGGTGAGGGCGAAGCCGGGAGACGAGCCGCCGAGCTCGGCCTTCCACGCGGTCTCGAAGGCCACGCCGGTCCAGGTCTTGGCGTGCAGTTCGCCGCCGTTGAACAGGCCGAAGGGGTTTGCGAGGCCGCCAAGCATGGCGAGGTTGCGGATGATGTACAGCTTGTCGAAGCCCTTGGCATCGTAGGTTGAGACCATGGCCGGGTTGAACTCGAAGAGCTTGTCGTACCAGCGCACGCGGGTCGGGCTTTGGCCGAAGCTTTCCTCGGAGCGCCAATGGCCGTTGTCGAATTGCGCGCGGAGGCTGTTGACGTTGGTCAGGTACAGGGCGGCGGGCTCACCCGCGGCGTCGAGTTGGGCGTAGCTGAAGCCGTACAGCCAATCGGCGCGTTTGGGGTTGAGCTTCGGGCGGCCCTGGATGTACTTGCCGTCCTGGTAGACAAGGGGGTAAACCGCGCCAAACGGAAAGGTCTTATCATCCTGGATCTGCTGAGTGGCGATGACGCGCGCACCCTTGGCGTTTTGATGCGAGCGCACGAGGAAGGCGAGGTCGGCGACCTTGGCCCATTTCGCGCCGTCGAGCTTGAAAACGGAGGTCTCAAGACGATGGAGCTGCTCATTGTAAACGGAAACGAAAAGCTCCGCCTTTTTGTCGCCATCCATGTCCGCCGATTCGAGGGACAGGATGCGCGCGCCGGTTCCGGGAATCTCGCCTTCCGCGAGGACCTTGTTTTCTGCCGCGGGGTAGGCATAAAGGCGGAAGATTTTCTCATCGGACAGGACGATCTGCGGCTTGCCGGCACCGTCGAAATCCGCCACGGCCATGCCGGTGACGACGAAGGGGAGGGACGCGCCGCGTGTTCGCGGCGCGCGCAGGGCGGCTTCGCCGGGGCGGACCGAGGGGACAGGGGCGACCGGCGCCGCCGGGGCGGCGACGACGGCCAGCAGGCGCGCGCGCTGTCCGGCTTTGACCAAGGGTGAGGCCTCGGCGAGGCGGCCGAGCGAATGTTTCTCGGCGACTTCCTCGATCTTTCCGTCGACGACCTTCTTCTCGGCCTTGCCGAGCTGCTCGCCGGTCACGGGATGCTTGAGATCCTCGCCTTCTTCGTAGATTTGGAAGCCGCGGCCGGGGGCGGCGCCGTCGGCCGCCGTGAGGTCGAGCCAGATCTGGGTGCCGTCGGCTTTCACGACGTAGCCTTTGGCCGGCGCGGCGGCGAAAATGGGGGTTGAAAAGGCGAATAAAGAGGTAAACAGAAGAGTGATCATTTTAAGAGGCTATCATATTTTTTTTGTAGAATCGCCGCAGTGGCCTCCGCTTATCCATCCGCGCGCACCGGCACCGCTCAGGACCTGATGCGCGTCGTGACGAAGGCCTATGAGATCCGCCTCCATGCCGAGGCCGCGGTCCTCCCGACGAAGACCGAGTTCCAGCGCTGTTTTGTCGAGCCGTTCGCGCGGGCCGCGGGGATAGTCGCGGCGGTGATGATGGAGTTCATGCCGGCCGACTGGTCGGTGGCCTTCCATAATAAGCTGTATTTGAAGCTGTCCCCCGTTCGTAACTATCCGTTCGACTCGGCTTCGTCAGTTCTCGCGGACGCTCGGGCGCTGGGGGTTCGTCTTGAAAGGGAATCGGGCCGGGAGCCAGCGTTGCTGGCGGTGCTCTCTCATCCGCCGGTCATGGGGGACCTCGCGCATCTCAATACCGAGCTTGTCCGGCACGGGACGCTGGCTTTGCGTCATGTCCGAGGCCGGCCGTGCCGGCCGCGTTTTGTCGTCGCGATCGACCCGTTCGCGCTCGATACACTCAGCCTGATCGAGGAAGGAATTTACGCGGGATATATGGGGAGCTTCCACCTGGGTCTGGATCGCCTGGCGCTGGGCCGGGGCCATCCCGGGCCCTGGATGTCGCCGCAGACCCGCTGGGATCGCATGCCGTTTCGCCTTTTTCGATCGTTGTCCGAAGGGGGGGAAATCGGCATGGTGCTGTCCGGCGGAATTCCTTCGACCGGTCGCGTTCTGTACGGCGTGCGCGAATGGTCGCGCCGCGCGCGCGCGGCCAGCCCGCTTGACCGCGATCCCGCGCAGGTGCTTATGCGGCTGTTCGCCGACGAGGCTTTCGCGCGCTTTGAAAAAGACGCGCCCGCGCACATTCCTCTTCCGCGCGGGGCATGGCGGCTTCTGGAAGCGTGGCTGATGCTCGCCGCCGCCGGCCTTCTTGTCGGCGAGACGGTGGAATCTGCGGCGAGCGCGGCGCTGGCGTGCCTTCAGGTCCCCGACGCGGCGCGCTTCGCGTTGCTCGCGGAGCTGGCGCGCGACCTGGCGCGCGAGACGCCCGCGCGGCGCCGCCTGTTCCGCCTGCTCGTAGGCCGCGTGGCGCGACGCCGTCCCCTTGTATTGATCCCCGTGGTGCATCTGACCGAACCGCTTGGCGTATCCGAACGCGAGGCGTGGGGCGTGACCTGGATAGGGCCGGGCCGCGTTCGCGTCGTGCGCGCCGGCTCACCCCACGCCGGTCAGGACATGACGGCCGAGGAGTTGGCGCAGCGGTTTACCGAGGAGAATTTTTCATGAGCGCCAACTTATACCGGAGCATCGCGGACCTCAAGGGGTTCTCGCTTAAAAACTGCCCGCCCATGGCCGAACCTTCGGGCGTGCTGATGTGCCCGCCCGATCACTTTCAGGTGCTCGCCGTGAAAAATCCGTTCATGGCGCGGCATGTGGGGGATGTGAACCGCGATAAGGCCAAGAAGCAGTGGGAGGACCTTGTCGCGGCGTTCACGGCCGTCGGATGTCCTGTTTCCGTCATCCCCGCGACGCCCGGCCTTGAGGACATGGTCTTCGCGGCGAATTCTTCGTTGGCGGGAACGCGGCCCGACGGCGAGAAGGTCGCGCTGATTTCGTCGATGCGGCACTCGTCGCGTCGCCGGGAAACCGAGGCCTTCGAGGCCTGGTACGAGGCGAACGGCTATCGCGTCGCGCGCACCAAGCCCGGCGGCCACGAGACCTTCGAAGGGTCGGGCGACGCGGTGTGGCACCCCGGCAAGCGCCTGATCTGGGGCGGCCACGGCTTTCGCACCGATCCCGGCATGTTCGAGCAGGTCGCGGACACCTTTAAGACCCCCGTCATCCAGCTCAAGCTCGTCAACGAGCGTTTCTACCACCTCGATACCTGCTTCGTCCCGCTGACGCCCGAGGCGGTCCTCATCTACCCGTCGGCTTTCGACGCGGCGAGCCTCGAGCTGATCTTGAAAATTTTCCCCATCGTCGTGACCTCGTCCGAGGCCGACGCCGTCACGCGCCTGGCCTGCAATGCCGCGGTGTGGCGCTCAAAGACCGCGATCATACAAAAGGGCGCCAACGCCGCGGCGGGCCACATGCGCGCCATGGGCCTCGAGGTCATCGAAGTCGATACCTCCGAGTTCGTGAAATCCGGCGGCAGCGTCTATTGCATGAAGCAATATTTGTTCGGGGGATCGCCGGTGACGGCGTAGCGCTTACGATAATCACCAGTTCCGGAACTAGTGATTATCGTGAGTGAAAGGGCTAGAATCGCTCATGCGCTTAGTCTTCACAATGCTGGCCGTCCTTCTCGCATTTCCCAGTGCGGCGCTGTCGCCTGAATCCGCGCTCTCGGAGAAGATGGCGAAGGAGGTCGCACGGCTCGAGTCGCAGGCCTCGGTGAGCCCGGTCGCGCGTCGATTGTTCGCGGCGACGCGGCATGTGCCGCGTCGCGAGGTTCGGGGCTCGGGCTTGCTCGATACGATCGGCGTGCGGGGCGACGCGAAGCCCGAGATCGTGTTCGACGCGCTTCGAATGCCCCAATTGGGCGAGACCGACGCCGAGCTCCTGCTGGTGCTCAATACGGCGCGGGCCGCGCTTGCATTCCCGATTCCGGTCGTCGAGGCCGAGCAAAACGCGTGGCAACGGACCTTGCAGTTCGCCGTCGAGCGCGGTGCGGAGGACCCGTCCGGATTTGGCGCGCGCCTGGCGAAGGCCGAGCGCGAGGGAGGCGCTCGCAGCGACGCCCTGGACCGTTCGGCCTTGCCGCCCCGCACGCCGTGGGAGCCGTCGGAGACGGCGGTGCTTAGGCTGCCCGAGGGGGTGCTCGAACGCGCCGGCCTGCTTCTCCACCTGTTTCAGCTCGACCCGCAGCGTTTTTACTGGGCGATCGAGGCGGGTACGGCGTGGCCGCGAGGGTCCGCCCGCCTCGCTGAAATCGAGGATTTGTACGCCCTGCGCTCGAGAGAGATTGCGGCGCTGCGGAGCGCGCCTGAAGGGCCGTACGCCACGCTTGGCGGGCGGCGCTACCCCGCGCCTCAGGTTCGCGCCGCGTTTTTACTTCGCGGCACGGGCGAGGTCGAGCGCTTGCGCGAGTCCCTCGAGGCTTACGACAGCGTCGGCCTCGCGGGGTTGCGCGTCGCGATCAATCGTTGGCGCCGGGCGGTCGGCCGGTGACGCTCCATCTGTGCCAGGCCGGCTATGAGGCCTTTCTCATCAAAGAGCTCGGCGGCACGATTGAAAAATCGGGGCCGGGCTGGGTGCTCGGGCCTGACGGCGCGGGGGAACTGTGCTTCGCGCATCTATCGCTGAAGGCGCCCGTCGAGGTCGAAGGAAAATCCTTGAACGCGCTGGCCGGCGCGATGGCGGACTATTTCACCTCTTCGACGAAGGATGAGCGTTTCGAAGGACCTTGGCCGTTCTGCGTTGAGTCTGCGGGCGACACGGGCTTAAGCCGCCGCGCGAAAACCGCGGCCGAGGAATGCTATGCGACGGTGAAGGGGCGCATGTCCCGCGTCGCAAAGCTCGCCGTTCAAGGCCGTCCAGGCCCCGGGTCCGCGCGAGGCTTCTTCGCCTTTCTTCCCGGTTTTGATCGCGCGTATGTCGCGCGCGAAGCGGTCGCCGGCGGCCAGAAGCGCATGGCCGACGATCCGCAGGCTCCCTCGCGTTCTTATCTAAAAGTTGAGGAAGCCTACGGTCTGCTGGGGCGGGAGCCGCTCGCGGGTGAAACGGTCGCGGACCTGGGCGCCGCACCCGGCGGCTGGAGCTACAGCGCGGCCAAGCGGGGCGCGCTGGTCGTCGCCGTGGACAACGGCCCGCTTAAAGGCGGCGCCATCCACGCGGGCATCACGCACAAGGCGGAGGATGCGTTTAAGTTCGCCCCCGAGCCGAGAGTCGACTGGCTTTTTTGCGATATGGTCGAGGACCCCGACCGGATCACCGACCTGCTCGAGCAGTGGCTTGACCGTAGATGGTGCAAGCGTTTTATCGTGAATTTAAAATTCGGACGCAACGATCCGTTGAGAGTCTTGGGGGCAACCGCACGATTGCGGTCCAAGTGTTCGCTCTTGCGCGTCCGTCATTTGTTCCATGACCGCGAGGAGCTGACTCTGGTCGGAGAGCGCGCCGTCTAATTGAGCGCGGCCACGACGAGCTCAAGCTCGCGCGCGGCCTCGTTGAGTAGCTCAGGCGTGGCCGCGCCTGCGGCCTCGATGCGCGCGCAGATCGTCGCGAGGCGGCGGGCCCCGAACGAGAGAGAGGCGCCCTTGAGCGTGTGGGCCGCGCGAAGGAGGCTGACGCCCTTGGCGGTACGCATTTCTAAAAGCAGGCGGTTCGCGTCCTTGAGGTATTCGTTTTTCCAGCGCGGGGCGTCCTTTCCGATGAGCGCGGCGGCTTTCGCGAGGACGGCGGGGTCCACCGCCATGCCCCAGCGCGATAGCGTCTTAACGAAATCCTGCAGCCGTATGGGCTTGGCGATATAGTCATCCATGCCGGCGGTGAGGCACTTCTCCCGGTCGCCCTGCAAAGCGTAGGCCGTCATCGCGACGATGGGCAGATGCGCGCCCGGCGCCTCACGCCCGCGCCACTGCGCCGTTGCCGTGTAGCCGTCCATGACGGGCATCGAGCAATCCATGAAGACCAGGTCGTATGCGCCGGTCCCGATCTTTTCAAGCGCTTGCGCGCCATTCTCGGAGGTTTCCGCTTTCACGCCGAGGTGCGCAAGCATGTCGAGCGCGATTGTTCTATTTGTCCCGTTATCTTCGACGACGAGTACTTTCAGGCGCGACAGGTCGGGCGCGGCAGTTGGGGCCGGTTCCGGGTCGGGCGCTTTGCTCGCGAGGGGCAGAGGCACCCGAAACCAGAAGACGGATCCGGTGCCAAGAGCGCTTTCGACGCCGATCACGCCGCCCATGGCCTCGATGAGCCGGCGGCAGATCGCGAGGCCGAGTCCGGTGCCGCCGTAGCGTCGCGTGGTGGAAGCGTCGGCCTGGGTGAAGGGCTGAAACAGCCGGCCTTGAACTTCCGGCGCGATGCCGATGCCCGTGTCGCGGACGGCGGCATTGAGGAACACGCCTTTTTCGCCGTTGGGTTCCGTCGAGACGGTCAGGACAACGGAGCCTGCCTCGGTGAACTTCAGCGCGTTGTTAATCAGGTTCGAGAGCACTTGGCGCAGGCGCAGCGGATCGGCGTGTAGTCGCATCGGGACGGATTCGGCCACATCGAGCTTTAGCGTCACGCCCTTGGCGGCGGCCTGCGTGGCGGCCATGGCGAACGTCGCGCCGATAATCTTGCGGATGTCCGACGGCTTGGGGTCGAGCGCCAGGTGGCCGGCCTCGATCTTCGACAGATCGAGAAGGTCGTCGATGGTCGTCGTGAGGATGCCGACCGCGTCATAGGCGAGCTTGGCCCGCGAGGCGTGCGGCTCGGGGAGGGTTTCGCCCGTCATCAACTCGCACATTCCTTGGATCGCGTTCAACGGCGTTCGCATCTCATGGCTGATGTTCGCGAGGAATTCCGATTTCGCCTGGTCGGAGGCCAGCGCCGCGTCGCGCGCGGCCCGGAGATCCGCATAGAGAAGGCGGCTCTCCGTGATATCCTCCGCGAGACCGGCGACCCGGTACACGGCTTGGTTCTCGTCGCGCACCGGGAAGGCGCGGTCGCGGATCCAACGAATTTCCCCGTCGGGGCGGACGATGCGGTAAGTCTCGTCGTAGTCGCCGCGGGCCTGCTGGGTGAAGGCGGCTGCGAGCACGCGCTCCCGATCCTCGGAGTGCAGGGCCTCGGCCCAGGTGTGCGGCGAGTCATAGAGGCTTTGACATGTGCGTCCCCACACCAGCTCATAGCCGGGGCTGATATAAATCATTTGATTCTTGGCCACGTCGGAAAGCCAGATAACCTCGCGGATGTTTTCCGCGACTTGGCGGAAGCGCTGCTCGCTTTCACGCAAGGCTTCTTCCATGTGTTTGCGCGCATCGATATCAGCGTGGGAGCCGGACATGCGCACGGGCTTGCCGTCCGCGCCGCGCAGAATCGAGCCGCGGGCGAGAATCCAGCGGTAGGTCCCGTCTTTCTGGAGCAAGCGGTGCTCAAGCTCGTAAACCGGGGTGCGTCCGCCGAGATAATCAGCCACCCGTTGCTTGGCCATGAGCAGGTCGTCGGGGTGGACGAGGCCCTCCCAGGATTCAAAGTTGTTTTTGAGCTCCGAGTCCGCGTAGCCCAGCATCGATTTGTAACGCGGTGAAAAATACACCTGGTTCGAGCTGATGTCCCAATCCCACAGCCCGTCCGAGGAACCCTCGACTGTCCTAACGAAGCGTTCGTGGCTGAGGCTCATGTCTTCGGCTTGGCGTTTGCGCTCCTGCTCCGCTCGCCGCAAGATGCGCCCGGCGACGAATACCGAGCACCACATGACCGCGGACCCGATGCTGCCGGCGATGACCCCCACAACCTCGATGCTGGCTTTTTGGGTATGCACCAAGTAGATGGCCGCGCAGACCAGAACGAAGGTTGTCGCCAACTGGATCGAGATGAACCAAGTTGTAAGGGCGGTTGCGCCGTCCAGTTCTCGCGGCTCAGGTTTGCTGACCATCTGGAAGAATTGTAGCAATCGGGACGGCGCGCGGCGGCTTGAAAGAGACGCGGCGGGGGGGTATACTAGATGCATGACACCACGACGACTCCTTTTTGTTTTTCTCGCCTTGATTTTGTCGGTGGCCGTTCCTGGGGGGGCGGTCCGCGCTGAGGACCAATCTGCGCTGGGGGCCGCGACTACGCCGGAGGCGAAGCCTTCAAAGAAAAAGGCGGTCGCCAAGAACAAGAAGGCCTTCGACTACGACAGGTCCAAGTACAAGTCGCGCGAGATTTCTCAGACGCCAACCTACAAGTTCAACGACAAAGGCGAACCGATCAAGTCGGAGACGAAAAAGAAGGCGGCCGTGAAAAAGAAGAAGCGCTCCGAGCCGCCCGAGATGGGGTCGCAGGAAGGCTGCGGCTCCGAGGAAAACTGCGCGGAGAAGAAGACCGAGGCCGACGCTCTTTAGGCGACGGGCCCTTTCTTGGGCAGGCGTGCGATAAATCGCGCGCCGTGCCCCGGTTCACTCTCGATGCGGATGCTCCCGGAGTGCGCTTCGACTATCCCCTTGCAGATGGCGAGACCCAGGCCCGTGCCCGGCGTCTTGCGCGTGATCGCGTCCCCCGCGCGGAAAAATTTCTCAAAGAGGCGCGCCTGGTCCGCCTTCGAAACGCCGGGGCCCTGGTCGGCGACGCCGAGCTCTAAGTCGTCGCCGAGTGCTGCGGCCGACAGCGTCACGGTTCCTCCCGCGGGCGTGTACTTGAGCGCATTGCCCGTGAGGTTCACGAACAGGCGATAAAGCTGCTCCTTGTCGCCGCGCAGAGATTCCGCACCCGGGCCGACCTCGATTTTAAAATTGGGCGTAGCGGGGTGCTCCTTAAAGAGGCGTTCGATGCGGGCGAACAGCGGCCCGGTCTGCACGTCCGCTAGCTCCGGCTCGATGCCGCCCGCCTCGATGCGCGCGATGTCGAGGAAGTCACCGACCATGTGCCCCAGGCGCGTGGACTCGTCGAGGATGATTTGGAGGTAGTGCCGGCGCTTCTCCTCGTCGAGCTCGTTGCCGAAGTCGCGCAGGGTTTCGGCGAAGCCGCGGATCGCGGTGAGAGGCGTGCGCAGCTCGTGGCTGACGAGGGCGGTGAATTCGGACTTCATGCGCTCGACCTGCTTGCGCTTGGTGATGTCGCGGTAGATGCGGACGATCGCAAAGGGTGCATCCGAGTCATCCTTGAGCAAAGTGAAGGCGCCTTCGACCGCGACGATGGTCCCGTCTTTGCGCATGCGCTCGGTCTCGACTGAGTTCTTGTAACCTTTCGCGCGAACCTCATCGATGAGCTGCTTCAACTCGTCGGCGCGCTCCGGCGACACGAGAAAAGTGTGCCGGCCGAGCACTTCTTCTAGGCGCCATTGGAAAAGCTCTTCGGCCCCGGCGTTCCAGGTCAGCACCTTGTCGTCAAGATCGGTCACGAATATCGCGTCCGAGGACTGATCCACGACCGCGGCGGCGATCTTCTGGTGCTGGATCGTCTGCTGGATCAGGCGCGCGTTGCGCAGGTGGCGCGCGATCTCAACGAGGCCCCCTTCACGCTCGGCATCGAGCGGCTCGGCCCGCACGCGGCCGAAGACTATGCCGCCGGTCAGCACGGCCGCGTCGGCGGTCAGGCGCAGGAGGGGCGCGGCCTCCCAAGAGCGTCCGTCCACGGTGCTCGTCACGATGCG
>JAYTSX010000319.1:0-13510 GCA_043745445.1 Elusimicrobiota bacterium
CAACAGTCTTTAAGCTCTCTCGCGAATGTCCTTCGGAGCGACTCTACTTCGGCACGAAGGGAATCAATGTTCACGCCTGGGAAGAGGGAGGAAAGCTCCACTTCAAGCTCCCGGGTTCAAAAAAGGAAAGCGTGCTCGTCCCGCCGAAACTTCCCGGCCGCCACAATCTTGAGAACGCGATGGCGGCCGGCCTGCTGGCCTTGGCGCGGGGCCTCAAGCCCGCGGCCATCCAGAAGGCCTTTAAAGCGTTCAAAGGCGTGGAGCACCGCCTGGAGCCCTGCGGCTCCGTGCGCGGCATCGCCTGCGTCAATGATTCCAAAGCCACGAATGTCGACTCAACCGTGGTCGCGCTCAAAGCTCACCAGCCCGGCGGCAAACGCCTCCTGCTCATCCTCGGAGGGCTCCACAAGGGCTTTCCGTACACGCCCCTCAAGCCTTGGATCGAGAAGACGGTCAAGGGCATCCTGACCATCGGCTCCGCGGCGCGGCGCCTGGAAGAGGACCTCTCGGGGCTCGCCCCGATCTTCCCCTGCGGCGACCTCGAGACTGCGGTCCGGACCGGCCTCCAGATCGGAGCGAAGGGGGACACCCTGCTTTTGTCACCGGCCTGCGCATCCTTCGACCAGTTTCAGGATTTCGAGGACCGCGGACGGCGCTTTAAAGCCCTCGTCGCCGCCGCGTCGAAAGTCCGGTGAGAAAGAGCCCCGCGCGGCGCCGCGCGCCGATCGATTACGCCTTGTTCGGAGCGGCGGTCGCCCTGCTCGTCATCGGCGTCGTCATGGTCTACTCCTCAAGCGTCATTTACGCCGAGAAGAATCTCGGCCGTCCGTACTACTTCTTCCAACGCCAGTTCATCTGGGCGATCATCTCTATGTTCGCGATGGGTGCCATGAGCCGGTTCGACTACAACCGCCTGCGCGAGTATGTCATGCCGATTTTCTCCGTCACCTGTCTGACCTTGGCCGCGGCTCTGTTTTTTCCGTCGGTGGCCGGTGCGAAGCGCTGGATTCGTCTGGGCCCCATCGGCCTCCAGCCGGCGGAGTTCGCCAAGCTTACCTCGATCCTGTTCCTTGCCGCCTACCTCGACAAAAAGCACAGCAAGCTCGGCGGCTTTCTTTCGGGGATCGCGGTGCCGCTCGCCGTCGTCGGGGCCCTGCTCGTTCTCATCGGCCTAGAGCCCGACCTCGGCACGCCGACTCTGATGTTCAGCGTCGCCGTCCTCATGTTGTTCGTCGCGGGGGCCCGGTGGCAGTCCATCATCGGCGCTCTGGCGCTCGCGGCACCCATCATCGCCGTGGAGCTGTGGCGCAAGCCGTATCGCCGCGCGCGCCTGTTGAGCTTCCTTCATCCGTTCGAAAACATCAAGGGCGCGGGTTATCAGCTGTCACAGTCCATTCTCGCCGTCGGCTCAGGAGGTTGGACGGGCAAGGGCTTTGGCGCCTCCAAGCTGAAGCTTCTGTATCTGCCGACGCCTCACACGGACTTCATCTTCCCGGTCGTTTGCGAGGAGCTGGGACTCATCGGGGCGGCCGTGGTCCTTACATTGTTTGCGACCATTCTCATCCGCGGGGTGCGCATCGCGCGCGCCGCGCCCAACCTATTCGGGACCTTGCTCGCCGCGGGCATCAGCTTCTCGATCGTCCTGCAAGCCTTCTTCAACATCGCAATGTCGATCGGCCTTCTGCCCACAAAAGGCATTCCGCTGCCGTTTTTTTCGTACGGCGGCTCCTCCTTGCTCTCGACACTGATCGGCGTGGGCATACTTCTTAATATTTCACGGCAGACGCGGTCGGAGGCGCTTAAGTGAAGAGAGTCCTCATCGCCGCCGGAGGAACGGGGGGGCATTTTTATCCCGGCCTCGTCACGGCGCTCGAGTTGAAGGCCCGGGGATGGGAGCCACTGATTATCGTCAAGAAGAACGATCCCGCTAAGGAGCGTCTGGCGGCGGCGGGGCTCGCGTGTCTGGAGGTGGATCTTGTGGGGCTGCCGCGGAGTCTCGGACCCGGGCTCATCGGCTTCACGCTGAAATTGATCTCAAGCTTGCGGCTCATGTCGCGCGTAGCGCGGGACTTTAAGCCGGATTTGGCTGTCGGCATGGGAGGGTATCTGACCTTCCCGGTCGCGTATGCAGCCTGGCGGCGGGGGGTGCCGATCGCGTTACACGAGTCGAATGCGATACTGGGGCTTGCGAACAAAGCTTCGAAGACGCTCGGAGGGGCGCTTTTTTGGGGGCTGCCTCCGGTGGACGGGGACGGCACGGTGGTGGGGACGCCCATTAGACCGGCGTTATATGGGCGCAAAGATGCGGGGGACGCGCGCCGAGCGCTCGGCCTCGATCCGGCGAAGAAGACGGTGCTGGTGTTCGGGGGCTCGCAAGGAGCTCAGGCGCTTAACAGCGGCATGCCGAAGGCCATGCGGGAATCCAAAATCGACGCGCAGGTTTTGCATCTCGCCGGGAGGGGCAAGTCCGAGGAGACGAGCAACGCGTATAAAACGGCCGGAATAGCGGCAATGGTGGTTGATTATCTCGACGACATGGCGGCGGCTTACGCCGCCGCAGATGTCGTGGTGTGCCGCTCGGGGGCGAGCACTTTGGCGGAGCTGGCGGCTCAGGGAAAAAGCGCCGTATTGGTGCCGTATCCTCACGCGGCTGCGAATCATCAGGACGCCAATGCCCGCGTGTTTGAGAAGGCGGGAACGGCGGTGAGGATTCCTGAGACGGACTTATCGACGGCGCTCGGACCGAAGTTAACTGATTTGCTTAAATCTTCAACGGCAACGAAGTTTGGAGCTCTCAAGCTGCCTCCGGCGGAAAAAACCACAACACTCTTTGTGGATGAACTCGAAAAATTAATTTTATGAAGCGACCACGAATACTTGTTTGCAATGATGACGGCATCAATGGCCCCGGCCTGCCGGCGCTTATGGCCGCCATGAGGCGGATTGGCACGGTGACGGTGTCGGTGCCCGATCACGAGCGTTCGGCGGATAGCCATTCGCTGACGCTCCACAAACCCATCCGAATCCGAAAGCAATCCGAAGGCGTTTACGCTTTAAATGGAAGCCCCGCCGACTGCGCACGCTTCGGCGTCCTCGAAATATTAAAGGGCAAAGTTGACCTGGTCGTTTCCGGAATCAACCATGGCTACAATCTGGGCGAAGATGTCATCTATTCCGGCACGGTGGCCGCGGCGATGGAAGCCACCCTTCTGAAAATTTCCGCGATCGCGTTCTCGATGGACCCCGATGGGAAGGATTACCGGCCTGCCGGCGTCTTCGCCCAGCGCCTAGCGCGCCAGGTACTCACGAAGGGTCTGCCCAAGGGCGTCTGCCTCAATGTCAATTTCCCCGCGAGAGCCGGGAAAGCCTATAAATCCGGCGTCCCCGCCAAGCTTGGACGCCGCATCTACGGCACGGACGTCACGCGACGCTCGGACCCTCGCGGCCAAGAGTACTACTGGCTGGCGGGCCGCCATGTCAGCGGTATTGATGAGCCCGGCACCGACGTCGGCGTGGTCTCCAAAGGCCTCGTTTCGGTCACGCCGCTTAAGATCGATAGCACCGACAAGGATATGCTCACCACGCTGTCCTCCTGGCGTCTTTAACGCGCGCGCAAACACCCGGGCAAACGCCGGGCGCGGGGAAGTTTGGGTAGGGTCCCCGTCCTTGCGCGAACTTGAACGCCTGGGCGCAAGAAAGCTAATATCACCGTCATGAACGCGGTCAAGCTCCTCAAGAAAATCCCCTTT
Source organism: Elusimicrobiota bacterium (assembly GCA_043745445.1). GTDB lineage: Bacteria > Elusimicrobiota > Elusimicrobia > UBA1565 > UBA9628 > GWA2-66-18. The sequence continues at coordinate 3,750 of JAYTSX010000319.1, forward strand.
CTGTCCGCCCTCAGCACCAAGCACCTTAACGAGGTGTTTCATCTGGCCGAGGAAATGACTCTGGGCACGCGCCAATCCGTTTTCGCCAAGCGCCAGGACTCCGACGCGATGTACATTGTGCTCTCCGGGCGCATTAAGATTTTCACCAACTCCGCCTCGAAGAAGCGCAAGACCTTCGCCTACCTCAAAGAGGGGGAGTTCTTCGGCGAAATGTCTTTGCTCGAAGGCACTACGCGCACCGCCGCGGCCATGGCCGTCGAGCCCTCGCGCCTGCTCGTCATCCGCAAGAAGGACTTCCAGCGCCTTCTCGCCCAAGATCCGAAGCTCGCCCTCTATCTTCTGCAAACCGTCTGCGAGCGCCTGCGCCGCGCCAATGAGGAAATCGAAGGCCTCCTGTTCCGCAACATCCTCGGCCGCGTGGCCAAGGCGATGCTCGAACTCGCGCGCCGCTCCGGTGAGAACCACAACGGCGGCCTTCTGCTCAAGGAGCGCTTCACCCAGCAGGAGCTCGCCGATGTCGTCGGGACCACTCGCGAGCCGCTGACGCGCGCGCTCTCGTCTTTGCGCCGCGCCGGGTTGGTCGCCCAACATGACGGTCGTTACAGCATCCCCGCGCCGGAAAGGCTCGCGGGGCTTTGCATCGAAGCCTGACCCCTCCGAGGAACCCGATGTCCAACGCCATGCGCTCTCACGACGCCGGAATTTTAAACGCCTCGTTCGAGGGCAAGTCCGTGCGCGTGGCGGGTTGGGTCCATTCGCGGCGAGACCACGGCGGCGTGTACTTCTTCAACCTGAGAGATCGCTCCGGGCTGGTCCAGGTCGTTGTGCATCCCGAGAAGGCCGAGGCGTTTCTGACTGCCGGCAAGCTCGGCGCCGAGTTCGTCGTCAGCATTGCCGGAACCATTCAGAAGCGGCCCGCGGGCGCCGAGAACCCGAAGCTTCCTACGGGAACCATCGAGCTGAACGCCGATACGGTCACCGTGCTCAACACGAGCAAGGTCCTGCCCTTCGAGATCGACGAGCACATCACCGTCAACGAGGAGTCGCGCCTGAAGTATCGCTTCCTGGATCTGCGCCGCGCCCGCATGCTGCGCAACCTGACCTTGCGCCACACCATCGCGATGGCCGCGCGCAACGCGCTCGCCTCCGAGGGCTTCCTCGAGATCGAGACGCCCTGCCTGACCAAGGCCACGCCCGAGGGCGCGCGCGACTTCCTCGTGCCCTCGCGCATGACGCCCGGAACCTTCTACGCCTTGCCTCAGTCGCCCCAGATCTTCAAACAGATCCTCATGGTCTCCGGCGTGGAGAAGTACATGCAGCTCGCCCGCGCCTTCCGCGACGAGGACCTGCGCGCCGATCGTCAGCCCGAGCACACTCAGATCGACGTCGAGATGTCGTTCGTCGAAGAGGCCGACGTGCACGCCGCCTGTGAGCGCATGATGAAGGCCATCTTCAAAGCCGCCATCGGCTTCGACCTGCCGACGCCTTTTCCACGCCTCGACTACTTCGAGGCCATGCGCCGCTACGGCTCAGACAAGCCGGACCAGCGCTACGGTTTCGAGATCGTCGATCTCAGCGCCGAGCTCAAGGGTTGCGGGTTCAAAGTGTTCGCCGGCCCGGTCGCCGACGGAGGCGTGGTGCGCGCGATCACCTGCGCGAGCGGCTACTCCCGCGCGGAGATCGACAAACTGACCGATGTGGCGAAAGTTTACGGCGCCAAGGGTCTCGCCTGGATCAAGTGGACCGCGACGGGCCCGGAGACGCCCATCGCCAAGTTCCTGACGCCTGAGAACCTCGAGGCGATCAAAGCCAAGACGAACGCCAAACCCGGGGACACGACTTTCTTTGCCGCTGATAAAGAAATTCCTGCGTCGACCGTGCTCGGCGCCATCCGCAAAGAGATCATCGCGCGGCTCAAACCCGAACCATCTACCCCCTGGCATTTCTCCTGGATCACGCACTTCCCGCTACTCGAGTGGGAGGCCGAGGACAAGCGCTGGACCTTCGCGCACAACCCCTTCACGCGCCCGCTCGACGCCGATGTCCCCAAGCTCGACACGGACCCCGGTTCGGTGCGCAGCCACCAGTACGACCTCGTCCTCAACGGGGTGGAGCTGGCGTCCGGCTCGATCCGCAACCACAGCGGCGATATGCAGCGAAAGATTCTCGCGTTGATGGGCTTTGACGACATCGAGCAGCAGCGCCAATTCGGTCTTTTACTGTCCGCCCTCGACTTCGGCGCCCCGCCCCACGGCGGCTTCGGCATGGGCCTGGACCGCCTGACCGCCTTACTGTGCGGCGAAGACTCGATCCGCGAGGTTATCGCCTTCCCGAAAACGCAGAAAGGGACCGATCCTCTCTCCGAAGCGCCAGGGCCCGTGAAAGAGAAGCAGCTCAAAGAGCTCCACATCAAGCTCGACCTGCCGGCCTAAGATGGTGTCATGGTGTCAGGCTTTGACTTACGCGCAATATTTCTGAAGGATTGCGCGTAAGTCAAAGCCTGACACCGATGGCTCCGATGGCTCCGATGGCTAGAATTTAGCGTTGCCGGGGACGCGCGGGCAGAGCTGGACGTCGCGGATGTTTTCCATGCCTGTGACGTACATGAGAAGGCGCTCGAAACCCAGGCCGAAGCCGGCGTGCGGGACCGTGCCGTAGCGGCGCAGGTCGGCGTACCAGGAGTTGGCCACGGGGTCGATCCCGGTCTCCGTCATGCGCGCCAGGAGCTTGTCGAGGCGATGCTCGCGCTGGGAGCCGCCGATGAGCTCGCCCACGCGCGGCACGAGCAAGTCCATGCAGGCGACGGTCTTCTCGTCGTCGTTGCAGTACATGTAGAACGGCTTGAAGGAGCGCGGGTAGTTGATGACGAACACCGGCTTCTTGGCGTACTCCTCGGTGAGGAAGCGCTCGTGCTCGGTCTGCAGGTCCTTACCCCAGGAGATCGGGTGTTCCCACTTGCGTCCGGCATTTTCAAGGATCTTGATCGCCTCGGCATAGTCGATGACGCCGAACTCGGCCTTGGCCACTGCCTCGAGCTTGGCGCGCAGGCCTTTTTCGACGCGTTCGTCGAAGAACTGCAGGTCGCGGGCGCAGTTCTTGAAGGCGTGCTCGATCATATGTTTGACGAAGGCCTCGGCCAGCCCCATGTTGTCCTTAAGGTCGGCGAAGGCCTGCTCCGGCTCGATCATCCAGAACTCGGAGGCGTGCCGCGGCGTCGTGGATAGTTCCGCGCGGAAGGTCGGCCCGAAGGTGTAGACCTTGGACAAGGACATCGCCAGGATTTCGGCCTCGAGCTGACCGGAGACGGTCAGGCCGCATTTCTCTCCGAAAAAGTCCTTCGTGAAGTCGATCTTGCCGTCCGGGCCGCGGGGGGGCTTCTCTGCGTCGAGCGTGGAGACCTGGAACATGGCGCCCGCGCCCTCGCAGTCGGAGGTCGTCAGGATGGGGGAGTGGCACATCACGAAGCCGCGGTTGCGGTAAAAATCGTGGACGGCGTAAGACATCTCAGCGCGCACGCGGAAGACGGCGCCGAAGGTATTCGTGCGCGGGCGCATATGGGCCACGCCGCGCAAAAATTCAAAGGAAGTGCCGGCCTTCTGCACCGGAGAGGAGGGATCGCACTCGCCTAAGACCTCGATGGAAGAAGGCTCGAGCTCGAGGGACTGGCCCTTGCCCTGGGAGGCGATGAGCGCGCCGGTGACCGCTAAGGACGCCCCGGTGATCTGCTTGAGTATTTTTTCCCGTCCGGCGAAGCCCTCCGGGATTAGGACCTGAATCGAATCGAAGGTCGAGCCGTCGTTGAGATGGACGAAGCCCACGCTCTTCGACTCGCGCACCGACTTGATCCAACCGGCGACCGTCACGGTGTCACCGGCTTTACCCGTCTCCAGAACAGCCTTAATCTCGCTTCGTTTCATGCCGGAGATTATGCCAAATCAACCCCCGGGCGACGCTGATGCTAGAAACTTTTCGGCGCGGCGGACTTCTTGTCGGCTTTCTTCAATAGCTCAATCAAGCTCCCGCTCTTCAACGGCCTGATCGGCTTCGCGCGGCGAGGCGGCACTGCAATTGAAGGCTCAGAGGGCTCGGGCACATCGCCCGCCGGAGGATTCCATGAAGCGCCTGGACCCATGACGAGGGCGGAGGGGTCGCGTACGTTCAAAGGTGTGATGACGTCGCCAGATTGGCCCACGGGATCGCCGGGCGCGGCGGCCGGCTGCTTCGTTTCGGGAGTCTTCATGGGCGGCTCGGGAGCGCCGCGAAATGTAGCGTTGACCATTTCAGTTCCAGAATCGCCTTTTACATGAGCGACGCCTGAGGCGGAAAGTTCCTGATACCAGCGTCCGGTTTGAAAGCACGCCGCGCAGAGGACGAGCGCGACGCCGACGCGAACGACGGGGCCCGCCAGGGTGGGGGTTTTCATGCTTGTAGCATGCCCCCGGGACTCCGCTTTTGCCATTAAAAACCGGCAAAACGGAGGCAAAACCTCGGTAAGGCTCCGGCTAGAGTTGGACGGCCTCTGAAAAGCGCCGGCCGCGCTCGGAGGAGCGTTTGTAACCTGACCCCGGCGACAGCGATCCGAGCTCCGCTTCGCGCTTGGACGCAGACGGATGGGTTTTGAACATGCCGCCGCCGGACCCTTCGGCCTTCTCCATGCGCGCCAGGAAGGTCTTGAGAGCGCCCGGGTCGTAGTTCGCGGCCTTGGCGTATTCTGCGCCGAACTTGTCCGCCTCATATTCTTTGTCCCGGCTGTAGCCGTTGACGACGAGCTTATTGACGACATCGTCGACGGCGCCTTCGAACGCGCTCGTCAGCTGGGAGACCTGCGAGGAGGTGTAGCTCTTCGCGGCCTCGGAGCCCAAGATCGTGAACGCGGAGGTTAGGCGCGAGGTCTGGATGGTCTTGAGCCCGTGCTTTTTAGAGATGTGCGCGACCTCATGGGCGAGCACGCCCGCGAGCTCGTCCTCGCTCTTAACGAGCTTGAGCAGCCCCTTGGTCACGAAGATAAATCCTCCGGGTGCTGCGAAGGCGTTGACCTCATTGGAGTCCAGGACCTGGACGTGGTAGCCTTTGAACGTCGAGGGCCGGTCCGAGGCCAGGGCGACGGCCTGCGCCACCTTCTGCGCGTAGCCGTTAAGGCCCGGATCATTGAGCGGTTTGTAGCGAGTCAGCACCTGAGCGGCCACCGCGCGCCCGATGTAGTACTCCTCGCTTTCGGAAATTTCCGAGAAGCCCTTGCGAACCTGGTTGACGCCCTTAGCGACCTTGGTCAAATCCACGTTCGAGTTGATGCGCCCGCCGGTCAGGGAGCTCATGTTGACGCTTCCAAGCTCGGCGCAGCCTGCAAAAAGGAGAACGGCGAGGGGGAGAAGAATCTTCATTTGGAACCTCCCTCAGACAGAAGGCCGCCAGCGCGCAGAAAATCAAACAGCGAGGCTTCACCCACGGAGCGTCGCTCCATCGCGTTGACGGCACCGAAGTTGACCGAGCCATTTTTGTTGCCGTAGGATTTTTCAACCTGGGCGTTGAAGCCTTTGCCGGCCAAGGTGACCTCTTCAGCCGAAGCGCTTCCGCCCACGGAGTCGTCCGAGCCGAGGCTGACCTTTTTCGCGGTCACCGCACTTGAGTGAATATAGCCGGAGCTGGTCTTGTAAAAGCCCGACTCCTGCCCCGCGCTCTCGAACTTCTGGCCGAGGTGCGCGGTGCCCAGGGAAGGAGCGTAGGACTGAGGGCGCTTACGCAAAGTCGTCTCTTGGACCAAGACGGTTATCGTCGCGGAAAAAGCAGCGGCCGCAGAAAAAGCCAGCGCAAGCGACACAAGCAGCAAGGTTTTCATTATTTCTCCGTCAGGGCATGGGAGCCGTCCCAATCGGCGGGCGGGGCTTCCTTTAAATAGTGCTCACAGCGTTCGATGTAGTTCTCGCAAGAATGATCCTCGCCATATTTTGCAACGACGCCGCGAAATACAGTGATCGCTTCTTTAAAGCGCTTTGCGCGAAACAGCGGCAACCCCGACTCGAAGAGCCTAGCTTTTTCGAGGAGATTCGTTGCCGTTAGTCCTTTAAGCCCCAGCAGCTCAAAGACCCGGATCGGCTGGTTCTTGCCCTTCACCTTCACATAGTCGAGCTCGCGCACTTCGATCGCGTCGCCGGCGCCTAGGCGCGTGGACTCGGAGATCAGGATATAGGTGCCGTAGGCTTTGTTCGCACCCTCAAGACGCGAAGCAAGGTTGACGTTGTCGCCGATGGCGGTATAGCTCAGCCGCGCCGCCGAACCCATGTTACCGATCGAAGCGGGGCCCGAATTGAGGCCGATGCGGTTGAGCACGGGGGGATAGCCCTCGGCCGAAAACCTTTCACGCAGGCCCGCAAGGCGCTTCTGATTGGCTAGCGCCGCCTTACAGCCGACAAGGGCATGACCCTCGCACGGTAGCGGCGCGCCCCAGAAGGCCATGACGGCGTCGCCGATGTACTTGTCGAGCGTGCCGCCGGAGTTGAGGATGGTGTCGGTCATTTCTCCTAGATACCAGTTCATGAGCTTCGTCAGCTTTTCGGGCGGTAACTGTTCGGAAAATGTCGTGAACCCTTGGATATCGGAGAAGTAGAAGGTGACGTCTCGGCGTTCGCCGCCAAGGGTCAACATCTCGGGGTTGTCGGCGATCTGATTGACGATTTCAGGCGACAGATACTGGGAGAACGCGCCCTGAATGTAGCGCTTCTGGCGGCCTTCAACGGCATAGCCATAAGCCGAGGCGGCCGCGAATCCGAGCCACAACGACAATTGAGGGGCCACAATGTCGAGCCAAATGCCGCGGGTGAAGGCATAACAGGAAATCCCGGCAAGAACAGCGCTCGAAGAGAACACGACACCCATCGCGGCCCAAGCATGCGAGGATAGCCGGGAGGCCAAACCCGCGAGAACTAACGCGACGAGGACGAGCCCGAGAACGGCAACGAAGCTTGCGTGGGTCAAAAAATCGCCGTTGATCAAATTATCCGTCGCCGCGGCGACTATCTCGGTTCCCGGAAACACCGTCGAGACCGGCGAGGGGTGATTGTCCAACAGGCCGGTGGCGTTCATGCCGACGAATACGATTTTGTCCTTGAACAACGAGGGAGAAAGGTCCGGCTTCCGCTTGTCTTCGAGAGCGACCCACGATTGGATGACGTCGCCGATCTGGTAGAAGTCATATGTCTGGATTGCCTTGTTCTCGGTAAGGGATTCGCCGTGGAAGCGCACGAGCATGCGCCCGTCGGTCATGCGCGGATTGAGGTCGTCGAGGGACTTTCCCGTCGCCAGCATCGCCGCGGCCGCGGGCAAAGTCGGATAGAGGCGGCCGCCCATTGAGGTCAGAAGCGGCACGCGGCGAAACACGCCGTCGAGGTCCGCGTCCACGCGGGTGTCGCCGAGCAGACGCGCGCCGCTGCGGATTGATTGGATGGGAAGGCGCACGGCGAGGCTTGGTTGCGCGGATGAGGCAAGCGCGGGGGCGGCCTTCACCGCGAAGTTTTCGGGAGGAGGGATTGAGCGCATCGGATCCGCAGAAGCGCCGGTACCCATCGCCAGGGCCACGGGTCCAAAATCCTTGAGCGCCCGACCGAAGACCTCGTCATCGGCCACAGTCGAGGGATTCGTGAAGAGCACGTCGAATACGACCGCTTTCGCGCCGCCCGCCTTCATAAAGCGCAAAACGGCCTCGTAGATGCCCCGAGGCCAGGGCCAGTACATGCCTTCCTTCTCGTAGTGGTTGAGGCTTGCCTGGTCCACCATGACGAGCACGATGTTCTTGTCGTGGCGCGCGGCGACGGACAGATGGCGGAAGCGCCAGTCGAGCGTCTTAAGCTCGACGCCTTGCACCAGCTCGGAGGGACGGGCCGCCAGAATCAGCGCGCCGACCACGGCAAGCAACGCCGCGAGAGGGAGAAGTCCGCGAAACCGTTTCACGAAGGACATCGTAGCGAAAAAAAAGCCGCCCGGGAGGGCGGCTTAAATTTGGTGGACGTGACAGGGATTGAACCTGCGACCTCATCGTTGCGAACGATGCGCTCTCCCAGCTGAGCTACACGCCCTACACATTGATTATGCCAAAAATAGGGGTTTTCGTCCAGCGGACTTAATGTGCGGCGGCCGCCTGCTGCTTTAACTTCGCCTTCACCTTGCGTAGCTCCTTCTTATATATCTGGCGGGCCTTCGAATGCTCCTCGTTGGTCTCGGAGAACAGATGGCCGCCGGTCATGTCGGCGACGAAGTACAGGGCCTCGGTTTTGGCGGGGCTCAGCACGCCCTTGAAGGATTCAAGGCCCGGGGAGCAGATGGGGCCCGGCGGGAGACCGCGCTTTAAATATGTGTTGTACGGCGAGGATGTCTGCAGATCGGCGCGCGTGAGTCCCTTCTTCCAATGGTCGAGGCCGAGCGCGTACTGAACCGTCGGATCGGCCTGCAGGGGCATTTTCTTTTTGAGCCGGTTCAAGTAGACGGCGGCAATGATCGGGCGCTCCTGCTTGAGCACCGCCTCACGCTCCACGATGGACGCCAAGGTCAGAGCGTCCTCAAACGACAGCTCAGGCTTTGGGCTCGCCGCGGCGTAGGCCGCCGCGATCTGCTTCTCGAACTCGGCCGTCATGACGGCGGCCGTTTTCTCAGCGCCGTAGCCGGGGGGAAAGTGGTAAGTGGAGGGGAAGAGGCGGCCTTCCAGTTTGCGCGCGCTCACGAACGCGAGAAACGCGCGGGCGTCCACGATCCCGGCCTTTTCCAAGCGCTCGGCGATCTGGCTGGCCATGAAACCTTCGGGGATCGTGAGCTTGAGGTCGTCAGTGAGGCCAAGGGTCAGTTTGCGCGCGACGACAGTGGGCCATTCGTGAACGCGCAAGGTGTACGTTCCGGGCTTCAGATGGCGGTCAAATCCGGTGACTTTAAGAAGGACGCGAAACACGAACACCGATTGAATGACGCCCTTGGAGCCGAGAAGCTCCGCGGTTTGCCGAGCAGTGAGGCCCTCAGGCACATCGACATGCGTGACGGCCCCGGGCTTGACGGCCAGGGCTCCCGCCAGTACAAGCGCCAGCGCGGCGGCCCCGGCGATCAGAGAATTCCGGCTCACGCGGCTTTCTTTTCCGTGCGGCGCAATGCGGCGCGGACCCGCGCGAGCAGCTCGGGGGCCTTGAACGGCTTGACCACGAAGTCATCCACGCCGAAGTGCAAAGCTTCGAGCTCCTCGTCTGCGGTTTGCTTGACCGTGAGCATGATGACGGGCGTATCCTTAAGAGTCGGCTCAGCACGCATCGCGCGGCAGAAATGCTCGCCATCCATGCGCGGCATCATCCAATCGACAAGCACGATGTCGGCCGGCTTCTCTTTCACCATGCGCAGGCCCTGCTCACCGTCAGCGGCGAGGCGTATTTCCATCCCCGCGCTGCGCAGGACTTCCTGGATAATGATCCGGTAGTCTTCTTCGTCGTCAATGACCAACACTTGAATCGCCATGACAGCCTCCCGCGGCTAAGCCGCGACCTTCAGCGAAAAACTGATTCTCGTTCCCTGACCGGGGGTCGACTTCACTTCGATCTTACCGCCGTGCTGATCCACGATCGATTTGACGATATACAACCCGAGGCCCGTTCCCTTGTGGCCCGCGACGCCCTCATTGATATTGCGTCCCTGAGTGAACGGCTGGAATAAGCTGGCACGGTCTGCCTCATCCATGCCCCTTCCGGTGTCGCCGACGGTCACCTCGATCCAGCGGGCTCCGCCGTCACGAAACT
>JAYTSX010000320.1:0-3597 GCA_043745445.1 Elusimicrobiota bacterium
GAGAAAACCAAAAAACGCGTGCTCATCGTCGATGATGTCGCTGATAACCGTACCCTGATCTGCGCCGCCATCGGAATGGATGGATACGAGCTCGTCGAGGCCGATGGCGGCGCTTCGGCCATCGAGGAGATCGCGCGGGTGAAGCCTGATCTCATTTTACTCGACCTCATGATGCCGGAAGTCGACGGCTACGCGGTGGTCAAGAAGGTTCGTGGTGATATGGGCATGGCCGACCTGCCGATCATGATCGTCACGGCGATGAGCGAGGCTGAGTCGCAATCGCTGGCGCTCGAACTCGGCGCCGACGACTATATGACCAAGCCGTACAGCCCCAAAATATTGCGGGCCCGCGTCAAAGCGCAGTTCCGGCGCAGCGCGCTCAGCTGAGCGGCGCGGAAGGCCCGAGCCTTCGCAGAGGGAGGGACACTCTGATGGTCGTGCCTTGACCGACCTTGCTCTTTACCCGGATCGTTCCATGGTGCCTTTGTATGATTTCAAAGGTTAAGGACAGGCCGAGCCCGGTTCCTTTGCCTACTCCTTTCGTGGTGTAAAAGGGGTCGAAGATTCGGGCTTGGATTTCCTCGGGTATTCCAGGCCCCGCATCCGTCATCTCCAGCACGATGTCAGACCCTTCCTGCCAAGTGCGCACGCTGAGGCGTCCTCCACCTTGCATGGCGTCGAGCGCGTTGTTGCCGATGTTGACAATGGCCTGAAGCAATTGGCTTTTGTCGCCGTAGAACAGATCGAGCGCGCCGAGATTCTTGACGATCTCCACCCCCTCCATCCGCGCTTGCGCCTCGATTATCTTCAGTGCGCTTATCGCGTTCTCGTTGAAGTCGAATTCTTCCGCGATCCTATTTCCTTGGCGGGAAAAAACCAGCAGATTCTGGACCAGATCCCGGCAACGCACCGCTTCTCGTTCGATGGATTTTAGCGGTAAGCTTAGCGGATCGGAGTCGTCGAGACCGGTGGCCAGCGTTTGAGCGAATCCCAAGATGACGCCGAGAGGGTTGTTGATCTCATGCGCGACGCCGGCCGCCAGCTGGCCGAGCGAGGCCATCTTTTCGGACTGATAGAGACGGCTACGCTTTAGTTCTTCGGCCGCGGCTTGATGCTCGATGTACTCTCCGAGTTGCCGCCCGATCTTGCCCATCATCTCGAGCAGTTCGACATCCGGCTGCTCGAACTTATCGGTGAAAAATTCAAGCACGCCGTGGAAGCGGCCGTCGATGCGCACTGGAAACCCGAAGGCCGAGTGGAGTCCCTCCTTTCGGGCCGCCTCCTTGCGCGGGAAATTACCGTCCTCGCCGACATCCTCGATCCAGGCCGGGGCGTTCTGCTTCCACACTCTTCCCGGCAGTCCGACGCCGGGGGGAAATTGAGCGTCTTTGGACGCGGTGACGAATTCGCTCGGCGCCGCGGCGGCGGACCACGAGGCGGCGAAGCGAAGGTCGACTTTGGCGGCGTCAAGCGACCAATAGAGGCCGTGTCGCCACCCCAGGCTTTCGCCTATGTTGCGCAGAATTCCTTGATAGATGTTCGGCGCCGCGTCGGGCGAGATATCCGTCATGACCGCCGCCCGTTCCGCGGCTTTCCGGCGCTCGGCGCGCTTGCGTTCGGTGATGTCGCGCACGACTGCCGTGCAGTACCGGGTGCCCGCGACTTTTCGGATCGAGCAATGGATTTCCACCGGGAATTCGCTCTTGTCCGCGCGCTGTAGCCCGAGCTCGATCACGGTGCGGCGTATCTCGCCGCCCGCCGGGGTGCCCGGTGCGGGATCAATAAAAAACGGATCTCGTGATAAGGCCGGCAGGCTGTCAAACAGGGAGGTCCCCAAAGTGTAAATCCGCTGGCGGCCGATCATAGCGCAAAAGGTGTCGTTGGCATACTGGACGGATAGGTCCTGCCCCTCGGCGACGATGATCCCGTCGCTGACCTCACCGAGCACGGCGTCCATCCAGGAAACGATTCTCCGCAACTCGATTAGAGTTTGGGAATGGTCATTCGAGGAAGGCGGTTGGCTCCGTTCGGTCACACCTTGCTCTCCAGGGTTATTTTGGCGACGAAACTCCAACGGCCGTCGATTTTGTCGGCGATGATGAGATGGCTCGCGCTCAGGATGCGGCCGTCTTTGCAGAGGATCGGCAGGCGTAACGGCTTGCCCATGAGCGTCGGCGTTTCGGTTTGGAGAAAACGGGAGAATCCTATTTGGTGGACATCACGCATGTTCGGAGGAATGATGGCCGTCATCGATTTGCCGAGCAGGTCCTGTTTCGTCCAGCCGTAGGCCGCTTCGAATGCCGCATTAATGAAGAAAACTGACCCGTCCTGGTCCATACCCACCACCGGCGCTTCAACCTCGTTTAAAAAACTCTTGACGGTCATGATCGCCTCCGTGAGCGCTTCGTTTCGTCATTATTGCAGTTATCGCGCCAGCGAGCCGCGCTTAAGCGAAACTTAAGCCCGGCGTAAGCCTGCGCGCGTCCTGCGCGGGTTACTCTCAATTTATGAATAAGCAATTCGTGAAGCGCCTTATGATCGCGGTGATAGTCGCGGTCCAATCCGGAGCGGCGCGCGCCGCCGAAGACGCATTCGAAATTTTCCGGGAAGAGGCCCAAGCCGTGCGTGTCGCCTCCGTCAGGCCGGAAACCGTCTTTAACAGCGTTTCCAATGTCACGGTCATCGACCGCAGCATGATCGAGAACTTTAACTACGAGTCTGTGGCCGACGCGCTGCAGAGCGTGGCCGGGGTTATGGTGTGGCGGACCTATTCCATGCAGCACATCCCTACTTTTCGCGGCGCCCTGCAGGAGCACTACGCCAACAAGGTCCTCGTCATGATCGATAATGTCCCGGCTTGGAACACGGTGACGGGGGAGGGAGACATCGACCGGGTGGGCATCGATTCGGTGGAGCGCATCGAGGTCCTCCGGGGCCCGGCGTCCGTGATCTACGGCTCGAACGCGCTGACCGGCGTGATCAACATCGTCCTGCGTCGCCCTGAGAAGAACGGCCGCCTTGTCATGGCGAGCGCGGGTGTCGGCAGTGGCCATGGCGGCCCCTCCGCGGCCGCGGAGGTCTCCCGCGTCTCGGGCGTCTACTCGCGGGCGGACGATAAGTCCCAACTGTTCCTCTCGGCCGATCATGACAGCCGGCGCACCCCGCACTTCGCGTTTACCGATGACACGAAGACGACTTTTGAGCTGAACGAATATTTCAGCGTCCGCAATGTCAATGCGCATTGGAAAAAAGGACCTCACAGCCTGCTGGCGAATGTCTCGAACAGCGTGCAGAACTACGGCGGTAACAGCCTCTCCCTTGCCAGCGGAGCGGGCAAGCCGAGCGAGAAGGAAATGGAGCTGATGAGCTATGCTTACGATTTTGGCGCGGATTGGTCGCATCTCACCTACACGGCCACCGTCGACCGGCAGAGACGGCAAATCCCGCGCGACGCGGCGGACTCCTTGCGGTCCGATATCCTGGGCACGCGCTATGTCAACACGCTGAGCGCGGCGATCGAGCTTCCCGGCGCGTTTAGCCTCGAGCTCGGCGGAAGCCACGAGTATCGCGTGGCCGATCACTACAACAATTTCATTA
>JAYTSX010000321.1:0-43466 GCA_043745445.1 Elusimicrobiota bacterium
GACTCGTTATAAGAGTCGTCGCTGACCGCGCGCGCCACATCCGAGCATGACGGGATCCAGTTCATCGGTTCGTCCATTTTTTCTCAAGGCACTCCCGGAGCTTGTTGCGAGCCCGGAACATGAGCACCCCAAGATTCGTGGCTGAGACCCCGATAATCTTACAAGCGTCCTCCGTGGATACATCCTCCACGGTTTTAAGCTGAAAAGCCGATCGTTGCTCGTCGGAGAGGCCTTTGGCGCATTCCTCGAGCCAGGCCTTCAGTTCGGCGTTGACGGCTTCTTCTTCGGGGCCGCGCGGCAGACTATTCCAGACGCCCAACGATCCGAAACGCCCGGCGAAGGCCGCCTCCATATCCTCGGTCGCCTGCTCCCGCTTGTTCTTGCGCCGTCGCTCGGAGCACTTATGATAAAGAACTCCGAACAGGAAAGTTTTGAGCGTCGAGCGCCCCTCAAACCGTTCGATTGCGGTCAGAAAATCAGTCAGGCAATCCTGCACGGCCTCCTCCGCGTCGCGCTCGGACAGGCCCCAGGAGCGCGCGGCCGCCATGAGGGGGGAAGTGAATTCCTCAACGAGGCTCTCCACCGATCCGGGGAGGCGGGCTTTGAGGTCACGCAGACGGTTTTGGTCGCTCATCGAAGATCGCCATCCTATCATTTCGGCCTGACCCGGCATTCTTAACTCGTATCATAGGGTGTGGCGATCAGAAAATTCCCATGGCCGGAGGCGCGGTCCGTCCTGGCGCTGGCCGGGCCCATCGCGCTCACCCAGATCGGCATGGTCCTGTACGGCACGGTGGACATGCTCTTCGTTGGGCGCATAGGGCCCGTGGCGATCGCCTCGGTCGGTCTCGGCTCGATGACTTACTTCACCGGCTTCGTCGTGGGCATGGGCGTCGTGATGGGCATCGACAGCCACTCCTCGAAAGCCTTCGGGGCCGGCCGCCCGGATCTGTGCGGCCAGCTTCTGGTGCACACGCTCGTCTTGGCCCTCGTCGTGGCACTCCCGCTGTTTTTCGTGTTCGGCCTCGCAGGCCAGGCTTACCGCTTCATCGGCGTGGACCCGCTTGCGGCCGAGGGCGCCATCGCCTACCTTCATATACTGCGTTGGGGTGTGTTTCCGGGACTGTGCTTTGTCGCCTGCCGACAGTTCCTGCAGTCCATGAGTGTGACGACCCCGCTCGTGATCGCGATGACTCTCGGCAACATAATCAACGCGTGCTTGGACGCCGCGCTCGTCTTCGGGCGCTTCGGCGCGCCGAACCTGGGCGTGCGCGGCTCGGCCTTCGCTACGCTCGCGGCCAACATCGTGATGTTCTCCGTCGTCGCCCTCGCCTCTTGGAGCCGTTTGCGCGCGATCGCTTTCACCTTCCACGGGTGGCACCGGAAGTTGTTTCTCGATGTGCTCCTGTTGGGATTTCCGAGCGCGGGGGCCATGGTCGTCGAAGTGGCGATTTTCACGCTCGCCACTGCCTTGGTCGGCCGCATCGGCGCCGAGTCGCTCGCGGCCCACCAGCTCGTCCTTAACCTCGCAAGCCTCACCTTCATGATCCCGATGGGCCTCTCGCACGCCGCGTGCACGCGCGTCGGCCAGGCCTTGGGCCGCCAGGAGCCCCGCGTGGCCATGGACTCCGGCCGCGCGGCGGCGATCATGGGCGTGACCTTTATGGCTTGCTGCGGAACGCTGTTTGCGCTGTTTCCGCATTTCATCCTCGGCTTGTACGGCGCCGACGACAACTTGATCGCGCGCTCCACGCCCCTGCTTTACTGCGGCGCCGCCTTCCAGGTCTTCGACGGCGCGCAGGCGGTTTTGACGGGGGCGCTGCGCGGCTTGGGATCGACGCGACGGCCCCTCATTTACAATCTTATCGGCCATTGGCTCATCGGCCTGCCCGTCATCCTTTGGCTGGGCTTCGGTCTCAAGTGGGGCGCGACGGGCGTGTGGCTGGGCCTCGTCGCCGGCCTCGTCGCGGTCGCGATTCTGCTGTGGCGGGAGTGGTCCTCCCTGACGAGCCGGATGGCTCTCGAGTAACCAGTTGCCGGGCGTACCGGTGTAAATCCGTTACACGGATCACATGGTTCGTTAGGCGAACGCGCTTACGCGAGCGGCAAAGTGAAATGAAAAATCGCACCCTCGCCCGGCGCGCCGTCGACCCAGATGCGACCTCCATGGGCCGCGACAAGTTCGCGGCAGAGGTGGAGGCCTAAGCCGAGGCCGACCGCTCCCTGTTGAGCTTTATTTGCCGTCTGATAAAGCCGGTCAAAAATACGGTCCGCCTCATCTTTTCGAATGCCAGGTCCCGTATCACGGACAAATATTTCAACAAACCCTTTGACGCCGTCCTTTACCCCGACGGTGATGCGGCCGCCCTTAGGCGTGAACTTAAGCGCGTTTCCGATGAGATTACTCAAAATCTGCCTCAACCGGACGCCATCAAATACCGCCGAAATTTGACGAGGAATGGCTGCCACTTCGAGAACGAGTCCGGCCTTCGATACGAGAGGCGCCAACTCCGATGCTATGGCCGAGAGCGTCACATTTAAATCGCCCGTAACGGGTTCAACTCGGAGCTTGCCGCTGTCCGACTTGCTGGCATCCAGCAAATCATCCGTCATTCGGGACGCATGCTCAGCGGCTCGTTGCGCCATCGCCAGGAGTTGCTTCTGCTCCTCGCTGAAGTCAGGGCTCGACAAGGACAGCATGCTCAAGGCCAAGGTCGTCACCCCTATCGGAGTCTTAAGCTCATGACTGACATGGTGCGTTACCTCCGATCGAACGCGCTCAAGCTCGCGCTGCGCGGTTATATCCTGGAAGACACCGCGGATCGCCATGCTCCCGTCAGGGCGGCGGAGCGCGTCAAGCACTCCGCTCAGGCGCAGTTTGCGTCCGTCCCTTGCAACGAAGGTTGTTTCCAGCGCGACCGGTGAATCAGACGCATTCAGTTTCGCCATGAGGGTGCGGCAGTGGGCGTGCTCGGTTGGGTCGATGAGATCAAATAAATTCTTCTTGAGGGCTTCTTCAGATGAGTAGCCGAGCGCGGCCGTCCAGGCCCGGTTGACCATGCGCACATGACCGGACTCATCCGCGCTCTGAATGATCGCGCCGGCCGTTTCGATGAAATCGCGCAACTCCCGCTCACGCGCGGCAGTGTGGACATTGTTGAGTTCCGTGATGACGCTCTTGGCGAGCTCAGCCAGAAGCTCCTGATCCCGGGGTAAAAATTTTCGCGGCGTCGGCGCGATGATGCATAGGGTTCCGACGGCATGCCCGCCGTGCACCCTCAAGGGGGCTCCGGCGTAAAAGCGGATTCGTGGGCCGCCTGTGACAAAGGGATTGTCCGCGAATCGAATGTCGGCAGATGCATCTTCAATGACAAACACCCCGGTGCCGAGAATCGCGTGGCCGCAGAATGAGATGCCGCGCGGGGTCTCAGAGGCGGCGAGGCCCTGACAGGATTTGAACCATTGTCGATTCGCATCCATAAGACTCACCACAGCGATAGGCACATCGAAAATTTTCTGGGCGAGCCGGGTGATGCGGTCGAAGCGGTCTTCCGGCGGCGTGTCAAGTATGCCAAGGCCGCGCAGGGCGACAATTCGAGCGGTTTCGTCTGGAGCAAGAGCGGGTTCAATCATAGATTTCAATCCAAATCGCACCGGTGCGTGTTCGGATGCGCGCATAAGGATTATAGAGAGAAAATCAGGGCTTCGCCAGGTTGGGCTGTTGATGGAGGCTCGCTGGGCGTGCCCTTGATGTAGAACATATGTTCGACTATACTGTTTCATGCCCGAAGCGCCTCGCGGACGAGGAACCGCGCTCAATCCGACGAACCGGTTTGAAGAGCTCTCCTACGAATGGGAGGAGAGCGCGGACCCTGCTGAAATGCCGGCGCCCAAGACGCGTTTTTACCGCGACACGGCCAAGTCGATCCTGGTTAAGAACGACAGCCCCGATATTCCCTTTACCTGGAGCCTAAACCCGTACCGGGGTTGCGAGCATGGTTGCGTCTACTGTTACGCCCGGCCCTACCACGAATACCTGGGGCTTTCCTCGGGCTTAGACTTTGAGAGCATGATCTTCGTCAAGGACGACGCGCCGCAGTTGCTTGCCGCTGAGCTGGCCAAGAAAAGTTGGGAGGCGGAGACGATTGCGCTCGGGGGAGTCACTGATGTTTATCAGCCGATCGAACGCAAGCTGAAGGTGACACGCGGGTGCCTGGAGGTAATGGCCGACGCGCGTCAGCCTTGCGGGCTGGTGACGAAGAGCGCGATGGTCACGCGCGACATCGATGTGTTTCAGGAGCTCACGCGGCATGCCGGGGTGCGCGTGATGATTTCGTTGACGACGCTCGACCCGGAGCTCGCCCGGCGCATGGAGCCGCGCGCCTCGGCTCCGTCGGCTCGGCTCGCGGCGATGCTCGAACTGACGAAGGCGGGCGTTCAAGTCGGCGTGATGACCGCGCCGATCATTTTAGGCTTGAACGATCACGAGTTGCCCGCGCTGCTCGAAGCGGCGGCCGACGCGGGGGCGACCATGGCGGGGTATGTGCCGCTGCGCCTGCCGCACCAGCTCGGGGCCTTGTTTGACGACTGGCTCGCACAGAACTATCCGGACCGGCGCGAGAAGGTTCTGAATCAGATCAAGAGCATTCGGGGTGGAACGCTGAATGATCCGCGCTTTGGCTCCCGCATGCGCGGCGAGGGTGTTTTCGCCGAGCATCTCTCTCAATTATTCAGGCTGACATGCAAGCGCCTGGGGTTGAACCGGAAAACGCAGCCGCCATTGGAACGCGGTAATTTCCGGAGGCCGCTCGGCGAACAGCTTCGGCTTATTTAGACGCGGTTTTGAGGACGGCGTCGCGCTCGCGGGCATAGAGCGCGGCCGCGGCTTCGGGCTGGTCGAACCAGACCTGGAAACCGCCGATGAGGTGGGGCGAGACATTGAGTCGCAGCGGCACGGCATTCATGTCCTTGAGCTTCACGATGAGGGCGGTGTCTCCGTCGCCTTCCGCGGTGACAATCTCGATTTCGGAGCGGCGAGCCTGCTGAAGCGTCATCCAGGGGCGAACCATTTGGCGCAGAGAATCAGAGAGATTGCGGGCGTCGGTGACTTCCATGGCCATGGCGGGTTTGGAGCAGTCCATGAGGGTGGCGCACGCGGGGCCGCCCAGGGCTTTCATGCCGGGCAGCGCTTCCAGGATGGCCTTGCGCTTTTCACCGGTGGTCTTCTCGAGGTTGGCGTGCAAGTCGTTGACGGATGTATCGGAGACCGCGTCGCGAAGGTCGGATTCACGCGCTTCGGCGACAAAGCGCTCCTCGCGGCGGACGGCGTCCTGGATGCGGGCGTTGAGCTTTGCGTCCTGCGACACGAAGCGGCGCAGCTTTTCCTCGGATTTGGCGCCGCCTTTGAGGCGCACGGGACCGGCGAAAGCGGGAGCGGCCACGACGAGGGTTAAGAGGAGGAGGCTTTGTCTCATGCCCCTATTGTACCCGTGAATCGCATCGGGCGCCTGGGCCTTTTGGCCGCTTAGCGGCGGGTAAAAATGCCCTGCCGTTTGTCTTTCTTGACGTCGTCCCAGGTGAAGATGAGTCCGTTCATGGCGACGTAAACGCCCGGAGGCAGGGCTTGGGCGAAGGAGAGAGCGGAGCCGAGATTAAACAGCCCATCGGAAGAACCGAAGCGGTAGGGGCGCATGGCGCCCGTGAGCACGACGGTTTTGCCCGTCAGGCCCCGGCCGAGCACCGCGGCGGTTTCGGCCATTGTGTCGGTTCCGTGCGTGATCACGATGCGGCCTTCCGGCGCGCGCCGGCAGGCGGCGAGAATTTTTGTGCGGTCAGCCGCGGTCATGAACAGGCTGTCCTTCATCATGAGACGGGCGACACGGATCTTGAGGCGGCTGCGGCCGAGCTTGAGCATCTCGGGCAAGTGTGTCTTGCCAAAAGACAAAGTGCCCCGGACCTCGTCGTATTCCTTGTCGAAAGTCCCGCCGGTCACGACGACGAGCGCTTCCATCTAGCGCTTGGTGACGACTTTGGGCGCGGCCGCGCTATCTTGGCGCAAGCTGCGCAGGGTCGCGTATTCTTCGATCGCCTTGGCGAGGCTATCCACCATCTTGTCCTGGTAGGCGGAATCGTTGAGCTTGGCCGCCTCGACGGGATTATTGAGGTAGCCGAGCTCGATGAGAACGCTCGGCGCGGTCGGATTTTTGAGGACGTAGTAATCGGACTTCGAGGATTCAGCGACGAAGCCGTCGCCGCGAAGGGTGCGCGAGAAGGTTCGGGCCAGGCGTTCACTGTCGGCGGCTTGCCCTTTCGGCGGCGCGGGCATCGGAGGCACGCTCGGGTGGCTGCGCTTGCGCCACCTGCGCAGTTGCTCCGGCCCGTAGCTGTACACGACCGCGCCGGCGGCCTTCTTGCCCTTCACCTGGTTGAGGTGCAAGGAGACGAAAATCGAACCGCTCATGTCCACGCTGTCGACGAGGCGCTCGTCGAGCGTCACATACCGGTCAGAGTCGCGCGTCAGGACCACGGGAAGGTCGGCGTTCTTGGCGAGGCGGGCCTTGAGCTTCTTGGCGAAGACGAGAGCGATGTCCTTCTCCTGGAGGCCGTGAACCACGGCGCCCTGGTCGTCGCCGCCGTGGCCGGGGTCGAGGATGACCGGCGTCATCGGCTGGTTGGAGGGGTGGGGCAGCGGAGAGGACGGATTCATCGCAAAGGCGGGAATGGACAGGGCGACGGCCAGGAGGGCCGGGGCAAAGCGATTGCACGCAGTCAAAGTTTTCATTTTAAGTTGGAAATATGACGCTTCTTTACTATAACGGCTTCCCCTGGTGCTGTCAAGGGGTAGGTCCTTAGGCCCATGACCGTCTGATATCAGCGCGCTATCCTATACCCGTGAGGAGCATTCTACCTATCATCAGCGTAATCGGCCTAATCGGTGCCGGCGCTGTGGTCACCTGGTCGGTCGTGTCCCGGCCGGATGACGCCTATATTACGCACGACGTGGCCAATTCGTTCAATCTTCAGACGGGGCCCGCCCCGGTGCGCGCGTCCGTGGCCCTTGCTCCGGGCGAAACCTTGCGCGACGCGGTCGCCGCCGCGCCGCCCGCGGCGTCATCGCTGATGAGGCAGATCGCGGATCCGGGCATGGTCGTCGGGGGCGTGCCGAAAAGCTCTTTGGAGAAACCCTTGACCGTGATCACGCCGAAGGCCGAGGCCTGGGCGAAGAAGCATAAATTTCTGGCGGGCCTGATTGCTCAGCCCGCGAAGTACATGATGTCACGCAGCCCGCTCGGGAGCGTTCGGTCCATGCGCGAATTTCTCGCTGACCCGAAGAAGGTCGACGCCTACATGAATTCGGCGCTCGTGCGCATCACGCTCAACAGCCCGACGGTGGCTAAGGCTCTGCTCGGTAACCCCGCGGTGATTCGGGCTTTCCTGGCCGAGCCTGCGATGCGAGACCCTCAGACGGTTCGCGCTCTGCTCGGCAGCCCCATGTTGCGCAAAATGCTCGACTGCCCCGCGATCCAGGAAGCCCTTGGCGATCCCGTGATCATGAACAGAATGGTCGCTGATCCTCAGACCATCGCATGGATCGCGTCGCACCCGCAGGCGTTGATGGCCATCAGCCAGGCCGCGCCCGCGTTAGGCGATGCTTTCAGCGCGAAGACGCATTAACGCTTAAGCTTCCCATCTTTGGCGCAGGCGTCTAATCCCGCGGCGGTGTCCTTCTTGACTTCCTCGTACCACGCCGCGCCGTAGCGATTGGCGTAGCAGATCCACTGTTTGGAGTACTGCTCCGCGACGCAAAGCGCGTCCTCGCCAAGCGGGGTGAGCGTGTCCTTGCCGCCCTTCCCGTCCTTGCCGTCGCGGGTCTCGGCCTGAATGACGCCCGCCAACGGATGGAGGTACTGGTGCAGACGGTCGCGGACCTCGCCTTTGAGCTGAGGATCGCTCCCGGCCGTGCGCGATGTGCCAAAGCTCATGATCAGCGAGTAGCCGCGCAGCGCCGCGCGGCGCAGGCTCTCCGGATTGGATTTGTCGCCCCAGATCGCGGCGAGGGTGTGAGCGGAGAGATCGTGCGTGTGGACGCTGGCCAGGATTTCCGCGGCGCGCTCACGAACGGCGAGCGGAGTTTTTGGGTCGCGCAAAACCTCGCTCACCGTCTTGGCGAAGAACTTGTCCCGGCCCTTGATCTCCGGCAGGAGTCCGAGGGCCGTGATCGCCGTCTTGGCGTGAGGTGAGCGTGCCAAGGACTTGAGCGTTTGCACGACGGCCAGCTTCGGCGGGAAGGGCTCGCCGCCGGCCCCGGAGCCCGCGGTGCAGGTATAGCGGCCGGGCTGTAGGGCGGGGACGAGATGCTGGCAGGCCGTCCGCCAATCCGTGTCGAGGCGGTCAAGGTCGACCTGCGGCGTCGGAGATTTGATCTTCCCGCAGAACCCGATCACGCCGGTGCCGACAACACGGGTGGGGTCCTGGCGAACATTGAGGCCCATCGCCGATCGGACGAGCCTGAGGTATTCCTCTTCGATATGTTCTTCTTGAGAATCGAGCACCCAATCGGCGGCGGGCGGAATCGCGCAGTACGCGAAGTTGCCCTTAGCGTCGGTGGGAATCTCAAGGGGGAAGCTTTTTCGGGCGACCACGCCCGCCTCGTGAAATTCCCGGACGGTGCGGTACCAGCCTGTTTTGTCCTGCTTCGGCGAGATCGGCTGTTCTTGCGCGGCGACCGCCGCAGGCAGGACAAACGAGAGGAGGAATGTGAGAAATTTCATGGGGCTCCTACTCTTCTTAAGCTTTTTCGAGGGCGCCGGCTTCGGTGTATATCTTGGAGGCGCCTACTTTCTTGCCGGCCTTGTAGGTGGTCTCGGACTCGAGCTTTCCGCTTATGTAGAACTCTTTGCAGAGGCCGTCGAGGAGGCCGTCTTTGTAGTTGAGCTCGGCCTGGAGCTTGCCGGAGATGTAGTAGGTGGTCGTCGGGCCATTGAGCGCACCGGCCTTATAGGTTTCCTTGGCGTAGAGCTCGCCGGACTCGTAGAACATCTTGCCCGCACCCTCGCGCAGACCTTTTTTGTAGGGAACTTCCGCGGAGATCTTGCCGCTCGGGAAAAGTTCTTTAGTCATGCCGTTCTTAGAGGGCGACTTGGGGACCTTGGTCATGGGCCAATCCTACAACATCTATTGGCAGAAGCCGCTGCGGCAGGTTAAGGTGCCGCAACACTGCGAGGAGGCTCCGCAACTGGCGCCCTGGCCGGAGCAGCTTGTGCCGCTGCCGCAAACGCCGCTGTTGCAGGTGAGCGCGTTGCAGCACTGCGACGAGCTCGAGCAGGAGGCGCCGGCGCCGTTGCAGCCGCCACCGCCGGTGCAGGTGCCGCTCGTGCAGCTCATCGTGCCGCAGCATTGCGAAGAGCTGGTGCAGAAGGTGCCGCCGCTCTGGCAGCCGCCGCCGGTGCAGACCTTATTGGCGTTGCAGGTCAGCACGCCGCAGCAATCTCCGCTCGACTGGCAGCGCTGATTGTCCTGTTGGCATGGCCCAGTCAGGTTGGGGTCCGGGGCCGGTCCGGAACCACCACCGCCGCCGCAAGCCAGAGACAGGGCGATGGGAACGGTGAGAAGGGCCATGCGAATCCAGGTCGTGCGGTTCATAGGGTTAGTTTATCTCCGGGTTGGGCCCTGCGTCAATCCCTGCTTTTAACTAGGAAGGCCGACCCGTCGAGGGGCCGGCCTTCCTGCGTGATATCGGGTGAGGCGTTACTTCGCGAGCATCTTCGACAGGAAGAACCCGCCGACGGCGCCGAGCAGGCCGCCGATGAGGGCTCCGACCGGGCCGCCGAGGAGGAAGCCGATTCCAGCTCCGGCCGCCGCGCCGCCGAGGCTGTACATCAAACCTTTGCCGCTGAAAAGATTGCTGAAGAAGCCGGGCTTGTCTTTCGAGCCGGGCTTATCCTCGCCGAGGGTGGGGGCCGGGACTTCGGCGCTCATGATCGGGCGCGCGCCGCGGGCTTCGGTCACGGTGAGGCCGCCCGTGGTCAGGGCGCCTTCGACGGCGCGATTGATCTTGCAGTTCTCACCTTCGCAGCCGCGGGGCTGAGTGATGGCGCCGTCCCAGTTCGTGGAGCCGCCGTTGTTCAGCGCCTTGGCCTGTTGGAGGGCCGCCTCGCCGGCGGCCCACGAAGGGGAGGTCAGGACCAGGAGGAGGGCGGCTAAAGCTGTTCGATTCACCATAAAACCAGTATAGTCGCTCCGGCTCAATTTGACCTGAGGCATACTGCCCGGGTTGGTCTGGGCCCAAGGACCTAGGTGACAAAAACGCTCCCCGCTCTCCTCCTGACCGGCGCCACCGGGTACATCGGAAGGCGCCTGATTCCTGCTTTGCAGGGGTCCTGGCGGGTGTTTCGGGCCTCCCGGACCTCCGCGGGGGAGGGCGCTTTGGATCTGGACCTGGCCAACCCGGACTCGATCAGGCGGGCCTTTGACGCAGCCGCCCCCAAGGTCGTAATTCACGCCGGGGCTGATTCCGACCCTGATTCCTGCGAGAAAGAACCCGACCGGGCCAAGCGCGTGAATGTAGACGCGGTGAAGACCCTGGGGTTACTCTGCGGCGCCTCCGGGACGCGCCTCATCCACTTCTCGACTGATCTGCTGTTCGACGGTGAGCGGGGCTGGTACACTGAAGAGGACGCCCCAAACCCGAGCGGGGTGTACGCCCGCGGCAAGTTCGCAAGTGAAGAGGCGGCGCTCGTGCGCGCCCCCGGCGCCGTGGTGCTGCGAATTTCAAGCGCGTACGGCAAGCCGATGGGTGGGCGCCCCGGCTTCATCGACGGAATGCGCGACAAGCTGTCTCGCGGCGAGGCAGTATCAGGCTTTACCGATCAGTGGCGCACCTCGACCGCCGCCGATCAGCTGCCGGAGGTACTGACGAAGATACTCGCCGACCCGGATCTCGCGGGTGTATTCCACTGGGGCGGATCCGAGCGCGCGACACGTTTTGACGCCGCAGTCACCTTCGCGCGCATCATGGGATTTGATGAAGGACTCATCCATCCCGGCCGCGCGGTGGACAAAAAGTTCCCGTCGCCGCGCCCACGAGACAGCTCGCTCGACTCCTCACGCTTGGCGGCGGCGATCGGCGTGGCTCCGTTGAATTATGAGGTCGGGTTTAAGGCCTTGCGAGGCGCATGGGGATGAACCCGCGTAATGGTCGCGGCCGTTTAATCTACGCCTCAGTGTGTTTGTTGATTTCGCTGCTGGCCGTATTCCGCGCCCCCGAATATCACCTGTGGATGTTGGCGATTATTGTGACCGAATGGGGGCACGCCTTAGCCATTTTGTCGTTAATCGTCTTCGCCCCCGGCTGGTCCACCACACGCGGCGGCAAGTACTCCGTGATACTGGCCTCCGCCGCGTCATTTATATTCCTAACCCCATTACTCCGCTCTCACTCCATAGCTTCAGATCTACCGAAAAACATGGAGGCCGTCTTCGGTCCGTCAAATATATCCTCCCAGCCGTTGTCGTTAAAAAATCTATTAATCGGCGTGCCGTTAAGCCCCACCCGTCAAACCACCGAGCAATACGCCCGTTCCTGCGGCGAGGTCCTCTCCCTCGAGCTCTACCGCCCCATGTCCGCGCTCACGCCGTCTCCCCTCGTCATCGTCGTCCATGGCGGCTCCTGGCAAAGCGGCTCCCGCCTCGAGCTCGACCCGCTCTCCCGGTATCTCGCCGCCCGCGGTTACGCTGTCGCTTCAGTTGACTACGGCCTTGCCCCGCGCTCGACCTTCCCCGGCCCCGTCGAAGACCTCCGCGACGCTCTCACATTCCTACGCAAGCATTCCACCGAATTCGGCCTCGACCCGACCCGCGTCGTCCTCCTCGGCCGTTCTGCCGGCGCCCAGATCGCCCTCGCCGCCGCACACGACCTCGAGCCCCTTCCCGGACTCAAAGGCGAGATTATTTTCTACGGACCTAATGACATGTTCCTCGCCTGGCGCGTGCCCGGCCCCAAGCGTATGATCGACTCGCGCAAGCTGCTGCGTCAGTATCTCGGCGGCTCGCCCGCTGAGCAGCCGGAGCGTTACGCTCAAGCGTCTGCGTTGTTAAGCGCCGGCAAGAAATCACCGTCGACCTTGATGATTCACGGAGGGCGCGACGAGATGGTCTGGCCGCTGCACGAGTACCGCCTTTCGGAAAAACTGAAGGCCGCGGGCGTACCGCATTACTTCCTGAACCTGCCCTGGGCCACGCACGGCTGCGACTACAACTTCAATGGGCCGTGCGGGCAGATCTCAACCTACGCCGTCGAGCGCTTTCTCGCCTACGCCTTTCGCTAGCGCGAAAGCTCCTGCGTAAAAGCGCGGATGCGCGCGGCGTTGGTGCCTAAATCTCCCTTCCCGGTGCGCGACTTCGAGCGCATGTGGACGGCCGAGCCGGTTCCCTTCGCCCGCACCTCGATGACGACATCGTCCTTGAAGCGCAGGAGCCCCGTCGTCGCGACGGCTTCGACCACGCGCGCCGCGGCATCGACCGCGATGATGTTCCATCTCGGCATGCGCCGGACGGCGGCGAGCACCACCTCATAGGCGCCTTCGGGCGGCTCGGCGCGGACGATGGGCTTGAGGTCGGGGTAAGCCTTGCGTTGGCGGGAGATGTTGTTGATCGAGTAAGCCATATCGCGCCCGCGATTCTCCGGGAGCAGGGCCACGCGCCGGAAGCTTGGCGGATCGTCGGGTGTGGTCGTGATGTCGTTGATGATCGGAGCGCAGGCGCAGGCCAAAAGGGCGAGGAGGGGGGGAAGCTTCTTCATAGAGGCATCTTATATAATCGCGCATGCTTCAAATCGCGCTGACGATGCTTCTGGCTGTTTCCGCCGCGGCGGCGCCGAGCACTTATAAAGAAGAGGCGGCCGTTTTGCGCCTGTCGGCCCGCGCGGAGAAACATATCCGCGAAGGCCACTTCCCCGCCGGCTCACGCACCCGCGGCAAGAGCATCTTCGTCGCGGGCACGGACCTGCTCAAGCTTTTGAAATCGGCGGAGTCGTCCAAGCCGCGGCGCGAAAAGAACGGCCGGGACAAGCGCGTCATCGATGCGCAGGCCGTCATCGGCTCCGACGGCCGCTCAGGACGCCCGGTGAAAACCTATGTGGTCATCGCAGAGCCAGACGGCGAGGTCGTGACGATGTATCCGGGGAGGTAGCATGGGTCTCGACGCGCATCTCGAAGACGAATTCGCCGAGCAACTCGATTCTTTTTTCGACGAGGGCGGCCTGCTCGCCGCTTCGATCCCCAGCGGAAACCCCGGCTATCCGATGCTCCGCTATGTGGACATCGAGGGCGTGACCGTCTTCAACCGCCTCCAGCTCGCCGTCGTGATCCCGGAGCTCGAGCGCCTTTTGGCCGCGGCGGCGGACGCCCCGGAGGCGAAGCCCGCGATCGCGCGCGTTCTTAAGATGGCCAAAAAAGCCGCCGCCGAGACGCACTTATATCTACGGCTATTGGGCGATTGAGCTCTGTAAACGGCTATCGCTTATCTAGAACTCAGCGGGAGCCGGATCGTTCGGCGCTGGACGGCGCGCGGAGATGAGCTTCTCGAGCCGCCACACCGCGATGGGCACGCACAAGCCGAGAACCGCGGCCGTCGCCGCGAGCGTGGGCATGCCGATCAGGCGTCCGGACGGCTCCGAGGATAGAAAGGCCGCCGAGGAAAACGCGGCCACGGCGCTGGCCGCGTGGGTGAAGGCGTTTTGCGCCGATAAATAGCGGGCGCGGACCGAAGGCGGAGGCACGCGGCTGGCCAGCGCGTTGACCGCGACCCAGCGAGCGGCGTTGCAGCTCATGAACAGGGCGAAGAACAGGACCGGCGGCAGCAGCGGCGGCTGGAACACCGCGCCGAAGACGAGCGCCGTCGAGACCAGAATCGTGCCGGTGAGCACCGGCCATAATGCGCGTGAACGGTCGGTCCAGATTCCGGATATTCTCATCGTCGCCAGGCTCGCCAGCCCGCCGCCGAGGTATAGAAGACCCATGTGCTCGCGCGGAAAGCCCATGTTGAATTGCAGGTAGGCCGAAAGATTCGGGACCAGCATGAAGTTTCCCAGAATCGCGCAGCCGAATGCGGCGAAGCTCCAGCCCATGCGCGCGTCCATCGGCAACGCCGCAGCCGGTCCTTTCGTGTCGAGGTGGGCTCGCAGTTTGGGCAGGAGAAGGCGCGTGCTGGCGGCCAGGACCAAGGCGATCGTGCCGACCACGAGAAACGGCGCGTGCCAGCCGCCGCGGTGGGCCAGATAAAGACCCGCGGGAACGCCGAGGATCGACGACAAGGAGAAGCCCGATGCCACGATGGCTGTGGCCCGCCCGCGCCGCTCCTCGGGAACGAGGTCGGCCACGATCGAGAAGCAGAGGGTGGCCGCAATGCCGCCGAAGGCGCCCGCGGCGATTCTCGTCAGAACGAGGGAGGTCGTGCCGGTCGCCAAGGCTCCGGCCATGGTGGACAGTCCCAGCCCGGACACCGCGAGCGTGAGCGTGGACCTGCGCTCCCACCGGTCGAGCAGCATCGAGCCCGCGATCCCGACGACGGTTGCCGACGCGGTGTAGGCGCCGCCGATGACCCCGAGATGGCTCATCGGTATGCCGAGAGCGGCCGCGAAGTCCGGGCCCATGGGCATCACCATCATGAAATCAAGAATGTTGACGAAATGGACGGAGGCGAGGACCAGGAGCGCGGTCCGCTCCGAGATCGGAGGCTTGTGGCTCAGGCGGCGACCACGACCGCCTCGAGCGTGGTCGGAGTCTTGAGCGAGTTGGCGATGATGCAGTACTTTTTGGCGCTGTCGAGCAGACGCCGGGCTTCATCGATACGGGATTCTTCGGTCTTCAAAGTGACCGAGAGCTTAAACGAGGTGAAGACGAGGCCTTCCTTCGTCTTTTCAAGCACACTCTCGCCCTTCGACTCCCAGCCCTTCAGCGGAATCTGCGAGCGCTTGTTCAGCGCGACCCAGGTGAGCATGAGGCATTGTGCGAGGGCGGAAAGAATCAGATGCTCGGGGCTCCAGCGCGTCTCGTCGGTGCCGTCGAACTGGGTCGGCGGGCCGCCGGGGAGAACGGGGCGCGGGCCGGAGGAAATGTCGCTTGTCTCGCCGCCCTTCCAGGTCAGGCTGACTTCGTAGTGATGGGGAAAAGGTTGAGGCATGGGTCAGTTTAGCATTTCACCTATTTCTTCAACTTCAAAGAAAAGAACGCGACCGTTCGTTCGTAGTAATCAGTCAGGTTCTTGCGCCGCGTAAATCCGTGGCCTTCGTCGGGATACACGACCATGTCGACATCGCGGCCGAGCTTCTTGAGACGATTTTTCACGAGCTCCGCCTCGGCCAACGGCACATTCGTGTCGTTGGCGCCTTGGAAAATCATCAAGGGCGCTTTCAGGTCGTCGAGGTAGGTGATCGCCGAGCGTTCTTTAAACAACGCGGCGTCATCTTTGGGATTGCCCATCTGCGTCTCATACCAGGTCGCGAAGCGGCTCTTGGATAATTCGTAGTCGAGCGCCAGGTCCGGCATCCCATAGGAGGCGACACCGGCGGCCCAATCGCCCTCGTTGCGCGCGAGCGCGTACAAGGTCGAGTATCCGCCGTAGCTGCCGCCCGTGATGCCGGCGCGCTTGGCGTCGACCTCGCCGTTCGCGGCAAGATGTTTCACGCCGGCGATCATGTCTTTGCGGTCGCCGCCGCCCCAGTCCTTGCGGTTGGCGTCGAGGAACGCGCGGCCAAAGCCGGTTGAGCCGCGAAAGTTGGGCGCCAGCACCGCGAAGCCCGCCTCGGCGAGCGCTTGGCGCATCGGATGGAAGTCGTCGTAACTCTGCCAGTCGGGGCCGCCATGGACCATCACGACGACGGGAGGGGGGGTGCCCAGGCGCGCGACCGGCGGCTTAAGATAGACCGCGCTGATCTGTCTCCCGTCGAAGGATTTGTAGGAGATGATTTCGCCCGCGGCCAGGTCTGCGGCCTGCACGCCGCCGAGCATGGAATGCGTTAACTGGGTTCGCTGTCCGGTCGCAAGCGCGAGCTTCCAGGCGTCGGGCGCGTGCGAGGAATCGCTCCAGTCGTAAAACACGAACTTTCCGGAGGCGTCGAGGGAGATGCCTTCGACGCGGCCTTTAACGGGCGTGAGGCGCTCGGCCTTGGCGTCGGGCGCGCGCAGGCGGTACAAGGCCGAGGCCCCGCCTTCGTTGCGCGTGAAGATGATGCCGGTGCGCGCGTTCCAGCGGGCGTGCTCGATGTCGGAGCCTGCGGGCCCGATAAAGCGCCCCTTCCCGCCGGAGCCGATCAGATAGAGGCGATGATAGCCCTGCTCATCCTCCGCGGCCGTCAGCAGGCTTTTGCCGTCGGGGGACCACGCCATCGGTATCAGGATCCCGCCTTTGACCGGGGGAAAACCATATTCGACCGAGGAGCCGTCGGCCGCGGCCAGGATGAGGTCGCCCGCACGGTCGTCGCCCGTGCGCGTGGCCGCGATCATCTTGCCGTCGGGGGACCATAGCGGGAAGTGGACATTGACGGCCTCATGCGTCAGGCGGCGCTGCTTGCGCGTCGCGAGGTCCATCACGAAGAGATCAAAAAGAAACTGCTCGCCTGGGTCGGCGAGGAAGGCGACACGCGTGCCGTCCGGTGAAAACACCGGGGAAGTCTCGGCGCGGGTGGACGCGGTGATGTTCTCAGCGGGGCCGCCGGCGGCGGGGAGCAGAAAAAGATCGGGGCGCTCATCGCCGCCATAGTCGGAGGCGAGTATGATCGTTTTGCCGTCGGGCGAAATGTCGAATTCCGAAACCTGCTGGCCAAGGTCGGTCAACTGCGTGGGCCACCCTCCGTTCGCCGGGACGCTCCACAGCTCCATGGCGCCGGTGATGTCGGTCGCGAAGTAGGCCGTCTTGGCGTCAGGCGCGGCCTCAACCGAGGTCACCTGGCGCACAAGCGCGAGGCGTCTGGGGGCGTACGCGGGGCGGTCCGCCGCGCGGGCGCCGGCGGCGAGAAGCAAGAGGCTCAGTGCGATTTTCATTACTTCCCCGCTGTTTTGACGACGATATCCCGAAGATAAAGCGCGAACCAGTCCAGGGCGGCGAGCGGCACGCGCTCATCCTCTCCATGCGCGCGGCGCTGGTCGTCCTCGGTGCCGGGCGGGTCAATTCCATACATGATCGTTCCGCGCGCACGCAGGTCCTGAGAGTCGGTGGTCCAAGCGGCCATGTAGGGCATGACCCGTATGCGAGGGGCGGATTCGACGGCGGCCCGGTACAGCGGCGTGTCGATGGACATGGCGCCGACCGGCTTGCGCGTCGGCGGCTCGAAAGTAAACTCGATATTCCCGTCATCGACAATGCGGTGGATGTCGGCGATCAGGCTGGCCGCCCGGCGTCCCGGGAGCATGCGGGAATTGAAAGTCGCGGACGCGTCGGCGGGAATAACATTGCTCTTGTAGCCGGCCTTGAGCATGGTGGGCGTCACGGTGTCGCGCAGCATTGCTCCATACTCGGGTGAAAGAGAGGCAAGCGCCGTGCCGGCCTCATCGCGTTTGCGGCCTTCCGGCGCGTTCAGCACGGCTCGAATCGCCGCAGCGATCTGAGACGGGCTGGTCTCGGCCTGGCGTTCGAGAAAACCCTGCGAGACCGGATTGAGGACCACGGGAAAACGGTGGGCCGTCAGGCGGGAGATCGCCCGCGCCAGGCGCGCGATGGCGTTGTCCTCCGTGGGAACCGAGGAGTGGCCGGGCTTGCCCTTGGCCGTCATCGTGAAGTCCATGTACTCCTTTTCGGCGGCCTCGACGCGCACCTCGCTGATCTTCCCGTCCTTCCAGATCGAGACTCCGCCCTCGTTGATGCCCAGCTCCGCGTCCAGGAGCCGGGGCTTATCGCGCAGAAGCGAGTCGATGTGGCGCACGGAGGCGCCGCTCT
Organism: Elusimicrobiota bacterium; assembly: GCA_043745445.1. Classification (GTDB taxonomy): domain Bacteria; phylum Elusimicrobiota; class Elusimicrobia; order UBA1565; family UBA9628; genus GWA2-66-18. The sequence goes on from JAYTSX010000321.1 coordinate 17,932, forward strand.
CTTCATCCGCCTCGGCGAAGAAAATGACATCGCGAGTCAGCGGCGTTGCGGTCCTCTTGAGAAACGACAGCACGGCCATCTCCGCGGCGCAGAGGCTCTTGATGTCGATAGCGCCCCGGCCGTACAGGTATCCGTCCTTCTCGAGCGCTGAAAATGGCGGTACGGTCCAACCTTTCGCGTCGGCGGGCACGACATCGGTGTGGCACATAAGCAGAAGCGGGCGCTTGGAGCCGTCGCCTTTGAGCCGCGCGACGAGGCTCGTGCGTGTGCCCGTCGAGGTGTACAGTTCGGAGGCGATCCCGTCCTTATTGAGCTCGTCAGCGATATAGCGCGCGGCGATGACCTCGTTGCCGGGCGGGTTCGAGGTGTCGAGGACGATCAGGGCCTTGGTGTGGGCGAGCGTTTCACGCTTAAGGTCCGTGTCGTGGTCGGCGGCGTGTAAAGGCGCGGCGAGGATTAAAATCAGGAGGGGGATCATGAGTGAATTCTACCTTTCGGACTCGCACCGGTGCGAGCCGGAGGTATCCTAAAAAAGTTAAAGGCCCGCGCGATTGATCGTCGCGAGGGCCTTCAGCGTACGAAAGGTTCGGTTAGGCGAAGAGCAGGAACAGGAAGTAAGCCGTGCCCACCGCGCCGAGCGCGGTCACGATCATGGCGGCCGGAGCGAGCAACGGAACGGCGATCATCAAGGCGACAGCCGCCGAGAAGGCGATCGCGTCGAGCTTCTTGTCGGACTTGCCGAAGATCCAGCTCATAAACAACGCGCCGCCGATCTGGCTCAGGGCCTGCGGGATCAGAGCCTCCGGGACCAAGGCCAACGCGGCCAGAAAGCCGAGCGCGGCTGCGCCGATTTTGAGGTACAGCCAGTTCTTCGGGTTGAAGGACGCGTCGTCCTTCATGCCGCCGGCCGAGCCCTTGGCCTTGCGCGCGGCTTCGATGGCGGCCTTGCGCTTGGCGATCTCGTCGTTGACTTCCGCATTCTTGAGGGAGTCCTTCGCCTTCTTGAGGATCTGGTCGGGGTTGCTCTCGACGGAGTCGACGGTGCCCTTCGCATCGGCGACCTTGTCGTTGACCGCGTCCTCGAACTTGTCCATGTTGTCCTTAAGATCCCCGACTTGGAAGCCGCCCTTGAGCTCGGCGATCTGCTTCTGGATTTCCGCGGACTTGGACTTAGTGAGGCCGGCCTGAATCTTGGCGAGCATCTCTTCGCGCTCGGAGAAGAACGAGGCGCGCTCTTCTTTGATGGACACCAAAGTCTTTTCGGAGATGGTGAGCTGTTCCTTGGTCATCAATGTCGACGCGTCGACCGTCTTCTTCTGGTTGAGAAGCGACTCGGCCATCACATCATTCAACGGATCGCTGTCCGACAGGATGGCGGTCACCGACTTGTCGAGGTCGGCGGACTGCGCTTCCTGCTTTTCGATCTGCAGGCGGAGCTTCTCGACGAGCGTCGAGGCTTCCTGGACCTTGCGGTTGTAGACCGGCTTCTGGGAATTCAGTTGGTCGATGATGCGCTGGGCCATGACCTCAGGCGTCTCCATCTTCTTGACGCCCATGCCGAGCATGCCGAGGGCGGCGTTCCAGGCGCGGGCCAATAAATTGCGGAAGGGGGCGGAGAGAGCCGCGATCACCGCGATGACGGCCGCGCCGATGCCGAGCTCGAGGATCAGGCCGCCGGACTGGCCCTTGTCCTTCTTGGCCTGCTCGATGGCCGCCTTGCGCTTGGCAAGCTCGTCAGCGACTTCTTGCGTGCGCAGGGAGTCTTTGGCCTTCTTAAGAACCTGGTCGGGGTTGGATTCCACGGAATCCACGGTCCCCTTCGCGTCGGCGATCTTGTCGTTGACCGCGGAGTCAAAGCGGTCGATATTGTCCTTTAGATCCCCTATTGCGAAGCCGCCCTTGAGCTCGGCGATCTGCTTCTGGATCTCCGCGGCCTTGACCTTGGTCAGGGCGGACTGAATCTTGGCGAGCGTCTCTTCGCGTTCGGAGAAGAAGCGCGCGCGCTCTTCTTTGATATTTTCGAGCGCTTTCTCCGAGGATGAGAGCTGATCCTTCGACGCGGCGACCGAGGCCTCGAGCGTCTTCTGGCTGTTGAGGAGCCCGGCGGCCTGAATGTCGTTGGACGCGTCGCTGTCCGACAGCAACGCGGTAATAGTCTTGTCGAAGTCGGCGATCTTGGCCTGCTCGCCGGCGATCTGCTGGCGGAGCTTCTCGACCAAGGTCGAAGCCTCGCGCACCTTGTTGTTGTAAACGGGCTTGGCGGCGTTCAGCTGATCGATCAGGCGCTGCGCCAGGATCTCCGGCGTCTCCATCTTCTTGACGCCCATGCCGAGGATGCCGAGGACGGCGTTCCAGGCGCGGGCGATGAGGTCAAGCAGGGGCTTAATTGAGAACGACGCCTTCGGCGTCGAGGCCACGGTCTGGGTGGGAGCGGCAACCGGCGCGGAGATGACGGAGGAGCCCGCCGGGGTGGAAGCGACCGAGGCGACCGTATTCGCGTCCTTCTTGTGAGCGCGGATTGTGGCGATGACGCCGATGGCGAGGGCGATGCCGGCGGGCACGAGGAAGGAGATGCCGACGCCGAAAGCGCCCATGGTCAGGCCGAGCTTGGCGACGGCGAGCGTCGCGCCCCCGCCGATGAGAAGCGTGCCGAGGCCGATGACGGCCAGCTGGCGTCCGAGCCAGCGGCCCTGTTCAGGAGCCATCGCGATCGCGACGAGGCCGAGCACGGCGTACACCGCGGAGGCGATCCACGGAGAAATCAACGCGAAGCCGATACCGATGGCTTTGGCGAACAGGCCCAGAGCCTTGGACTGCGACGCGTCGCCGCCGGCCGAGCCCTTGGCCTTGCGCGCGGCTTCGATGGCGGCCTTGCGCTTGGCGATCTCGTCGTTGACTTCCGCGTTCTTGAGCGAGTCCTTCGCTTTCTTGAGGATCTGGTCGGGGTTGCTCTCGACGGAGTCGACGGTGCCCTTCGCATCGGCGATCTTGTCGTTGACCGCGTCCTCGAACTTGTCCATGTTGTCCTTAAGATCTCCGACTTGGAAGCCGCCCTTGAGCTCGGCGATCTGCTTCTGGATGTCGGCGGCCGCGGACTTCGTCAGGCTGGCCTGGATCTTGGCCATCGTCTCTTCGCGTTCGGAGAAGAAGCGCGCGCGCTCTTCTTTAATGGAGATGAGGGTCTTCTCGGCGAGGCCGATCTGCTCGTTGGTCGAGGCGATGGAAGCGTTGAGGGTTTTCTGCTGGTTGATCATCCCCGACGCCATGATGTCGTTGGTCGGATCGGAATCGGAGAGGAGCGCGGTGATGCCCTGTTCGAGCTCGGTGACCTTCTTCGTCTCGCCTTCAACCTGGAGCTTGAGCTTTTCGACCAAGGTCGAGGCTTCCGCCACCTTCTGGTTGTAGACGGGCTTCGCGGCGTTCAGCTGGTCGATGATGCGCTGCGCCATCACGGCGGGCGTCTCCATCTTCTTGACGCCGATGCCGAGCATGCCGAGTACGGCGTTCCAGGCGCGCTTGACGAGGCTGACGATCGCGAGCTCACCGGCGGCGGCGGCCTTCTGGAGACGGGCGCCCTCGATGGCGACGGGAGACTTGGCGGAAACCGTCTCGGAGCGGGAGAGGCCGGTCTCGGCGGACGCGGCGGACTGGCCGAGAACTTCGACGCTCTCGTGGCCGGTCACCAACGAATTTTCGAACAACGCGTTAAGAGCGGTGCCTTTCTCGGCGACGCCGACCTTGGTGTCCTGAGACTGAATCACGGACAGTGGTGAGCCCTTGGCCATCGTGGGCATGGCCTTGGCGGCGGCCGGCAGAACTGGCTGAGCGGCGAGGGCGACAGGAGCGGCGGCGACCACGGGAGCTGGAGCGGCGATGCTCGGCGCGACCATCAAGCTCGGGGAGGTTATGGCGCCGAGGGTCGGCATGTTAAAGGAGGGAGCGGCGAGCGCGGGGCTATTGAGACCGGTTGCGACCGTGGGTATCACGGAAACACCCGTGACGGGGGCGCGTCCCATCGTCTGGGCGGCGGCGGTCAAGGTGAGATTTCCGGGGCCGGCCACGAGGATGGCGGCCGACACGATCGAGGCGAGTGACTTCTTTAACATCAGGTGTTCCTCCGAGATTGGTGCGAATGGAGACTTATTCTAGCGCGAGACGGCAAAAATCACATGAGACCTTGGGTGTCATTTCAGGAATCTAATAGGCCTATGAAACTTGGGACCCGGGCACTGTAACTCTGGGCCCCTCGGCCAGGCGCCAGGCGACCTCATGAGCGTGGAGGTGGCCGACGACGAGGTGAACGGCGGAAGCACCCGCTGCCGCGGCATCGGCGGCGACGGCGTCGGCGATGGCACGGGAGCGGACGGAGTAGGTGTCATCGGTGGCGCCCAGGGGCTGGGGCAGCTCCAGGTCTCGTAAGACCCCAAGGTCGGGCTTGGCGACGAAAAAATGACGCGCTTCGTCGGCGTACTGGTCGGCGATGTCCTCAAGCCCCTCGGCGCGAGCCTCGGCGGCGCGGCGGCGGCGGAGCATGCGGGAGTACGGCAGGCCTCCGGTCAGCACGAAGAACGCGACGGCGAGGGAGACGCCCAGGCACGTCCAGGGTAAAATAGACGCGTGCGCGGCGAGCCCCCAGATCGCCGAGGCGAAGATGGTGCCGGGGGTGATGGTCCAGTCAATTGCGCGCTTCACGAAGAGGGAGGCGGGGGTGAAGCCGGGGGCGGCGGCGACGACGGTCGTCGGATATCCGTCGGGGGCTTTGTGATCGAGTGTTTCGAACCCAGCTTTGTATCCATAATAAGCTGGGAGGTTCTGCTCGGAGTACAGCGCATGGCCGGCGGCTTGAACGCGGCGTACTAAGGACAGAACGGCGCCGCGGTGGGGCGGGGAGTGCTGGCCGTGGGCGACGCCGTGGACGAAGTAGGTGACGCCGTCGCGTTCGACTTTTAAAGCCGGGATACCGAAGGTGGAATCGATCGGGAAATCGGCGGGGAGGGTGTGGGCGGTTTTGTGCCAGATGCGGGTGAGGAGAAAACGGAAAACGGGCTCATCGGTGGACGCGAGGGCGGCTTCTTTTGATCCGAGGACGCCGAGCGCGGAGAGGTGAGCGGAGGCGTCGGAGGCGGATTTTGAATCGGAGAGGGCGAGGGCGAGGGATGCGGGGGTCAGGCCGCGGGATGAGGCGCGGGAGAGGACTTCGCGTGAGGACGGCAGCGAACCGTCGAAGAGGGCATCGAGCTGAACGGACGGGTTGTCGGCCGAGATGAGGGGGGTGGGGGATTTCGCGGGGGAAACGGCGCGGGAGGACTTCCAATCGAGCAGAGTCTTGGCGGCTTGGGCGTGGATGTCGGAGACTTTGGACGCCGCCGGGGTGACGGAGACGGATAGAGAAATAGGATTTTGAACGGCAACGGATGGGTTGCGCAGGATAGGCAGGACAACGGCGGACATATTAGGAGAAACGGAGGGGGCGGATAGAGACGGTGATAATGGTAACGACAACGATAAAGACATTGACGGCAACGACGTTTGGGGTACGCCGCTACGGTCCATTCCGACGACCGGTTGTGCGTGGAACGACGAGCCCTCAATGGCTATGCCAACCCGTACCTGCGCCGCGGCTGGCGCCGCGGCGGACAGCCACAGCGTCAATACGGCAAAGAGACTTCTTACCAACTGGAGCTGCCTCCACCTGAGCTTGAACCGCCCCAGCTGGAGCCGCCGCCGCTGCTTGAACCGCCGCTCGAATCGTTGGAACGGCGGGAGTCTTCTTCGGAGCGACGGCGACGGTCGTCCTCTTCCTGCTGGCGGCGGCGACGGGCTTCTTCTTGGCGGCGGCGCTCTTCTTCTTCTTCGCGACGGAGGCGGGACACTTCGGCTTCGGCGATTTGGATGGCTGAAATTGCCGCGCTGCGCGCGGCTTCGGCGTAACGGATTGCGCCGTCATAATCACCGTTGTTGAGGGCGGATTTTGCGGAGTTGAGGGACCCGGAGCCGGGCGAACCGGGAACCGACACGCCATAAGAGCCGGTCCAATTGGTGGCTTCCCGTACTTTTGCCGCCGAGTTTGAAATAACTTCGGTCGCGCGCGCGGCGGCGGCTAATTCTCCCTTCAACAAGGCCGCGACATGGGCGGCTTCGCCTGTGATGCGGTCTGCTTCGCGGTCGATCGTGGGCCATTCGCCGTGCTCGGCTTGCGACGCGGCGACGGCGCTGGTGTATGCCGACTTGAGGTTGGCCAGCTCTCTTAATGCGCTCGTGATGGCGGGGCTGTCGGCAATCCCGTCGGACTGGGAGTCTTTCGCGAGTTGGGCGGCGGAACCCAGCTGAGTGTCCGCGGCCTTGAGGCTGCGCACCACTTCGGCGTAGGCATCGCGGTCGTTGTTGAGCTTGACCCAGAGCTGGTCGAGGCCGGTGGAGACCGCGGCGATGGCGGCGGCGGCCTTGAACGGGTCGCCTTTCTTCATGTCGGCGGCGGCACGAGCGTCGGTGAGCTCCTTGACGGAGGCGTCGTAGGCCTTCATCGTCGGGCGCATCGTGCGCTTGTCGTCGGGGATCTCGGTCTTCCACGCGCGGACCTTGGCTTCGAGCTTCTCGAGCGTCGCGTTGTTGTCGACGACGGCTTTGTCGAGGCGTGCGCGTTTCTCGGAGATTTCGTCAAGGCGGCCCTGGGCGATTTCTTCGTGAGCCTTGGCCTGGTCGAGCAGGTTGGCGGCTTCGAGGATCTTCGCTTCACGGAACGAGCGCACGGCCTTCTCGCGCTTGGCCTTAGCCGCGTCGATCGCGACCGAGGCTTCGTCGATGTTGTCGTCAACGGTGCCGTTTGAGCTCGGGTGCGAAATGTCGCCCGCGGCAAGGCCGAGGGTGGAGGCGGCGAAGTCGCGCTTGATCGTTTTGAGAACTTCGGCGCGCTCCGGAAGGAGGGCGTCAAGACGCTGGGCTTCGGAAATGCGGCCGGCGACATTGCCTTCCTGCTCGTGGAGAGATTTGATCGAGGCGGCGATGATCGCGGTCGCTTGAGCGATGAGGTCCGCGCCGAGCTTCTGAGAAGCCTCGGCTTCGGCGAGGGCGCCGGCCCCGAGCTTCGAGGAGGCTTCGTCGAGAGCGACGGAGGCCGCGGTCAGTCGCTCGGTCGGGTCGTTTTTCGCCTCGCGCAGCATCTTGTCGGCCTCGAGGTGGAGGACAGAAGAGACCTGCGAGCGGGCGGCTTCGACGGCCGTGGCCGACTTCACGGCTTCGGCGCGCGAGGCGGCGATGGCTTCAAGCCCGTTCTTGGCCTTGGAGAGATTCGCCGCGTGCGTCGCGTAGGCGGCCTTGAGCGACTCGAGGCCCTTGGAGCCGTCGGCCTTGTAGAGTGAAGCGGCGAGTTTGGACGCCTGCTCATCGAGTGCGGAGCGGGAGGCGGAGATCCACCCGGTCGCGACCAAGGCGGCGGCCATAGCCGTGACGATGGGGTCCGTCGTGCCCAGCTCATCCTTGCGCATGGAGAGTGCCAGCTCGGCGAGCGACTTGGCGTCGGCGGCCATTCGCTCGGCGAGCGCGCCCTGCCCCTTCATCGCGCCGACGGGGTTCTTCGCGGCCTTGCCGCGCGCGGCGGTCAAGGTTTCGCGGGCTTGCGGAAGAATCGTGTAACCGAGGGCCTCGAGCTTGAAGAAGGCGCCGGACGCGGCCTCGGCGGCTGTTTTTTCAGCGGCGGCGATCGCGGCGCCGGTCGCGTCGAACGCCGCGCCGTATCCGGTGGACGCCTTCTCAATTTCGTCGAGGGCAGATACGGCGGACTTAGAGGTCGCGTTGAACTTGGCCATCACGGATTCGAAGTTTTCGGAGACGGGCGCGTAGTCCTTCGCCTCGCCGTACAGGTCGCCTCGCCAGTCGCTCGCCTTCTCAAACAAGGCGTCAAAGCCGTCCTGCGGCTTGAATGTCAGCGGCTCGGTGGCCAGCATGGCCTCGGCCTCCGCGAATCGCGAGGGCCAGAACTGGTTGACGAACCAGCCGAGAGTCATCGCCTTGGGGCGGACGAGCGCGGTCGCGCGGTCGTGGATGTTGCGCGCCATCGCGAGGTACAGCTTCGCGCGGCCGGCGTCCTTGCGGACCTGCGCGGCGGCCGTCGCGGTCTCTTCTTCCCAGCCGCGGGACTTTTCACCGGAGATCGGGCCGACATACACATCCATGCGGCTGTCGAGCTGGTCGATGATCGTGTCGAGTTTCGTTTCGAGAATGCCGTCCCACTTCTGCAGCTCGGCCTCCGCCTTGCCGCGCGCCTTGCGGGCGCGCCAGTTGAGGAAGGTTCCGGCTCCGAGCGTAGACAGGCCGGTGAGAATCATGAGCCACAGACGGATCATGGCGTTGCGGCTCGCGGCGGCGTCGGCGTCGGAGATCGTGCGTTCGGCGTTGGCGAGCGCGGACTTGGCGCTTTGCAGCTGCGATGACCAGGTCGAGGCACCCAGCTCGTGGGCCTCGCGCGCTTCGCGCAAGGACTGCTTTGCGGTCACGAGGTCAGGGGACGCGGCGCCGGCCTGAGAGCGGGCTTCGAGTTGCTTGAGGATTGCGTCGGAGGCGGCGATCTGGTCGGCGCCGGCGGCGTGCTCGTTGAGCGCGGTCTGCACGCGGCGGACCTCGGATGCGACGGAATCGGCGGCGGACTTCGCCTTAGCCGGGTTTGCGGACAAGGACGACTCGGCCGAGGTCAGCGTCTCGCGCATGGCGCGGATGTCGGGCCGGGCGAGATCGCCCGTGGCCTTGGGATGCGACTTTAAGAATGAGCTGGAGGCTTTCTCGAGGGCGGCCACTTCGTCGCGGACGGAGGCGATCGCGGCTTGGCCGGAGGCGTAGGTCGTGTCGTAGCTATTCATCGCCGAAGCGGCGGCGCGGGCCGTGACGGACGCCCCGGAGGCGAGGCGCGAGGCCTCCGCCGTGTTTTTGTTCGTGAGGGCCTTTTCGGACGCGGCGACCTGCGACCGAAGCGCGGCGAGATCGGCGGCGCCGACCGAAACGGACGGATGCGCGCGTTCAAACGCGGAGCGCGCGCGGGCGTACTCGTCGACGGCGGACTTCGCGTCAGCGACGGCCGACTTGGCGCTCTGGGCCGTCGAGGCCACCGCGGAGTTCAGGCGCGAGTCGATATTCGTCACGGTTTCTTTGACCGCGCCGGAGATGTCGCCGCCGGCGCGCAGGCGGGCCTTGGCCCACTGGTCCAGGTTGCCGGGGAACTGCGCGGCGCCGTCGAGTCCGTTGACGCGCTGCGCCTCGGAATTGCGCAGGAAGAGGTAGTGCTCCCCCATGCTAATGACGAGGATCGAGCCGTCGGTGAGGCCGGAGGTCGCGTCGATCTGCCCGCCGAAGCCGTTCTTGCGGAAAATGCCCTGTCCGGCGCCGAACTCGAGCGCTTCCTTGCCGTAGCGCGTGTTGCCGTCCACATCGCGGAAGGACATGCCCGAGGCGTTCTCGGCGATGATCACGGTCCAGTGCTTATCGGCGAGGAACGACGCGAGCGCGCGCTGGGAACCTTCATCGAGGCCCGGGTTGCCCATGATGATGAGGCGCGTGTTCGGCGTCCACTTGGAAATCGCGTCGTTGATGTCGGTCGCATGCACGATCTGGTTCTGCGTTTGGTTGACGCCGACCTGCGCTACGATGGAGACCGGGTTGAAGTTGGGGAGTACGGCGGTCTGAGCGTGGAGCGCGGGGGAGGCGACGGCCATCGTCACCGCCATCGTGGCCATTGCGGCGGCCGTTTTCATGGCGCGCCAAGCTCGCTTCGGCGCGCTGAGAGAGCGCGCGGGTTTTGCGATAGACTCCACCACTTCGACGGTCTCCGGCGCGCGCTCGCCCAGGGCGGCGAACTCCGCGGCGACGGTCTTAAGGGAAGCGGAGGCCTTGGCGGAGCCGGCGGCCTCAGTGTTGAGCGTCTTGACGGCGGCCTCAAGGCGGACGACGACAGGCTCGCCGAGGGATTTGACTGCTTGGGCGCGCATGGCGGGCGTGACGGGGGCGGCGATCAGCGCGCGGGCGTATACGGCGGCGGGCGCGGGGTTAGCGGCCAAGACCCGCAGGCCCTCAGGCTGAGCGACGGCGGCCTCGATGACGGTAATGACGGGAGAGGCTCCGCCGGGCAAAGATCCGGTCAGCCCCAGGCTCGCGCTCGGCAAGCCGGGCAAGGTCGTGTTTAAACCGGGACCCGTCGCCGTCGCGCCGAGGGTGGTCGGCCCTCTCTTGCCGCCGGAAGCGGCCTCCTGAACCTGGGCGGCGACGGGGCCGGCGGCCAGGAATAGAGCGATATAAAGTGAGAGGGCGTGTTTAATCATAGCCCGAAGTATAACCCGGCCCCGGGGTCGGGCGAATGAGTCATCGGGACCCCAAACGCTCAGGTAAGTGGACTAGGAATTATTGGGCCTTTGCTCAGCCTGCTTAGGCCCAAAGTCTAGGTCCTCTTGGCCCGGGGGTCCCATATGGGCTTTCAAATCATTAATTAGAATGGATTAATGAAACGGATCGTGGTCGTCGCCGTTGCGTTGTCACTGCCATCGGCGTCTGTGGCTCAGATGAAAGCCGTTCTTCCCGTGAGTCCCAGACAAATTTCGTTGCCGTTCCAATCCGTCGGCACCAATCTAAGCGCCCCCTCCGTTCTGCTCTCACCCGCAGCGTTATCCGGCCCCTCCCTGCAGTCCGTTCCTTCTATAGTGCCCTCCCCAACCTTCGCGCTTCCCGTCATTGCCGTTCCCACCCCCATCATGAAGAACGACCCCAAGATCTCCACCGCCAAGCCGTCTCTCGACGCGTTGACCTCCGGACTGGCCAAAATCCCGGCCGCCTCCGCGGATACGCTCAATCGCCACTTCGACGCCACCGCTCCCGGTCATCTCTGCGCCGCCTGCGCGGGCGATGAGGTCCCGACCGGCGCGCCGTCCGCGCAGACTCCGCTTCCACCTTCATCCGGCCGTCTGTCCAAGACGACGACGCCGCGGTCTTATGATCTTAAGCTGGCGCTTAATCCCGAGGGCGCCTCCTTCACGGGTCGCGTTAAAATTTCCCTCGATGCGAAGAAGCCCACGACTCAGTTGGTGCTTCACGCTCTCGATCTTGCTCTGGTATCCGTCATCGTCGCCGGCCGCCGTTTGGATCCTTCAAAAATCGTTGTGGATGCTAAAGCCGAAACCGTCACATTGCTGTTGGACGCTCCCCTGAAAGGTCGTGCCGATGTCGAGATCGAGTACTCCGGACGAATGAATGAACTCATGCGCGGTCTTTACAAGTCACGCGGCAAGAACGGAAATAAAGACGAGGCGTGGTCATTTACTCATCTGGAACCCACGCACGCAAGACGGGTCTTGCCGTGCTTCGACGAGCCGTCCTTCAAGGCGAGTTTTAAACTGACGCTGGAGGTTCCGGCCGGCCTGACGCCGTTATCCAACATGCCCTCGGTCTCCGAGACGGTTCTTGACGGTCGCCGTACCGTCGTTTTCCAAGAAACACCCAAGATGTCTTCTTATCTCCTGGCCGTCTTCGCCGCGCGCCTGGAAGCCCGCACCCGCAAAGTCGGAAAGACCACGCTGACCGTCTGGGCCGCGCCCGATCAGATCGCGCAGGCCGACTTTGCCCTCGACGCCGGCGCGAACGCGCTGACTTATCTCAATAAATATTTCGGCATCCCATACATGCTGCCCAAGCTCGACATGGTCGCCGCGCCCGACTTCGCCTCGGGCGCCATGGAAAACTGGGGCGCGATCCTTTACCGGGACACCGCGCTGTTGATCGATCCGAAGCTGTCTTCGGACGCCGCTAAGCGCCGCGTCGCCGAAACCGTGTCCCACGAGATCGTGCACCAGTGGTTTGGAAACCTCGTGACGATGGGCTGGTGGAACGACCTGTGGCTCAACGAGGCCTTCGCGACCTGGCTCGCCTACAAGATCGTGGACTCCTGGAAGCCGGCGTGGAAGGTTTGGGACGAGTTCGACCAGGGCAAGCGATCTCCGTTGTCCATTGACGCTCTGCCCGGCACGCGGCCCGTCCGTTCCGACGCGGCCACGCCCGCGGAGATTCAGGCCCAGTTCGATCCGATGTCGTACCAGAAGGGTGGCGCGCTTTTGCGCATGATAGAGACCTATATCGGCGAAGCGGCCTTCCGTCAGGGCATCCAGGCGTATATGAAGCGTTTCTCGTATAAGAATGCCGAGGCGAGGGATCTCGCGAAAGAACTTGAGCGCGCGTCGGGTAAGCCTGTGGCGAAAATGATGGACGGGTGGCTCAAACAGGGGGGCGTGCCGCTGGTGAGCGTGGCGCTCTCGGGTCAAACGCTGAGTTTGACGCAGTCGCGCTTTTCGGCCTTCAATTTAAAGGTCGACACGCGGTGGTCTATTCCTGTCGTGGTGCGCTACCGCCTTGAGGGCGAACGCAAGGCGCGCACCGCCTCCGTGCTATTAGATAAAGAAACGAAAGGGGTAACCTTGCCGGGGAACGGCAAGGTGGCTTGGATTTATCCGAACGCCGGTGAGACGGGATACTATCGCTTTGATCTCGCGCCGGAACTTTTGTCTGCGGCGCTGGCGCGCCGCGGTGAACTTTCTTCGGTTGAGAGAGCAGGGCTGTTAAATAATTTATGGGCCCAAGTCCGTGCCGGGCGTATGCCGGTCGCCACTTTTCTTGACGCGCTCGCCGCGTTCCGCGGCGACGCTTCGCGTCTGATCATTGAGGACACGGCTGCGTACCTTAAGACCATTCGCCAGGAATTAACACGTAATGACGCGGAGCGTGATGCGCTTGGTGTTTTCGCCGCGTCCTTCTTTGGGCCGCATCTGAAATCGTTCGGCTGGGATAAGAAGAAGGGGGAAAGCCAGGAAGCCACGCTCACCCGTCCGACCGTGCTCAACGCGCTGGCCCTGCTGGCGCCCAAGTCTCTCGACCAAGACGAAGTCGCGGCGCGCCTGGCGAAGTATCTGGCGGATCCGTCGTCCGTGGATTCCTCCGTCGCGCCGGTAATTCTGACCGCCGCCGCGCGCCGCAACGATCCCAAGTTGTTTGCGGAGTTCCGCGCGCGGTTGGCCGCGCCGAAGACGCCCGAGCAGAAAAGTCTGATGCTGCGCGCGCTCGCCGAGTTCAATGAAGCGGCCCTGCTCGATCAGTATCTCGCGATGACGATCTCAGACGAGATCCGCGCGCAAGACGCCTGGATGCCGTATGCCTGGCTTCTCTCCAATCCCGCGACGCGCGATCGCTCATGGGCCTTCGTGAAGGCGAATTGGAAGGCGTTGTCGTCCAAGCTCGGCCCCCGAGGCGGCACCCGTGTGATCGGAGCCGCCGGAGGGCTCGTTTCAGCCGCATTCAAGGCAGAAATCGAAGCCTTCTTCCGTGCCCCCGAAAACGAAATCGAGATGGCGCGCAAAACGCTCGACCAGACCCTCGAGTCCATCGATCTCGGCCTGCGCTTCAAAGAAGGTCAGTCCGCCTCATTCCAAAAGTGGTCGGCACGGCCATAAAGGTGTCAGGTTTACCGGTTACAGTATTCGGCCGTCAGGGACGACTCGCTCAGGTGCGAGCCGCAGTGCTCGCGCTTCTTATCGTCACACCCGCGCGCGCACAAATCCTGACCACCGTTCATGCGACAGCGGCCCCTGTTCCTGTCGTTTCGCTCTCGGCACCACTCGCGCTCTCACAATGTCAGACTCCGGTGCTTTCCGTTTCCGCTCCCTCTCTTACCGCGTTCACCGCGCCCGCTTTGCCCGCGCCGGTCGCGGCGTTCGCCGCCGTTCCCGCCGCGCTGCGTCCGGTTCAGGCTGCCGCGGCGACGCCTGAGCGTCCCAATCCCCTCAGTCAGCTGCGCCGGGCCCAAGTCGATTGGCTCAAGCCAGCCGTCGCGGCTAACGAAACCCCGGCCCCGGTCCGGGCGTTTGTCCTTGATCTCGACGGCAACGCCTTCGGGCCGGGCTTTCCGACGAGAATAATCCTGTTCAAGAAGGGGAGCGCTCAGGAGCTCTCCGTTCCGACCGCGCACTTTGCCGTGATCGAAAAAAATATCGGCAAGGACTTCGTTTACGGCGGCGCCAATCTCAAGGACTACGAGCTGCGCGGCGATGCGTCATTTCGCGAGTTCATGGGGCCGCAGTTCACGGCTGACCTTAAATACGCGGTCGAGAATCTGCCCGCCTCTGAGTGGCAGGGCCCGAGCTGGGGCGCCATGGTCGGCGCTCTCTCTGATCCGCGTGTGGCGGAGCAGGTCTACGTGCTCACGGCGCGCCAGCACACCTCCGAGCAGCTTCTTGACGGCTTCCGGTATCTGCAGTCCGCCGGGTACATCAAATATCTGCCGAAGGTCGAAAACCTTCACGGCGTCGGCGGCTCCGCCCATACCGCGACCCGCAAGGCCGAGCTGATGGCGGAGTTTGTCGACGCGCTGCAGGCGACGCCGCTCGGCGATGAGGGCGAAGCGCACTCGATCGGCTTCTCCGATGACACTTGGGCGAACTACGAGAAGATGCGCGACGCGCTGTGCGCGACCTTGCGCCGCCACCAGGGCCGCTGGAGCCGCGTAAAGATCGTGCTATTTTTTACCGGGACCAACGAGGTGGCGCACCGGCCGGAGTCGGTCGTGCTTATCGCCGACGGCACGTTCCGGCCGTACACGCCTCAATAGCGCCGCTGTTGATAATCACTCGTCCCGGGACGAGTGATTATCTATTTCCGTAGATCAGGCAGCGTCGCGTTTGACGGTGTCGGGCGAGAATGCGGGGACGCACACCGCGACATGCTCACAGGGCCCGTGCGGGGTTGAATAGCGCACCCACTCACCCTTCGGGGCTTGACATGCGCGCGACGCTCGCCGGAGCGGTCTTCGTGCTGACCCGGCTTCTCGATGAGGATCGCCTCGGTCAGTTCGTCTTAGCGGCGGGGAAGTGCTGGGCGGCGAGCTTGTCGTAGCGCGCGATCGCGGCCTTTACGAAGTCTCGCTTCGCGGCGAACGAGCCGTGGAAGAACGCGCCTTTAAATCCTGCAACGACGAGGCGCTTGAGTTCGACGCGGCTGACCTTGGCGTGCTCGCAGACCAGCTCCATCTCGTGAGATACCGTCGTGTTCGAGATGAGGCGATTGTCCGTGCAGATGGACACGGACAGGCCGTGGTCGATCATCTGCCGAATCGGGTGCTTGTCGAGTGACTTCAGCGAAGGGATCGTCTGCAGGTTGCTCGTGACGCAGACCTCGATGCCGATGCGCTGGCTGGCGAGGTAGTTCGCGAGATCTTCGACATATTTCTTGCGGTCCTCGATCTTCGGGTCCGCGACCATGTCCGCCGCGAACAGAAAGGTGCCGTGGCCGATGCGGTTAGCGTGGCATTGAGTGACCGCCTGCCAAATGGATTCGGGGCCATAGGCTTCGCCGGCATGCACGGTCTTGCGCACGAAGTGGTTGTGGGCGTATTGGTACGCGGCCCAGTGGTCGGCCGGTGGATAGCCGGCCTCTTCGCCGGCGAGGTCGAAGCCGACGACGGGCAGGCCTTCATGCGCGAGTTCGACGCCAGCGCGAGCAAGCTCGAGAGACGCCGCCGCGTAAATTTCATCCTTGGGGGCGTGCTCCATCAGGCGCAGCATGTCGGCGAAGTAGGGCGACATGCCCTTTTTAAAGCGGCGCATTGCGCAGAGGATCATGCCGAAGTGAAAGGGCACGTCCTCGCCCGACTTCACGGCCTTGGAATTGTTGTGAGCCTTCGCTCCGGCCGCGAGGCCCGCGGCGACGGCGCGCACGACATCGCGCACGCCCGTCGAGGAGGTCACATGCAGCTGCGGCGCGAAGCGCACCTCAATGTAGCGCACGCCTTCGGCGGCGTTGTCTTCGACGAGCTCCTGGGCCACGCGCGTCAGGTTTTCGAGGTCCGGGAGCACCGCGCAGGTGTACATGAACCCGTGCAGGTAGTCGGGCAGATCCTTGTAGGTCTCTTTGAACACGAGCTTGCGCAGCCCGGCGTCGGAGTAGGAGGGCAGCTTCACCTTCGCCTCGCGGGCGAGCTCGATCAGCGTTTTAAGGCGTAACGAGCCGTCGAGGTGGAGGTGGAGGTCGGACTTGGGGATCGCGGCGATGAATTCGGGAGTGATGCGGTCTTTCATGCGCGTAGACTACCAAAATCATGGGCGGGAACTCGCACCGGTGCGAGTGTCTCCTTGACGCTTTAGGTGTCTCTGCTTATGCTGGCGCCATGCCCGACATGAATGATCCCGTCGAGCGCCGCCGGACCGCGTGGATGATGTTTGATTATCTCTCCCAGGATCGCCAGTCGCTTCTGTGTTCCGAGCTCTGCCGTGAGCGCGCGGCGGCCCAGGTAGATCCGCACGCTCAGTCCTTGTGGCGAAACAAGGTGGAAAAAAAGCCTCATTCGACCGGAGTCCGTCTTCATGGGCTCAGGATAGTCCCTTTTTTTCGTTCAGCGTCAAGGGCGCTTCCGGTCGGAAACAGTCTTATCGAACGTCCTAAATAACTGCCGTCGGCCGGGGTTCAGCGCGCGTGCGCGAGCTTCGCCAGGTTTTCGAGGCGCGTCACCATCGCCGCGTCCGCTGTCTCAGAGGCGGGGTCCTGGAAGAGCAGTGAAAAAATCGCGTAGGAGCCCCAGGAGAGCGCGAATGTTCCTACGGTCAGCAGCGCGTACTCGTACTGGTATCCGAAGGTGGCGAGGAGGCCGAACTGCATTGAGAGGCTTGCGATCTGATACAGGTGCATCATCGTCGAGTGGCTGATCACTCCCGCGCGACGCATCTTATTGATCGCGGGTGTCAGCGGACCGCCGGAAAGCATGCCCTGGATAATATTGAGGAAGATAAGGCCCATCCCCTCCCAGGTGTAGACCAGCGGATTCATGCCGATGGGGCCGAGCACAAGGCGGTTGAGGAACTCAGAAAAGCACAGTTGGACATAAACGAAGGTGAAATCGCCGAGATAGGCGGGCCCCACGCGCAGCATGCCGGTCATGCGGCCGAGAAATTTCATATAAGTTTGCCCGAACACGGTGAAGACAGTGTCTTGGAGTTGATACCAGGCGAGCGCGATGGCCGCGCGCAAAAGTTTGAGGCCTCCGCTGCGAACGGGCAGAATCATAAAAAACACGCGCACGACGAGGTTGAGGCCGAAAGTTTTCGTGACCAGATACATGTAATCCTGGCGGTTGGGCTTGGTCCAGCATTCGCGCAGAAGCTGGGGCGCTTGCCGCAGCATCGCGGGCTTGAACTCGATGAGGCCTTTAGGACCGCCGGCGTCCGTATGTTTGGAGCCGCTCATCAGGACGACGGATATGCGCCCGGAAAAACGAGAGGCGATGGCGCGCGTCAGGGCTCGATCCTCGGGTGAGCGCTCGCTGCCGCCGCCGCCCATGCCTTCGGAGTATGTCTTGGTGGCGAAGAGGGCGATGACGACACGCGGCGCATCCGGGAGCTCGGAGGCGGAGGAAAATCGCGTCGCGGACTCGGACGACTTAGCGTGGAAATAATAATAGCCACGCTCGGTGTCGCTGCGGTCGAGTGCCAGAACAACGAGGTCTTCGGCGGAAAGGGTCATTGGGGGGCTCACAGGTCCAGGAGGATATGATCGAATATTTTGGGAGCGTCGAGCGGGCCGCCGTCGGCGACGGAGAAGGTCCAGTCCTCGGGCGTGGCGGAGATCGCGCGTAGTTCCCCGAGGTATCCGTCCCAAGTGGTGATCAGAACCCGACACCCGTCAAATGACTTAAGCTTGCCGAAGCAGCGCTCCGAGAAAAGGAAGTTGATGGTGCGGCGCGCGGGGTTCGCCGACTGCTTCACTTCGCCGGGAAGGGGCGGGCCGTAGGCGTCGGCGCCCGAGCCTTTGGCCGAGAACGAGCGTGAGCCCCAGCCATACAGAAGAAAGCCCGAGTCCCAATGGAAGCCCGGGACCTTCGCGCCTATCTTCGGGAGGGCGTCGTGGCCGGGGCGGCCGGGGAACTGGAAATAGACGCCGAAGTAGGCGTGGTCGTAGCCCTCGGGCGGATTCCAGGAGTCGGTGACGCGGCTCATCAATAGCTCCATCTTGAGATCGCGGCCGCGGGCGCAGATACGAACGCGCTCAAGTGAAAGCTGGCCGTCGTAGCTGGCCTCGGTGGGAGCGCGAAGCCGGCGGCCGGCGAAGCCGCCCTTGTTCGCGGGGGGGACGCCGCGTTCCACAAGTAGGCGGTCGCAGCAGCGAAGGTCTACATCGATGGCCGTCGATAGGGTCCTAACTCCGTTTTGGGCCGTCGAGAGAAGGCGAAGGCGTCGCTTGCCGCCGCCGAGGATCTCGGGGTCCGCGAGGACGGTGCCGGATTTCAAATCACGCACGGGACGGCGTCGCTCCATGTCGTCGTCGCAGAGGAGATCGAGGCGGGCGGGTTTGGGGCCTTTGGGGAGGGTGAAGGAAACGGGGAAGGGTTCTTTGAAGGGGCCCGAAGACTTGAGCTTCAGCTTGGGCGCGGACGGCAACGGAGATTTTTTTACGGGAGACCGGCTTTCATCCAGGATGAGGAACGATTCGGCGGCGAGGGATAAGACGGACGACAACGCAATGGGGTCGGAGGAGAGAAGGACTTTTACACCTTTGCCTGAATTGGCTAATGCGTAAGCACGGCGCTCGGGTGCGGTATTGAAAATAATCCGGTAACGGCTTTTTCCGTTAACGACAACGTAGGAGAGTATTCCGCAGGAAGCTCCAGAATGCTCCACGGTCGCCTCGCCTACGGCGAGGCTTGCATGTTCTTTGCGCAGGGAGATTAGTTTGCGTAGAAACTTATTTTCCGGACGCTTCGCGTCCGTTAACGAATCGTCGAACATTTGTTGGCGGGCGCCGGTGAGACCGGCTTCCGTCCCATAGTAGACGCAGGGTAAACCAGGCAGGGTGAATAGAGCGGCAAGACATTGCCGCGCTGCGCGCGGCGTGCCCCTTGCGTAGACTCTTTCGACATCATGATTATCGGCGAAGGTGACCCACAATTTCGGGTTACGCTTGCGCGCCGCAAGCGGCGCGCGGAGATGATCGGTCGCGGACTTGCGGAAGAAGACTTGGTTCAGGGCCTCGTTGAGAGGAAGGTCCACCGCCGAGTCTAAACGCGGCCCGCGCGGACCTTCGAGATACTTGCCGATCGCTTTGTAATCGTAGCTCCAGACCTCACCGAAGACCAGGAACTCCTTGTTGCCGCGTTCCGCGGCGAACGGCTTGAGGCCGGGATCCTTCGGATCCATTTTTTTTAAGAAATCGTCGTAGAAGCCCTCGGGCGTGTAATAGACGGTGTCCACCCGAAATCCATCCACTCCGACCTGTTCGATCCAAAAACGGTATATCTCGCGCATGCGGCGCGCAGCCAAGGCATTTTCAAGATTGATGTCGTCCAGATCGCCCATCGCGTGCGTTAAAGTTTGCCGCCGGTCGCGGTAGTCGTCGATATTCGGCGTGAAATTGTAAACCCCGGCTTTGCGGTGCGCGGGATCGCGCGGATCGTTCATCTTAAAGACGGGATCGTTGGGCGCCTTGGGCTCGCCGTCGGGCGGATAGGTGCCGGGGATCGCGCGCCAGCTTCGCTCGGGATGCTTCGGGTCGTAGCCTTCGGCGGTCACGGTGAAAAAATTAGCCGTGTGATTGACCACGATGTCCTGGATCACCTTCATGCCAAGCGCATGGGCGTCGGCGACCATGCGCCGGTAATCCTCAAGGGTACCGAAGTGCGGGTCCACGGCCGTGAAGTCGTAAGGCCAATAGCCGTGGTAGCCGCGCGTGGCGATCGTGGGATTGACCCATTGCCCGTGCGTCGGCGGCGTGAGCCAGATGGCGTCGATGCCGAGGCGCTTTAAGCCCGGCAGCCGGCGGCGCAGGCCTTCGAGGTCGCCGCCCTGGAATTTTTCCGGATCGGTCGGAGAATATTCATCGCGGCCGAAGTCGTTGCGCGAGGGATCGCCGTCGGCGAAGCGGTCGAGGAGGACGAGATAAAGGACCTTGCCCGCCCATGAGGGCAGCGCGCTCTTAACGGGCGTCACGAACCAGGACGCGCACGCTCAGCGGCGGCACGGAGACATGGATTTGCGAACCGGGAAGCATGTTCATCCGGCCGAGCTTGTTGACCTCGGTGCGGTAGGAGTCATCGAGCGCGTCACGGAAGACGGTCCCTTTCGGGCTAATTCCGGCGTCGACGAACATCGTGCGGACCGTGGTTTGCGCGCTGAAGTTGATCGCGACGACGACTTCTTGTCCGTCGTGAATGCGCGAGAAGGCGAATAGGCCGGTCGCGTCGGTCTCAGACCAACGCATCCATTGTTCGCCGCGGCGCAGGGCCGCGTATTCCTTGCGCACTCCGGCGATCTTGGCCAGCCACTTGTACATCGGACTCTCGGTGTCGAACTTGTCGCCCGCCGAGCTGTCGGACTTGAATTGACCGTCCGCGAACTGGTCCTCGCGGTTGCGGGGGTCGGCGGGATGATCGGGCCCCTCGGGATCGAGGCGGTCGGTGTCCTGGCGGAAGCCCTGCTCCGTTCCGTAATAAGTCATCGGAATGCCGATTGAGAAGAGCATATATGCGAGCGCGACCTTGAGCTGGCCCTCGGGTTCGCCGAGACGAAGAAAGCGGTACACATCGTGGTTGTCGATGAAGCGAAGCAAGTAGGAGGACAGCGCGCCAAGAGACTGGAAGGTGCTGCGCAGGCTGTCCTCGAGCGTGCGCGTCGGCGCTTGGCCGTGCTGGGCGTATGTCTCGCGACGATAAGCCGGATAGTTGAAGGCGCTATCGAGGCCGTCGGTCGTCATGTGTGGGATCAGGTCGGCGTCGATGCCGGTTGAATTTTCGCCGACGAGGAAGAAATTCCGTTTGCCGATCGAAGCGGCGTATTCCTTGATCGCTTTGGAGAACACGGGCACGAAGCCGGGCGCCACATGCCGGACCGCATCGACGCGGAAGCCGTCGATGTCGGTTTCCTGAATCCACCACTTGGCGATGTGGATCAGCGCGTCGGCGGTTTCAGGTTTGTCGGAAGCGTAGTGGCGGTAGTTGGGAGGAAAGTCGCCGTTCGTCGCCTGGTCGTGGTCGCTCCAGGTGTCGATCACGCCGCGGCGCGTGAAGTGCTTCGGGTCTTTCAGATCATTCGGCTTGAGCGTCTCGGTCCACTCCCCGATCTCCTTGGGCTGACCGTCGAGGCCGCGCCACTGCGAGCCCTCTTTGTACTCAAACACGGGGCCGCTGTGGTTGAGTACCCAATCGAGCACGACGAACATGCCTCGTTTATGGGCCTCTGCGACCAGTTCTTTAAAATCGGCCATCGTGCCCATGTGCGGATCGACGGCGAGCATGTGCACCGGGGCGTAGCCGTGATAGGAGGGGGCCTGGTTCTGCGTGACCGGCGAGAGAAGGAGCGTGGTGATGCCTGAGCCTTTGAGGTAGTCGAGCTTCTTAATGACGCCGCGCAGGTTGCCGCCATGGCGCGAGCCGCCCTGCGCCACATCGCCGTGGGTGCGGGCTTTCCCGGAGCGGGCGAAGCGGTCGAGGAGCATGAAGTGAAGGATCTGGTCCCGCCAATCTTCGGGGGAAGGGGTGTACGCACGGCCGGGCGAGTCGACGATCGGCGCGTCGGCCAAGGTGTCGGGAGCGCCGGGGACCGGCTCGACGAGCGCGTGGGCGGCCTGCCAGGCTGAGCGCAGGGCCTGAATTTCGCGCGGAGAAAGACCTTCCTCGGCGGCGGCCGACGGCAGGGGCGAGGCCGCGAGCGCCCCAGGGATGACGGCCTTGGCGGCTGCAATCGTGACCGGCTTCGCGGCGGCGGGCTGGACGGCTGCGGCAAGAGCGGGGGCCAAAACCGGGACTGCCGCGAACGCGGGCGTCACGGCCGGCGCGACTGAGGCGTTCAGCGTGAGCGCGCCTGAAGCGGTCGGAGGCGTCAGCGTGGGGCTGTTGACGGCGCCGAAGGAAACCGTGACGCGCGCCACCGCGGCGTTCGCGGAGCCGGTGATGATCTGAGCGCGAAGGTCGGGCGCGCTTGAGAGCGCGAGGAGCAGGGAAAGCGAGGCGGCGAACATTTTACGGATCACTTCTTTCCTCCGCGGACGAGCTTCCACAGCGCGCGGGCGGGCCAGGTCATCAGACGCACGAGAGGGTTGTCGAAGACGGCGTTGATGGCTTGCTTCAGCGGGGGTTCGATCGCGACGCCGGCGACAGGGTATTTATTCTGGAACTCGGCGCTGCCGGCCACGGTGGCGCTGGTGACGAAGACGATCTCCCGGGCCTTGGCGCGGCCCGCCCAGATCGAGATCGCGAGGTCGAGCGATTGCTGAAAGAGGAAAATGCTCCAGAACACGGTCATCGAACCGGAGGCAAAGAACGGGCCGGCGAGCAGGAAGCCCAGGTCGCGCACCTGCTGAATGCCGGAGTGCTGCCAGCGCGTGATCGACCCCTTTGCGTACAGCGCGTTGAGGCTGTTGTAGCCGAGCACGCCGAAGAAGGTGCCGACGACGGACATCACCGCCATGTCTTTCCAGTAATGCACGCTCCAAGGCGGCGTCACGTTTTTTGGATTGGCCGACCACGACAGGAGCCGGTACAAGGTGCCAAAGCCCTGCATGTAGGCGAGATTGAAAAACATCTGGTAGTTGAAGCCGCGCGCTTTGCGCAAGCTTTCCTGGAAGTTGTTCCAGCTCTTCAGAAAAAATCCGTGGAAGACTTCCTGGGTCACGCTGAGCGCGATGAGTCCCGCGAACGCGAACGGGTGAGCGAGTCCGGCCGTCGCCCAGTAGACGCCGATCGAGGTAGCGAGCGGGAAGGACTTGGTGGCGATGCCGCCGAAAATTTCGCTCGGCAAGGGCTTCACGAGAGAGGCGGCGAAGGTCTTCGCGAGGAACTTGGCTTCCCGCACCGGCCAGAGAAGCTTTGAGCCGAGCGTGGAGGGAGCGGTCGCCGCAGCCGCGCTCTCTGCGGTCGCGGCCGCTTTCGGGGACCAGTCGATGGCGAGCGATTCCTGCTGGACGGCCTTGGTCGCGCCGCCTCGCAGAATCACGCCGACCTGAGCCGCGTGCTTCTCGGTCAGGCCGGAGGGATCGTTTTTCGCGGTGAGCAGGCGTACCTGACCGGCATGCGCGGCCGCCTCAGCCAAAGTGATCTCGGCCATCGGCTGGCCGTGGCGGACGACGAATGCTTTGAGATTGGCGGGATCGACCGGCGTCTCGTCCGAAGATTTCTTTGCGTTGCCGTCGAACATCGCGGCGAGCTTCTCCGTCCAGGTCTTGGCGCCGGGCTTCTCGTCCTTGGCCGTCGCGGAAGGAGCGACGAAGCGGGCCGGAATAACAAAAGAAGAGGGCTTAAGCGGTTGCGCCGCGACGGGCAAGATGAAGGCCGCCAACGCGGTGGGCAAAACCGGTATCGCGCCGATGACCTGGGCGGCGGACGGGGCGCTTTGGATCGCGGCGGCGATCGCCGAAGGCGTGATTGCGGGGGTCAGTGCGAGGCCGGGCGTCAGCGATGGGGCTGGAAGCGAGAGGGGAGCTAAGGCTCCGAATGAGGCGGGGACGATTTGGACGGTTCCGGCCGCGCCGGAGACGGAGCCTTGAGAGGCGGTCACGGGTTGAGAGGCTGAAAAACGCTGGGCAAAAGATGAGGTTGGAATCGTGGCTGAGAGGAGAAGTGCGAGCAACCCTGAGGGTTTCATAGCCTACTGAGATTGTAGCCCGGCTCAAGATGGGGGCCCAGGGGATTAAGACCTATATAGGAGATGGGCCTTGGGCCTAGGGGTTTTAGACGTGGTTTCGACGCACGGACCAGACGAAGCCGTCGTACCAAAAGTGCATCAAAGAGACGACCAAAGTGACTGCCAAGGCTTTGCTCGAAAGCTCTCCAAGGATCCCGAAAACGGAGCCGTATAAGAACCCCACGCCGGCCAATCCCGCGAAGGCGAGGGCTCGCCCGCGGGTCCCCTTGGGAACTCGCAGAACCGTGCTGATGTTATCCCGTTCATAGCGCCAGACCAAGGCGAAATACTGCCAGGCATGGAAAAAGTTCATGATGAACAAGGCCATGCCGAGCGGATTAAAGCCCCAAGCCCATACCGAGACCGTGGCCGTGCCCAACTGCAGCACGATCTTCTCCCGCGGCGGGCGGTAGCCTTCTTCCACGAGAGACGCGTAAGTCTCTAGATAGAGCACCAGAAATAGAAGCCCCGCCGCGATGACGATGAGGCGCATCTGCGGCTGATGTAATACGAGCGCGCGCGCCCATGGGCCGGCGTCGAGCGAGTACAGCGGAAGCGCATGAAAAACGAGCATCGTCCCGCCGAGGATGGGGCCGACATAGAGCAGGAGGTTGAGCATCAAATCGAGCCGTCGTCCAGCCCGGGGGTCGTTGCCCGCCTTGTGGTCGAAGATGCGTCCGAGCCCGAATGTCTGCAGCGACGAGTGGTATACATCCCACCAGGTCGCGAGCGCGGCCGCGGCTATGCGAGCGGATCCCGACAAGATCAGCAGAAGCAGAAGTGCCGGCGGTACGATCCAGAAACGGACCGGGTGCAAAGTCCGGATCTCCGCGTTGGCGTGCGAACGAAAGAAGACGATGACGAGATGCGCCATGATGAACGCGCCCAGGAAGGCATCCACCGGCGAACCGCTGAGACCGAACGCGTTGAGCTTCCAGCGCGCGAGCGGCGTCAGCCCCAACGCGAGCCCGAGGACCAATGCCCACACCGGCGCGAGGACGAGATGGATCCAGTCCTGCCGAACGGTGTCAAGAATCGGGGGGCTTGCGCGCATGGGATTTATAGATACAATATAAGAACCCCTCGTGAAGAATCCTCGTCTGAGAATCGCCTCCGCCGTCGCCGTGCTTGCGCTCGCTGTCGTCGGCGTGCTCGCGTACGGATTGGGCTCGCCCCAGGCGACCTTGCTCGGCCCCGCGCTGGTGCGCGGCGGCGATCCGGCTGAGGTGATGCTCACCTTCGATGATGGACCGTCCGTGCCCTACACCGGCCAGATTCTCGACATCCTGCGGGCCAATGGGATCAAGGCGACATTTTTCCTGTGCGGCGCGAGCGCCGAGCGCTACCCGGAGCTTGTGCGCCGCATCCGCGACGAGGGCCACGAGATCGGCAACCACACCTGGTCGCATCCGTATCTCCATCTCGCGAGCCGGGCGACGATGGCCTTAGAGATCGACCGCACGCAGGACATTCTTGAGAAAATCACCGGAACCCGGCCGGTCTGGTTTCGGCCCCCGTTCGGGGTGCGCGGGTTTCCGCTGCGCGGTATTCTGGCGGAGCGCCATATGAAAATGATGCTCTGGTCGGACCGCGGCCACGACGGAGATCTCAACGCTTCCGGCATCACCGCGACCACCTTGGCCCAGCTTCATCCAGGCGCGATCGTTCTGCTTCACGACGGCTTTGAGGCGAAGGCGCCGGCGCTCGTCGATCGCTCGGCCACCGTGAGCGCCTTGCCGGAGATCATCGCGGGCGTGCGCCGGGCCGGCTATCGCCTCGCGTCGTTGGGCGTCACCCCGTCGAGCTCCGCGCCGTTGCTCGTGGCCGAGGGTGCGGCCGGAGCGAGCCGTAAGCCTTCGT
>JAYTSX010000322.1:0-3549 GCA_043745445.1 Elusimicrobiota bacterium
CCGATAAATCCGCAGGTGGTGTAGAAGATCCACGCGTTCGGGGCCGCCTCGGAGCGCAGCATCCACCAAGCCGCTCCCGCAAATCCCAGAGCCGAGAGGAAGGAGGTCAGGTAGTAGCCGATGTTGAGCGCGTCCATCGGGTCCTCGTGCTCTTCGCACTGCACGACGAGCACGCCGCAGATCGACGCGAGGATGCCGAGCGCGCGGGCGACAAGAGGGAACACGACGCCCCTCCAGCCGAAGTACGGAATCAGGCCGACGCCGAGAATCATCGCGCCGATGTTTTCGGCAGCAGTGGACTCAAAGAGGTCCGCGCCGCGGCCGGCGCAGTCGCCGACGTTATCGCCGACGAGGTCCGCAATGACGGCGGGGTTTCGCGGGTCGTCCTCGGGGATGCCGACTTCGACCTTGCCGACGAGGTCCGCGCCGACGTCCGCGGCCTTCGTGTAGATGCCGCCGCCGAGCTGGGAGAACAGCGCCACGAACGAGGCGCCGAAACCGTAGCCGACGATCATGAACGGGATCTTCTCATACGGGTAGCCCAGGAGCTTTAAGATGAGGAACAAGCCGCCGACGCCGATAAGCGACATCGCGCAGACGAACAGGCCGGACACGGCGCCCCCGCGAAGCGCAATGCGCAGCGCGTCGTTGAGCGAGGTGCGCGCGGCCGAGGCCGTGCGGATGTTGGTGCGGATCGACACCCACATGCCGATGTAGCCGGCGATCAGCGAGCAGGTCGCGCCCGCGATGAAGGAGGCGGTGGTGCACAGCGCCAGAGCCATCGGGGCGGCGGGATCGTGCTCGTTATGCTTGCGCACGAAGGCGTAGAGGACGAAGATCACCACGGCGAGCACCGCGGAGAGCGAGATGATCGTGTAGTTCTGGCGGCGGAGGTAGGCTTCGGCTCCGGCCTTGATGGCGTCGGAGATTTTGCGCATCGCGTCTGTGCCGGTGTCCTTGGCCATGACCCAGTTAATGAGCCAGAAAGCGGTTGCAAGCGCGATCAGGGAAATTCCCATCACGATGACGAACGGGAATTTCATGCTTTGGATAAAGTCCATTCAAGTCCTCCGCGGATTTGTTGAACGTCCAGTGTTATTGGACGCCATGTATTACCGAATTCGGGGATTATACGGAAGTGGACGCCGATGGTCAATAGGCTGAGACAAAACCGTCAAACCAGCGGCTTCTTTTCCGCGTACCGTTCGCGGAATTCCGCGCGCGCGTCCGCGAAGCGGCCTGCCCGAATCGCGGCGCGAATGGCGACCGTGGTCTGCTCCATGAAATGGAGGTTGTGATAAGACAACAGCCGGTAGGCGGCGAGTTCCTTGCAGCGCAGCAGGTGCCCGAGGTAGGCCTTGGTGTAACGCGCACAAACAAAGCAGGAGCACTCCGGATCAAGCGGCGTAAAATCGCGGCGGAAACGGCTGTTCGTCACGTTGTACTTCCCGCTCGAAGCCATCACCTGCCCCGTACGCGCGACCCTCGTCGGGTAAACGCAGTCCATCATATCGACGCCGCACGCGATGGAGTCCCACAGGTCGAGCGGCGTGCCCACGCCCATCAGGTAGCGCGGCCGCTCCTCGCGCAAAAGCGCCGTCGTCTCAGTCAGCATGCTCCAAGTCGTGGCCTTGTCCTCGCCGACCATGAAGCCGCCGATGGAGATTCCGTCGGCCGGCGACGCATTGTGATGTTCCGCCGACCGCTTTCTCAAGGACGGATGAAGGCCGCCCTGGAACAGCGGAAAGAAAAGGCACTTGGAGCCGGCGGCGCGCGCGGCGGCGACGGCGGGCACGGAACGGTCATGCCATTTCAGCGTGCGCTCGAGCGCCTGGGCCGCTTCCGCCTCGGAGCAAGGGTATGGGGGGCACTCATCGAGCGTGGTCCAGGCGTCGGAACCCAGCGCGGCTTGCACGCCGATGACCGACTCAGGCGTGAGCCGGTGCTTAGAACCGTCAAGGTGGGATCGGAAAGTAACGCCTTCATCGTCGATTTCGCGCAGGTCGGAGAGGCTTAAAACCTGAAAGCCGCCGGAATCGGTAAGGATGAAGCCCTCATAGTCCATGAACTTATGGAGGCCTCCCGCGGCCTTCACGACCTCCACGCCGGGACGCAGGTACAGGTGGTAGGAATTGGCGAGGATCGCGTTCGCGCCGAGCCGGCGCATGTCATCAGAATCGAGCGCCTTGACGCTCGCCTGAGTGCCGACGGGCATGAACACCGGCGTCTCGACACGCCCATGCGGGGTGTCGAGCCAGCCCGCCCGAGCCAAACCGTCTTTCGCCTCAATCGTGAACGCCACGCCTCATTCTACCTTAAAGGACCAAAGTGGCGTCGCCGAAGGAATAGAGACGGTAGCCGAGCGAAACAGCCTCGCGATACGCCGCCAGTAGACGCTCGCGCCCGGCGAAGGCGCTCGCCAGGAGCAGCGGCGTCGAACGCGGCAGGTGAAAATTCGTGATCAGCGCGTCGATGGCGCGGAACTGGTAACCCGGGGTAATGTACAGCGCGCTCTCGCCGCTCGCGGGGCCCAGGCCCTCGGGGCGCGCCGCGAGCGTTTCCAGGGTTCGGGTGGTCGTTGTTCCGACGGACACGACACGGCCCCCGCGGGCTCGAGCGGCGATGATGGTGGCAGCCTCGGAAGGCTCGACCTCGTAGCGCTCGGCCAGCATCGTGTGCGCGGACGCGTCCTCGCTTGTGATGGGCCGGAAGGTGCCGCGGCCGACATGCAAAGTGATGAAAGCAAAGTTTATGCCCGCGCCTTTGAGCTTGTTCATCAGCTCGGGCGTAAAATGCATGCCCGCGGTGGGTGCTGCGATCGAGCCGTCGTCACGCGCGTACACCGTCTGATAGCGCGCCGCGTCCGCGCGCGACGGCACGCGCTTCTTGGCGATATAGGGCGGCAGAGGGGGAAGGCCGTGCTCCGCCAAATACGGACGCAGGTCCGCGGCCGCGAACGCCAACCGGTACTCGCCTTCCTCGGTCAAGCCCTCGACCGTCGCCGTCATGCCACCCGGAAACTCCAGTTTCTGCCCAGCCTTAAACCCGGAGGCGAGGGCGGTCCAGACATTGGGTCCCAGCTCGCGCACCAGAAGCAGGTCGGCCTTGCCGCCCGTCGATTTTTTCCCGAACAGCCGGCACGGCATGACCTTGGTCCGGTTGACGACAACGCAATCGCCGGGCCTCAGGAAACGGGGAAGGTCATGGAAAATCGCATGCTCGATGCGTCCGGAGGCGCGATCGAGAACCATTAGGCGCGCTGAATCACGCGGCTCGGCCGCGGCGGAGGCGATCAAGGACTCCGGATATTCGTAATCGTAGTCCGAGAGGGGGAGGCTCACTCGTCAACCACCGAGAGCACCGAGCCCGGGAAGTATAAGCTCAATATTTTGGTGTAGCCTCTGCCTTTATCGGCCTGCAGGCGCGCTCCCCACTGGCACAATCCCACGCCATGTCCGGAGCCGGCGCCGGCGAACTCAACGCCCTTCTTAAGGAGGTTGACGCTTTTTATACGCACGCTTTTCATTTCACCGGCGCCAAGCGAGGTGC